>CACYOR010000099.1 GCA_902775985.1 Oscillospiraceae bacterium
CTTCGTGTAGGTGGAGCCTACGTCGCAACCGCCAAAGTATTTCATGTTTATTCTTCTCTCCTTGATAAGTATTTAATTCATTCTGCCGCATCGCGGCAATCGTGTTAAGAATTAAAATCGTACTTGGGGAACTTGTCGATGCCGTAAGGAGCCTTCAGGGTATCCTTGCGCTCCATGTTGTCATAGTGGTTCTTCAGGAAGGGCTCCACCACGTTGAAGAGGAGTTTGCCGTCCAGGTCGAAGAAGAACACCACGAACAGGCCGATATTCAGCACCAGGCAGACGCCCAGGAGCTTCAGCAGAAACTTACCAAATTTGCACATGCTTCTATCCTCCTATTACCAAGTCATGGAGTCGTCAAAGTCAAGCAGAGACGGATCCAAAGGCTCTTCGTGCATGACGGTGGACATGTAGTCGTTGATCAGGCGGCGAATCTCCGCACGGGAGACGGTACGGCAGTCGGGCAGAGCATGGGGGATCCAGAACGCCTTGACGTCGCGGCGGCGGAACTCGTCCTCGAACAGGCCGTGCACGCCCTGCACGCCCTTGCACTGCAGCTGGTCATACATGGCGACCATGTCGCAGTTGAAGCGCTCCATGTACTCCCACAGCTCGAACATGTGCTTCATGCCGCCGACGGCCATACGGCGCATCGGAGCCCACATATGATACTGGGCCACGTCCTCGAGCATGTTCTCGTAGGAGTCGGTGCGGATGGTCATATCGAACATCAGCGAGTCCATATTGATGACAACATTCAGGCCCCAGCAGTTGTAGGCCCAGGTGCACCAGTTGGAGTAGTACAGAGGGGCGCAGGACCAGGCGATCACGCGATGGCGGGTCTGGGGGAAGGGATTGATCTTCTTGGAGACGCACTTCTCCATGATCTTGCGGACCTTGCGGTCGCACTTGTGCCAGATCTCCCATTCGCCGTACTGGGTCTGGTAGATGCGGTACAGAGCCTGGGCAACGCCGTTGACGGGATAGTAGTCGGAGTGGCAGATGACGTCCCACTTCTCCCATTCGAAGCGCTGCAGCTCGTTCTGAGCCTCCAGCTTCTTGACCATCTGATCCCAGTTGAAGGGAACGCCGGTCTGCTGCTCGATGAACTTCCAGCACTCTTCGATCTCGCGCTCGCAGTACTTCTTGACCAGAGGATCGTCAAAGAGCATGGGCATGGGCAGGGAGAACAGGGGCTTATCAAAGAACCAGTCCTGCAGGGTGGAGGTGGAGACGGAAGCATCGCAGGCCTCGTTGCAGGTGACGACCAGGGGCGCGTAGTCGGGCACGTCGTCCAGGACGAAGATGCCGGACTCGGCCTGGCACATGGGGCAGGGGTCGCCGGGCAGGCCGATGGACTGAACGGCGTCGATGTAGTTGAGAACCACGTGGGAGTTGACGTGGCAGGTGACGAAGTAGGGGATCATCTCCAGAGGCACGTTCTGGAACTTGTCGCTCCAGGGATAGAACATGCCGCCCCAGACGGTCTCGTTATGGGCAAAGGTGTGCTTGTAGATGTCGTTCTGCTTGCCGCCGTGCAGACGGGTATCGGCGGCGAACATGCGCTGGAACTGACGGATGGTGGTGCTGACCATGCCGCGATAGTGCCAGGCGGAAGCCGCCATGGCCTCGCCGCGCATGCCCTGCAGGCCGCGGTCGAACCAGTGGAGAACGGGCAGGTAGGTCTGGCCGACCCAGCGGTAGCGCCACACGCCCTTGGCAAAGTTGACCAGGCCGCCCATGACCATGACGTCCTTGACCATAAAGATGTAGTTGTACAGCCAGATCATGTAGAAGTAGTACATGGTGTCCTTGACGCCACGCCACTCTCTGTGCTTATAGAGGCCGGTCTTGTTTTCAAAAAGCTCGCCGATACGGCGGCCGCCCTCATCGGCGGTGTGGGGTCTGCCGTACCAGAAATTCTCAGCGGTCTTTTTCAGGCCCTCTTTTTTCATCACGGCAACCTGCTTGGAGAAGCTCTCCTTCAGGCCGGAAACATCAAATTTGATCGCCATCTTACTTGCCCTCCTGGATGTGCTTGATTTCTACGCTCTCAACGAAGGCCTGGAAGCGGGTACGCAGCTGGCCGGAGGCGGAGTTGATGTACTCCTTCTCAATGGAGCAGACGGGAAGACCGAAGTCGCGGTTGAGGATGACGGTGTCGATGACGCGCTCATAGCTCCAGTACTCGCAGAACTTGTTGGAGGCGATGATGACGCCGTCGGCATGGTACTCTTTGGCCAGATCCGCGATGCGCTTTTTGCGCGCGCGCATCTCGTCCTGGGGCATAAAGCGCGGGCAGTTGGAGGTGGACAGATAGTGCTTGGCGATGGCGAAGACGGGATCCACACCCTCGGGCAGCTCGATGATCTGGCGGCTCTCCACGGAGCCGTAGCAGTAGCGGTCGCACACGACGCGGGCGCCGCAGCTCTCCACCAGCTTGGTGAAATCGGGATCGTCGTTCTCGGAGCCGGCCAGCACGACCTTGCAGCGGAACTCCTTCTTCAAATCGGGCTCGCGGGTCTTGAGCTCTTCCGCGGTCTCACGCAGATAGGGAAGGATCAGGTACTTGGGACATGCCAGGGTGCACAGCTGGATCACATGGTACTCATAGCCGGTGATGGTGGGGTTGTCCAGCTTGCGGTAGGAGCCGATCTCCTGCATGAGGCGGGAGACCTCGTTCTGCTGCTCGACAGCGGCGCGGATCGCATCGTCGGACACGTCGATGCCGAAGTGATTGTGCAGCTCGCCCAGCACGTGCACGCGCAGCTGCTCGGCGAAATGCTCATAGCTGATCTGGTTGTTTTTGAAGGGAACGTCGGTAAAGCTGCAGAAGAAATCATCGTTGTCGATGATGCGCATATCCTGAACGGAGTCCAGGTGCTTCTGCTCCAGGTGCTCCTGGAAACGGCAGGTGGCGGTGCAGGTCTCGGTTGCCATCTGGGCATCGAGGAAGTTGAAGCCGCCCTCAAGAGCGCGCTCCATCAGGCTTCTTGCGTAGTGACATACGCGAGAGGACATGTAGTAGGTCGCGATGTCGGGGGACGTGCAGCGCGGCGCTCTCAGACGGACGGAGAAGCAGCCGGGCAGGTCGAGAAGCACTTCAGGCATAAAATAGCAGGTGTAGCCGATGGCCCGCTTGCCATCCGCCTTGGCCTGCTTTACCAAGTCGTTATTGGCTTCCTGAAGCAGATTCTCAAAGTAGATCAGATGCTTGAGATCTTTCACAGATAACCCTCCATATTTTCTTCTTCCTGTTAGGGGACGCGGCGAGAGACAGGCCCCCCACTTTCACGCTTCTTATTATAGTCACATGTCAGAAGATTGTCAATTAAATTCCCGTTGTTTTGGACAAAAAAGGACGGAATTATGGCGTTTGCACTATACATTTTTGCTTATTTGTCTAAAAAATGTCCTGCTTTTGGAAAAGCGGCCGGAGCGGCTTTTTTGCGGCCGCTCCGGTTAAAAATTCCTACTATTTTTGTGGTGTTTTCAATCCAGCCGCGCCGTCTGAACATAACGGCGGATCGCGGCCTCATCGGCCATGGCCTGGCCCTGGATCATCTCCGGCCGGCCGCCGCCGCGCCCGCTCAGGGCCTGGTTGATGGCCCGGCTGCCCCGGCGCAGATCACAGTGGAGGCTGCCGATGATGTAGCGGTAGCCGCTCTCGTCGCTGCCGGAGAAGGCCGCGGCAAAGCCGCCGCAGCGGGGCATCATGCGGTTGACCAGCTCCCGCATGGCGATCTCGTCCAGCTCCGGTACGAAGGCGCAGAGGTTGCCCTCGGTCTCGGGGAAGGCGGAGGCCAGGGTCTCCACCAGGCGCAGGTTCAGCGCGGCCACCCGCTCCTTGAGCCCGTCCCGCTCCGCCAGCAGCCGCTCCACCGCCGGGGCGATGGCGTCCCGCGGAACGCTCAGCAGGGCGGAGATGGCCGCGGCGCTCTCCTGCCGGCGGGCATAGTCCTCCATGGCGTCCAGGCCGCAGAGCACGCTCAGCCGGGTGCCGCCCCGGTGTCGCTCGGCATTGAGGATCTTGACCGCGCCGATCTCCCCCGTGCGGCGCACATGGGGCGCGCAGCAGGCACACAGGTCGATCCCCGGGATGCCCACCAGGCGCACCGCGCCGCTGAGTTCCTTTTTGCTGCGATAGTGCAGTCCCTCCAGCTCCGCCGCCTCCGGGAACCAGGCCCGGATGGGCAGGTCGGAGCGCACCGCCTCGTTGGCCAGGCTCTCCACCTTTTCGATGTCCTCCCGGCTCAGCTCGCCGCTGTAATCCATGCTCATGCACTCTTCGCCCATGTGGAAGCCCACGTTTTCAAAGCCGAACAGGCCGTGGATCAATCCGGAGACCACATGCTCGCCGGAGTGGTTCTGCATCCGGCGGTGGCGCTGCTCGCCGTCCAGGCGGCCGGAGTAGCACTCCCCCACCGTCAGGGGCTTGTCCGTATAGTGGAGGATGCGCTCCTCCTTCTCCTGCACGTCCCGCACCCGGGCCGGGCCCAGGCTGCCGGTGTCCGCCGGCTGGCCGCCGCCCTCCGGGAAAAAGGCCGTGCGGTCCAGCTCCACGACCCAGCCCTCCCCCTCGGGGCGGCAGTCGGTCACCACGGCGTCAAAGTGAAAGAGATGGCTGTCCAAATAATAGAGTTTTTCTGTCATGTCATTCGCCTCAGAGTTCCCGGATGATTTTGTCCGCCACGGCAAGGCAGAGCTCGGAGGTGTGCTGCAGGGCCACGCCGAACTCCTCGCCGCCGCCCATGAGCCCGTCGGAGACGGTCTTGATGAGCAGGCAGGGCACGCCGCTGCGGTTGCAGGTCAGGACCACGGCCGCCGCCTCCATCTCGCAGATGTCGGCGTCCCAGCGCTCATGCAGGGCGGACTTGGCCGCCGGGCCGTCCACGAACTTGTCCGCCGAGGCGCAGGTGACCCGCTTGAGCTCCGGCGCGATGGCCACGGCCCGCTCGATCAGGTCAGCGTTCAGGGGCAGATACACGTCCGGATACTCCGCGTACTGGCCGGGCAGAGTGCCGTCGTAGGCGCTGGTGTCAAAGTCGTAGTGCACGACCCGCTCTACCACGCAGGTCCTGGTCTGGGCCATCTCCGCCGTGAGACCGCCCACCACGCCGAAGTTCACCACCAGCTCCGCGCCGTAGCGGTCGATAAGCAGCTGGGTGGCCGCCGCCGCGGCGATCTCTCCGGCGCCGGATGAGATCACATGCAGGGTATAGCCGTGCATGTCGTAGGTATAGACCTGAAAGCCGCTGCGCGTCTCGCTCTTTTCCGCCGTGCCGTAGCGGCTGAGCACCGCGCCCATCTCCACCGCCACCAGCATTCCGATTGTTTTCATTGTCCACATTCCTCCTGAGAAGCGTCGGCCGCAGGGCCTTGGTGCCCCGCGGCCGGGATCATTCTTTGCTTTGTTACGGCCGAATGCCGCCATCGTTCAGATAAGCGTCCACCACCAGCAGCCCGGCCGCTTTATCCTCCAGGCGGTGGTTATACGGGCTGCGCTCGATGCGCACCCGATGGCGTCCGTCGATGCCCTTTTCGATCTCCCGCAGCAGGCGGGAGAGGCAGGCGGCATTGTCGAACATCCGCCCGTAGAGGACGATGGCCCCCGGATCGACCAGATAGACCAGGGTCTTGACCACATCGCCCAGCGCCGTCACCGCCCGGTCCAGCAGCGCGTTGATGGCCGCGTCACCCCTCTCGGCGGCCTGGAGCACGTCCTCGATCGTCACGTCCTCCGGCGCTTTCTCCCGGGTCAGGGCCCAGAAAACCGGCGTCTGCGCCTCCGAGCGCAGGGTCAGGGCGTCTTCCCGCAGGGCCGAGGGGGAGGCGACCGTCTCCAGACAGCCCTTCTTGCCGCAGGAGCAGCGCTTGCCGCCCCGGCGCACCACCGGGATATGCCCGATCTCCGCGCACTGGCGGGAGACGCCGGGCCAGATCTGCCGGTTGATGGAGAGGGCCGCGCCGATGCCCACCTCGCAGCGGAGGAAAAACTCACTGCTCTCCTCCTCGTCCCGGTCGAAAAACAGCTGTGCGGAAAAGAGCGCGCGCACGTTATTGGCCATGACCGTGGGAAAGCCGGTCGCCTCCTCAAAGAGGCGGCAGAGGGGCACATCCCTCTCATCCAGCATGCCGAAGCTGTCGCTGAGGGTCCGGCCGTCGGCGGAGGTGATCCCCCGTACGGCAAGGCCCAGGCCGATCACCCGTTCCGCCTCCAGGCCGTGCTCCTTTGCCAGGGCCAGGAGCCGCCCGGACAGCAGGGCCACCGTTTCCTCCGCCGAGGCGGCGGACGGCAGCTCGATCGGCTCGGAAAAAAGGACGCTCCCGTCCAGCCAGACGGCCGAGACGATGGCTTGCCGCAGGTTCAAAAGAATCCCCAGGGCGCAGCGGTGGTGCGTGTTCAGCTCCACCAGGATCTCCCGTCGGCCCGCGCTCTCGCTGGGCACCGTGCCGCTCTCCACCAGCAGCCCCTCCCCCAGCATTTCGCCCACGATCTTGGTGATCGCGGCGGGGGTGAGCTTGATGTTCTCGGCCAGGCGCTTGCGGGACATACCGCCCTTTTCATGCAGGATGCGGAGAGCGGCGCTGCGGTTGGTGCGCTTGATGTCCATCATATTGTCGCCCTCGTAAGGCACGGTATTTTCCCCCTTTCGGATTCATTGTGACTGCGCGTTTCTTGTTTCGGATAAACGATACCGCCTTATTGCTGCGCCGTCTTCACGGGCGGGACCTTGCCCTCGTGGTGGATCCGGCTGCGCAGCAGCAGGATCGCCGCGCCGGCCAGCACCACCAGGATGCCCAGAAGCTTTTTCGTGGTGAGCTCCTCATTCAGGAAGAACACGCCGATAAAACAGCTGACCACCGGCATCAGCAGCAGGCAGAGCTTGACCACCCAGACCTCGTAGCGCTTGAGATTGCGGTAATAGAAGAAATAGATGCCCGTCTGGGCCAGGCCCCCCAGGACCACCAGCCACCAGAAGCCGGGGATGGTGTTGAAGTGCTCCGGCCGGAAATTCCCGGCCAGGGCGGCACTGGTGCCGAACAGGAGCAGCACCACAAAGTTGTTGTAATAGGAGATCATGTCCGCATCCTCGTGATAGCGGTCCTGCGCCCGTTTGATGATGAAGGCGTTGGCCGTCACGCACATGGCGCTGAGGATGAAAAACAGATCGTAGACGTTCAGGCTCATGCTGCCGAAATCCACGCCCAGCACCAGCAGCACGCCCAGCAGCATGATCAGCGTGCCCAGCCAGTCGGAGGCGTAGAGCTTTTTCTTATAGAGGATGACCGTGACCAGGTTCACCATCAGCACGTCGGTCTTCAGCAGGGCCGTGCCGGTGCTCAGGGAGCCGCCGGCATAGCCCAGGTTGGCAAAGAGATCCAGCAGAAAACCGAAGACGCCGATGATGAGCAGGATGCGTACGGCCTTGCCCTGGTGGAACAGGCGGCTGAAATTGCCGTCGGCCAGCAGCTGCACGGTCAGAAAGGCCAGCGCGGAACTGCGCAGCAGGAAGCCCGCCAGAAAGGGCGAGCCCGTCGCCGACACCAGCACCTTGCTGACCGCGTAGTAGATCGACCAGGACAGCACCATCCCGCCGATCATCCAGGTGGCGTTTCGATTGTGCGCGTTCATGCCAGTGCTTCAAACATGGCGCGCAGCTTCGCCTCGTCCATCTTGACGGGGTTGTTGTTCATCAGGGGATGCACGGCGCAGTCATGGCAGAGCTTGTCCAGATCCACCTGGCCCAGATCGCTCAGGCGGCTGCGCAAGCCGGCCAGGGCCTTGAGGGCGCGGATGCGCTCGCTCGTCGGCGTTGAGGCGCACAAAGCTGTCCAGCGTGAAGGCGCAGGCCTCGCCGTGGGGCAGATGATAGTCCTCGGAGAGAGGATAACTGCAGGCATGGCAGGCCGCCGTCTTGGGCAGGGCAAAGCTCAATCCGCCCAGCAGGGAGGCAAAGGCCATGTTCCGGCGGGCCTCTTTATCGCCGCCGTCCCGATAGGCCCGCTCCAGGTTCTCCAGAATGAGGCGCACGGCCTCGATGGCCATCAGGTCGGAGATGGGCTGGTGGTTTTTGCTCCAGTAGCCCTCCAGGGCGTGGGCCATGGCGTCCAGGCCCGTGTTCATCGTGGTGCGCGGCGGCACCGTGCCGGAGAGCAGCGGGTCGACGATGGCGGCCTTGGGCATGAAGGCCGGGTTGTTGATGGTCTTTTTCTCCGTCCCATGGCTGATGACGGAGACCTGGGTCACCTCGCTGCCGGTGCCCGCCGTGGTGGGCACGGCGAGGATGGCCAGGCGCTCGGCCGGGAAGGGCCGCTCCCCGCGGTAGTACTCCAGAGCTTCACCCTCGCCCAGGGCGATGGCCGCGGCAAACTTGGCCGTGTCGATGGCGCTGCCGCCGCCGATGCCGATCACCGCGTCGGCCTTGTGTTCCCGGGCCAGGCGGGTGGTCTCGATCACGCCGGAGAGCTGCGGGTTCTGCTCCACGCCGCCGAAGACGGCGCAGATGCGATCGTCCTTCTCCATCAGCTCCTGCGCCGTGGGCGCGAAATGCTTGCCGCAGGCGATGACGCAGCGGCTGAGTTTCAGTTCCTCCAGCACGCTGCCCAGCTCCTGAAACTTGCCCTCGCCGAAGAAGATCTTCACCGGCTGGGCATAGATGAACTCATTCCCCATAGATGCCGTCCTCGATCGCGGAGACCTGCTTGGCGAACTTATGCATGTTGGCCGCGCGCCAGTCCTCCAGATCCTGGCACCAGTCGGTGGCCAGGAAGGTCTTGGTCATCTCCACGGCCATTTCGGGCCCGACGATCCAGCCGCCCATGCACAGGACGTTGGCGTTGTTGATGGCGCGGGCCATCTTGGCCGAGTACACGCCCTCGCAGGCCACGGCGTAGACGCCCTTATACTTGTTGGCCACGACGCTCATGCCGGCGCCGGTGCCGCAGATCAGCACGGCCTTGTCGTAGGTGCCGTTCTGCACCAGGGGAGCCACCTCGCTGGCCACCTGGTAATAGGGGTGCACCTGCTCCAGCTCAACGGTGCCCAGATCGTCAAAGTCGACGCCCGCCTCGATCAGATAGGCCTTGATGGCTTCCTTGGCGCTGAAGCCGGATTTATCGCTGCCGATTGCAAGTTTCATTGTGATATTCCTCCACCTTATTTTTATAAAATGGCCTTCCCTCCTGTCGGGGGAAGGCCATTGGATTGCTTTCTTCTTATTTCAGAGAGACGGCCTTCTTCGCGGCGGCCACCATGTCCTCCACGGTCAGGCCCATGACCTTGCGCAGATAGGGCATCTTGGCGACCTCGCCGAAGCGATCCTGCACGCCGACGGCGCAGGCGGGGATCTTCTCCGCGGCCAGAGCTTCCAGCACGGCGGAATGCAGGCCGCCGATGACGTTGTGGTTCTCGATGGTCAGCACGGCGCCGGTCTTGCGGGCGGAGGCGAGCACGGTCTCCTTGTCGATGGGCTTGATGGTGTGGACGTTGATGACGTCGCAGGAAATGCCCTCGGCGGCAAGCTGATCGGCAACTTCCAGCGCGTCCTTGGTCAGGAAGCCGGAGACGAAGATGCTCAGGTCCTTGCCCTCGCGCAGGGTATCGGCCTTGAAGAGATCGAACGTGTAGTCCTCACCGAAGACGGTGGGCAGCTGCTTGCGGAACAGACGCACATACACGCAGCCGTAGTACTCGTTGAGCACCGGCATGGCGGCGCGCAGCTGCACCTCGTCCACCGGCTCAAAGATCACGACGCCGGGCACGGAGCGGAGAACGCCGATGTCCTCCATGCTCATGTGGGTGCCGCCGTTGAGCTCGGCGGAGATGCCGGGGTCGGTGCCGACGACCTTCACGTTCTGCTTGGCATAGGAGATGGAGATGGCGATCTGATCGCAGATACGGCGGGTGGCAAAGGGTGTGAAGCTCTCGATCCAGGGCTTGAAGCCATAGCTGGACAGGCCCGCCGCGATGGAGGCCATGTTGGCCTCGGCCACGCCGCAGTCAAACATCTGCTCGGGGAAGCGTTCATACAGCTTGCGGGTGCCGCTGGCCTTGGACAGGTCGGCGTCCAGGACGCACACATGGCGGTCCTTTTCCATCATTTCCGCAAGGCACTCAGCGTAAACAGCTCTCATTTCCATGGTCTTATTCCCCCCTGATCTCATGAATGGCGGCCTCGGCCTGCTCCTCGCTGACCGGGCAGTTGTGGTTGCCTGCACCCAGATCCACGATCCACTGAACGCCGCAGCCCTTGAGGGTGTTCAGGATGACCATGGTGGGCTTGCCGCTGCCGCGATTGGCCTTGGCCTCGCGGACAGCCTTCTGCACCTGCTCCACGTCGTTGCCGTCGGCCACGTCGATGACGTTCCAGCCGAAAGCGGCCCACTTGTCGGCCAGGGGCGCAATGTCGTTGACCTCGGCCACGCTGCCGTCGATCTGCAGCTTGTTGTAATCGGTAAAGCCGATCAGGTTATCCAGCTTCTTGGCCGCGGCGAACATGGCCGCCTCCCAGATCTGACCCTCCTGGCTCTCACCGTCGCCGATGATGGTGAAGATGGTGGCGCCGTCCTTCTCCAGCTTGGAGCCGAGGGCCACGCCCACCGCGCAGCTGAAGCCCTGGCCCAGGGAACCGGTGGTCATGTCGATACCGGTGGTCAGGTTCATGTCGCAGTGGCTGGGCAGATGGGTACCGCCCTGGTTGAGGGTCAGCAGCTCCTTCTTATCGAAATAGCCGCGGTTGGCCAGCGTGGCATACACCGCGGGGCCGGCATGGCCCTTGGAGCACACCAGGCGATCCCGTCCGGCCTTCTTCGGCTCGGCGGGGTCGATGTTCATCTCCGCGAAATACAGCACCGCCAGCAGCTCCGCCAGGGAGAGGCAGCCGCCGATGTGGCCGACGCCCAGATGGCCGATGCAGGTCATGATATCACAGCGGATATCCTTGCAGATTTCCTTCAAATCGCAGTTCAATGTGATCTCCTCCTTATTTGATTAAAAGTCTTAATCAATTGAATAATAGTCTCTCCGGCTGCCCTTGTCAATAGGAGGCAGAGAAAAACAAAAAATCTTTTGTAGCGTTACAATAGATGTGAGACTAAGACAATTGAAAAAGCGGTTGAGTTTGTTAGAATGAAGCTACCACACCACCAAACTAACAAAAGGAGCTC
>CACYOR010000100.1 GCA_902775985.1 Oscillospiraceae bacterium
CAAAGGGCGGGAAGCCATCCTGAAGGTTCACGCGAAGAAGATCAAGGTCGCTGACGATGTAGATTTCCTGCAGGTGGCGCGCATGGCTTCTGGTGCCTCCGGGGCAGAGCTTGCCAATATTGTCAATGAGGCCGCTCTTCGCGCGGTGCGCGACGGCCGCGGCTTTGCCACCCAGGCCGATCTGGAGGAGAGCATTGAAGTGGTCATTGCCGGCTACCAGAAGAAGAACGCGATCCTCACGGATCAGGAAAAGAAGATCGTCGCTTACCATGAGATCGGCCACGCCCTGGTTGCCGCGAAGCAGACGAACTCCGCTCCCGTGCAGAAAATCACCATCATCCCCCGCACTTCCGGTGCCTTGGGTTACACGCTGCAGGTGGAGAACAATGACCACTATCTGATGAACAAGCAGGAGCTGGAGAACAAGATCGCAACCTTCACGGGCGGCCGCGCGGCAGAAGAGCTGGTATTTGGCTCCATTACCACCGGAGCCGCCAACGACATCGAGCAGGCGACGAAGCTTGCCCGCGCCATGATCACCCGCTACGGAATGAGTGATGATTTTGACATGGTTGCCATGGAGACCGTCACGAATCAGTATCTTGGCGGTGATACATCCCTGGCCTGCTCCGCCGAAACGCAAAGCAGGATCGATGCGCAGGTTGTCGAACTGGTGCGGAGGCAGCACGAAAAAGCGCTGGCCATTCTGAAAGACAATCGCGGCAAGCTGGATGAGCTGGCCTCGTATCTGTACGAGCACGAGACCATCACGGGAGAAGAGTTCATGCAGATCCTGAATGCAGCATAAAGTCCATGCACAGAAAGGCCCGCAGGGTGCATCCACCCTGCGGGCCTGCTTTTTGGCGGGAGCCGGAAGCGCACTCGCGCTTGAATACATTGGCCGGATATTTATTTGCCGCCTGCTATTTCAGCATCGCCGCGATGTGCGGCACCATTTCCTTGATGTTTTTCCCGGTGGTGTTGACACACAGATCGTAGCAGCTCTTGTCACCCCATGTCTGACCGGTGGTGTCCCCGTAATAGCGTGCGCGCTGCCGGTCGATCCTCCGGATCTGACGGCGAATCTCTTTCTCCGAAAACTGCTCGGCCCCTTCGCTGCGCACCCGGCAGCGTTCAATGCGGCTGGCCATGTCCGCATAGACGAAGATGCGAAAAGGCTTCAGATCCTGGAGATAGTAGTCTGCGCAGCGGCCAACGATCACACAGTCAGCTAACTCTGCCACCCGATGCAGCACTTCGCTCTGGGCTTCATACACAGACGCGATCATCTGGGCATGGGTGTCTGAGGTAAAATTCATCGTCAACTGTCCGAAATGCAGAAGGCAGTTTGCTTTGATCCGTCATCACAGCTATCCCGTCATTCCTTTGGAGCTCATCCCCTATATCAGCTTTGTGACAACCTACTAATTGAATACTTTGGCATAGTGAGCCGTCCTCCCACCCGTGAATGTGGAAGCAAAGGGCAGGTATCAAGTCCAAAAAGAATCACGCAGCAAGAAGAGTTGCTCGTGATCTTTGGCTTGATGCCTGCCTTTGTTTTTATCAATTTTGCAAAAATTGAATCGCGTCTGAAAAGCAAAACGCGAAAAAAGTTGAGCGGAGGAAGCGGTTTCTTACTTAGAGCAAGTATCGACCTGTGACCCAAAATTCGAGGTAACCGAATTTTTGCCGCGGTCAGAACTTGTTGGGGAGTATGCCTTCCCCAAACCCAGCAGAACGAAAGAACGATCATTTTTTCTCACACGGAGGTGTTCAAAAATGCGAGGACCGTACGATACGCCCAAGCGCAGTCATGTGATCAAGACACGCCTGGACGATGATGAATATAAAGAAACACAGCAATCACCCGGCCTTGAGAACACGATTATGACGGGGGAATACGATTTAACCTGTACCCCGGTTATAAGGGTTTTAGAGCGTGACAGATTTATGCCCGCGGCGTCACAGCTGTTAGCTTTTAGAGCATGAGAAACTCAGTTGTCATGCGGCTTTCAGAACACGATTTTCACGACGGAATACGATTTCACGTCTGTCCCCGGTTTTGGGTTTCTAAAAGCTAACAGGAAACCGGCTGTGTGCAGCCGCTGCGAAAATGAAATGGAGCCATAATGAAAAATCGCTAGATTTGACCAAGCGAGGGTTTGGGGAAATGCAATCCCCAACGAGATGGCCGAAGGAAGCAAAACTCATTTTGGAGTTTTCGTATTCGCCAGGCGTATCTTGCTCTGAGCAAGTTACAGCCATAGCGAAAAACGAAAAACGGAGAATCAGAGTTTTTGGCTGCCATAGCTGTATCTTGCTTTAGAAATGTCGCTGAAAAATATTTGAGAGAATCGCCTTCGAGTGATTGCAATTGATACCCCGCAGATTGGGGTTAGTGAGGGAAGAGAAATCTTTCCCATCAAGAAAAAAGGAGAGAGAATCATGGCAAAAAAGAAAGATTCGTACGATCCGTATGATCTGTGCACATGTTATGAGCCGAGCGAGCCGGTACCAGAAGACTTTATTGATCCAGGTGATCGGGAGCCGACACTTGCGGATATAGCGTTCTATTTAACAGATGAAAACGGTGTCGAGTACTATTGCTGCGGAAATACCAAAATCAAGATCACCGAGCATTTCGCGCAAGACGGACAAACCATGGGCGAGCTTTTGGAAGATCTCATCCTCCGCGAAGCAAAGAAAACAGCCAAAGATTAACGCTTTAAATCGTTAAATTCCACAATTGAATCCGGCCCTCGCTTATTGTATAATTCCATCGGGAAGTATTGTAAGCGTGGGTTGTTTCACACGAAGGAGGCTTACTATTTGAAGCAACCATACAATACCGCACTATACATGAGACTCAGCCGTGATGACGAGAAATACGGCGACAGTGTTTCCATTGAAACGCAAAGAACGATCCTCCGACAGTTCGCAAGCGACAACAATCTCCATGTGGTCGATGAGTATGTCGATGACGGATGGAGCGGAACCAATTTCGAGCGTCCGGACTTCAAGCGCATGATGGGCGATGTGGAGGTCGGGAAGATCAACTGTATTGTCACGAAAGACCTTTCCCGTTTTGGCCGTGAGCATGTGATGATGGATTATTATCTGGAATTTATGTTCCCGGAAAAGCACATCCGCTACATCGCCGTCACAGAGAATGAGGACACCGAAAAGGGCCTGAGTGATTTCGTTCCTTTCAAAAATCTCTTTAACGAGTGGTTTGCAAAAGACACCAGCCGCAAGGTAAAGGCCGCACTGAGAGCAAAGCACGCGGCTGGGGAAAGAACGGCTACCTATGCTCCACTCGGATACAAAAAGGACCCCGACGCGAAAAACAAGATCGTGATTGACGAGGAAACCCGTTGGGTTGTCGAGAAGATTTTTGATCTTGCGGCCCATGGCTGTGGTGCAGCCAAAATCGCCCGTGTGCTGTATGACGAAAAGGTTCCGACACCGGCATATTGGCATTATATGCGCCAGGGGAAATTTGATTATGTCTTTGCTGACGCCCCGGAGGACAAAGCGTACTCCTGGTCTCTTGCGATAATCCGGTCTATCCTGAATGACGAGACCTACATCGGCAACACGATCCATCACAAACAGTCGACCATATCCTATAAGAATAAGAAGGTCGTTCAGAATCCGAAGGAAGAGTGGGTTCGGGTCGAGAACACGCACGAGCCGATTATTTCAAAGGATTTGTTCGACCAGGTGCAGGAGCAGATTGCCGCTCGGCGCAGGATGCAGAAGGATGCGACGACGCAGATTTTTGCCGGGCTGCTCAAATGTGTCGACTGCGGATGGTCAATGACTTTTGCCCGGAACGCCAACGCGAAGAATCCTTTCGGTTATTATGCCTGTGGGAGGCATAGGGCGTATCGCTATAAGGGCGGAGAGTGTACCAGGCACTATCTTCGGTACGATGTGCTGTACGCCTACGTTTTGGAACGAATCCAGCATTGGGCGAAACGAGCCAAGAAGGATGAAAACAAGCTCCTGGAGGATCTGCTTAAGTCCGGAGATCGGGAACGTGCCGCTGCGGTCAAGAAGCAGACAGCCGAACTGAAAAAGGCGGAAAAGCGCAAGGCCGAGTTGGACAACATGTTCGCCAAGATGTACGAGGATTGGGCTGCGGGCCGCATCACGGAAAGCAACTTTAATATGCTCTCTCAGAGATATCAGAAGGAGCAGGAAGAGCAGGAGCAGAAAATTCAGGACTGCAAAACGAAGCTGGCTGCCGGACAGCAGACGGTTGAGGATGCCCGGAAGTGGGTCGAGCTGATCAAGCAGATCGGCGTGCCCAAGGAACTGACTGCGGAGCTTCTGAACACTCTGATCGAGAAGATCATCGTCCATGAAGCAACGGAAGACGACTTCGGCTTCCGACAGCAGGAAATCGAAATCATCTTCCGTTTCGTTGGCAAGATCGATTGAAATGTAAAATAGTATCCTTAACTAAAGGAAACGGGGGTCTCCCTTTCCCCCTGCAAGTGATTTGAAACTATGGAAAACTCCTTGCGGAGTTTTCCATAGCTCCAAACCACTTGCTCCCCTTTTTCCTCTCGTGATTTCTTTCTTTCGAGAGGAATTTTTCTTGTTTTTCAAGGGAGCATAGATCATTCATGCTCCGCAGGTCTTGGCGAAGATCAGCAGATTTCGTCCATGCGGATCTGTCTGTACGGCGGCTCATAGTTGAGCGTGTTCCGCCGTCATTGCAGTCTACTCGATTTCAGGCATATCCTTGCCGGACATATTCGATGCTGATCTATCGCGATTGTATTGTGCTGCTTCTTTCGCAGCCTCCGCAATGCGCTCAGCCATCGGCCGGCGCTGACGGACACGATCCAGCTGCCGAGCCCATGTCTTTTCGGTCTGACTCCGCAAAAATTGACACAAAGGCTCCAGCACTTGCGATTCGTCCCAAGCTTCCAGCGCGTCAAAGTAGGCCTTTCGGTCCTCCTCATGAATGATGATGGGAGGGTGATCGTGCAGCAGCAGAAAATAGTTCATCACCAGACGGCCGGTCCGCCCATTTCCGTCTGCAAACGGATGGATATTTTCAAACTTCGCGTGAAAATATGCAGCGGCAGTGAGAGCGTTTTCATTGCTGACGTCATGCAACTCAGACAGCAGCTCATCCATCTCCTCTGCCACATCTTCCGGGGCAGCCCCAATCTCCAGCTTTCCCGTCACATAATCATGCAGCTTGTATGTTCCGGGACGCTCGCCCAGCTGGTACCGGCGCGTATCATAAGTGTTCTGCGTAAGGCATCGCTGAAACTCCAGGATCAGATTTTCCTCCAATGGCCGCCGGGCCTGAAAAGCTTCAAGGAAAAGCTCGCTGGCGTCCTTTGCGTTCCGGATCTCAAACAGCGTCCGAAGATCTCCAGTGTAGGAGGTCACGCCATCGTGCTCAAAGATTTCGCGCGTATCGTGAAATGTGATATTTGCGTTTTCGATCTTGCCGGAGTGATATGCAAACTGGATCATATGCCCGTTCAGTGCCTCGGCCAACGTAGCGGCGTCCGCGATCCGCTTGCTCTGCCAAAGCGCGACGGCCGATTCATAAATTCCCATAACGACACCTCCGGGAAATATTATATCACAAACCAAGGAGAAAGGGGAGCCTTGTTTCTACCCTCATGCTCCGCAGGTCTTGGCGAAGATCAGCAGATTTCGTCCATGCGGATCTGTCTGTACGGCGGCTCATAGTTGAGCCAGATACATTCCTCGACCGTGGCCGCAGATGTTACCTGCGATAGCCGGGTAAATTTGTGCCATGCAGCGAGCTGGGAGTCATAGAGCTCGGATGCGTATCCAGACAGCACGATCTTTGCGCGGCTCTGCGTCAGGATATCAAGTAGCTCCTGGTGCATGGCGTTGTCCATCTCATACCGATAGAGCCTGCCAGACCTGCGAGTGCCGCGCACGTAAGGCGGGTCGATGTACATCAGCACATCGGAGCTGTTATAACGCGCAATGAGCTGGAGCGCGTCCATGTGCTCGATCTGGACAAGGTGCGTGGTATCGCCGCGCAGCCTGGCAGCGGCGGCGTCAAGAGAATCCGTAACGCTTGCCCATTTACACGCCGTCCCGCCGATCTTCGGGGTCATGAGATTTCGCCATCCGCACTTGCTCTTTGCGCCGATGGCCTGCGTGGTGCGCACCATAAAGCGTCGCGCCTGCTCAACCGGATCCTCGCAAGGCTCAAATGCCAGGTCATACTCCTCGCGGCTGTACGGCGTCAATTCGAGCTGGGCATGCAGCCGATCCGGCTGCTCTCGAAGGACGCGAAACAGGTTTACAATATCGCTGTCCAGGTCATTGATTGTCTCGACCCTGCCAGGGCGTTTGTTAAAAAATACTGCGCCAGAGCCGAGAAACGGCTCCAGATACAGCATTTTTTCGTAGCCCTCAGGAAAGAACGAGATGATCCAGTCAGCAAGACCCCACTTGGAGCCAGGGTAGCGAATGATTGCATTCATGGTGATTCGTATCTCCTTCAAAGTTTTGCAAACGCATAGTTGCGCAAGGTCTATCTAACTGCGCAGTAAGATAGATTTAACCCAGCTTTTTTTCCGTTCACTTAAATCCTCCGTTATCTTGTTACGTACTTGGTGTGGCAAAAATCGGACTACCCCCTGCAGGGAAAAAGGATTGTGCAGGATGCGTCGGAGCCGTACAATAAAAGCGGGGACAGCGAAGCGGATCCCGGGCAGGACCGCGCTGACAGTCTCCTCCGTGTGCGCCGTGTGCGAAGACGTGGATCGATGCAGGATCGTGACGATCCAGTACGAGCTGCAGGAGAGCGCACCGTTCGCCTTACGGCAAAGCTGGACGAGGAATAGCGGCAACTCCCGCAGCACGGCGAGCGCCGCGCACACGGTCGATCTCGCCACGCCCAGCGCATCCATGATTCGGCTGAGGCTGGGATAAGCACGGCGGCTGGCGCCGGCTGACTTGATGATGTAGAGGGACACCATATAGGCGGCCGGCGTCAGTTCATACCGAAACAGCGCATACGGTGCCAGCGTGTAGCCGGCGGAGAAGTCGAGGCGAAGGACGTAGCAGTTGCGATCGTGCACGAGCTGACGACGCTGCGCGTCATAGCGCGTGCGCTTGCGCACTTCGATGTATCCGGCGTCGGCAAGTGCCGCGACCGCGCGCTGCGCAGTCTGCGGCGTGCAGCGGGAGAGCTGCGCGATCTCGCGCAGTCCCTTGCACACCTGGCCGTGCGCGTCGCAATAAGCGAACAGCACCGCGCCGACCTTGCGTGCGGACAGCGGCAGCGCCGCGTCGCAGATGAGAGCATTCGGGATCTTGAACTTGGCTTGACGTTTCATGGTGAAGGTTCCTTTCTGGTTTTTTGTTTTTTGAAATTGAAGCGGCGCACGTCGCGCCGAGGAGGAGCGTAAAACAATGAGCGATATGAAGAACTGTCGTGCAGCAGAGCAAAGTGCAATCGACGGCCGCGCAGAACATGGCGCTGTGATTGCATCGGAAGTTTCAAAAAAGTTGGACGACGCGCAACGCGCTGCTGCAAATTTGAAAGAGATGCGCGACGCGGACAACGCAAAAAAAATTGAGGAGTGCCGAGAGAGCAACGAACAATTTTTTCGCGCAGCGAGCGACGCGGTGCGAAAAAAAGAATTGCGTCGCGTGAAGCGAGAAACGGAAAAAAGAAACGAGGCGGTGCGGCGCGCCAACGAAAAAATGAGATGACCAGGCTGTTACGTGTTTCAT
>CACYOR010000101.1 GCA_902775985.1 Oscillospiraceae bacterium
AAGCGCTATTATCTGGAAGCGCGCCGGATCCGATAACAAAACAGAGAAAATCCGCCGGTCAGGAGAGACCGGCGGAAATGTATTTATGGAGCTATCAGAAGCTCGTCTCCTTTTCACAGCGGCGGATCATCTCCGGAAGCATGCCGCGGCTGATCTCGCACATGCGGTGCACGACGCCGTCCAGATCCCGGCGCATGCCAGAGTTGAGCCAGTTGCTGACCGCGCCGAAGGCGGTGCAGGTGTGATATTGCAGCAGGGCGTAGCGGTCCTTCTCGCTCAGGTGGGCGTCGGGGAAGGCAGTGTGGAAATAGACGATGATGGTCTGTTCGCAGGCCCGCCAGAGATACTGCTCAAAGATATCCCGGTTGACGGAGTTGTAGATGTGGAGAATGGCCCTTTTATTCTCGGCGGCGAAGGCGCAGGCGATGGAGATGCACTCCTCCAGACTCTCGATGCTGGGGTGTTCCCGGATGATGCGCTCGAACTCCTCGGTGAAGATCTCCTGAATCAGGGAGGGGATGTCCTGATAATGGTAATAGAAAGAGTTGCGGTTGATGCCGCAGTCGTCCGTGATATCTTTTACCGTGATCTTGCTCAGCGGCCGGTCGTTGACCAGTTTCAGAAAGGAAGCACGGATCGCATTCCTTGTGAAATTCGCCATGGGACAGCTCCTTTCTCCCGGATTTCCCCCATTATACCAAAAAAAACATAACTTGGCAAGCCGCGATGCGCGGGCACGGCCCGGCAGATCGGCCCGCTGCGGGCGGAGCGCTTATCCATTCTTGCGTAATGTGACGGGGTATGCTATAATATACTTGTTATCGTAGGGCAGTATTGCCCGGATGCGGGAGGATAAACCCATGGATAAACCGAAAACAAGATTGTACGCAGAGAAAACGAGCTTTTGGGTCGAAGGCATGGTGATCCTGCTGGTCCTGGCCGCCGCGTTTCAGGTTGTGGGATGCTGGGGGCTGTGGAGCGACCAGTTCTTTGTCATCACCCAGATTGCCCTTCCGGCGCTGAGCTTTCTGCTCTTTGCGCTGTTTGTGTCCCTGCTGGGGAGAAAGGCCCTGTGGCTGAGCGTTTTGCCTTTCCTGGGCGGCGTGGGCTTCTATGCCCTTCGCTTCTGGAACGCGGGGGATATGATCGTCACCGTGTCGGGCATTGTGTTCTGCGCTCTGGCCCTGGTTTTGTATATGGGCACAGTCTTTAACCTGATCCATACCAAGTGGCTGCTGGTGATCCTCTTTGCCATCCCCTTTGGCTACCGCGCCTTTTACCGGGATGTGAAGCTTCTGCAGGATCTGGAGCATCCTGTGAGCTTTGCCGCCGGCATGCAGGAGATGAGCCTGCTGTGCGTGGTGCTGGGACTGCTTCTTTTGTCTCTGGGCATGCGCAAGTATGTGAAGGAGCCCAAGAACAAGGACGCGGCGGCCCCCGCGGCGGAGAGCGCCCCGGCCGCGGTCCCTGCCCCTGCGGCGGCACCTGCTGTCGAAGCGGTTCCGGCACCGGTTGAAGCGGAGGCGCTTCCCGCCGTCTCGGAGCCTGTAAACAACGACGAGAAAACCGACAGCGACGAGGCATGAGACAGAGCGGCTATACCGGCTCCCACGCGGCAAAGAGCGCGACCGGGAGAGCGGTGAGAAAGGCTCCGTCCCGCCCCCCCTCCGGAAAAAAACGATCGGAAACAGCCAGAATTCAGGCACGCAAGCGGCCAAAGGCCGCGCCGCAAAGGCAGCGCAGGGCAGCGCCGCCGCGGCCTCTGCCAAGGCGGCGGAGACGGCGGCCCTCCCGGCGGCTGATCTTTTTCCTGGCGGCTGTGATGGCCGCGCTGCTGCTGGGCCTCACCGCCGCGCTGCTGCTGCGCCCGGCGGGGGAGGGAGCCTATGAGAACAACATGGACCGGGCGGAGCTGGCTTACCAGTCCGGGGATTATGACCGGGCTCTGCGCTATCTGCGGCAGGCCGCGTCCTATGACAACACCCAGGAATGCCGGCTGCTGATGGCCTCCTGCTATGAGCGGCAGGAGATGTTCGACAAAGCGCTGGAGGTGCTGCGAACCCTGGACATGGATCAGCCGGAGGTGGCCGATCGCATCCGGACCCTGACGGAGCGCCGGGACCAGAAGAACCACGCCAACACCCTGCATGTGCTGGGTGTGTCGGTGCGGCAGGACACCGGAGAACTGACGCTGGACGGACGCAATCTGCAGGACAGCGACCTGGAGGAGATCCTGCCCCTCTACGCGCTGGAGAGTCTTTCCCTCGCCAATAACCAGCTCAGCGATATTTCGACGCTGACAAAGCTGGGAGGCCTGAGCCGTCTCAATCTGAGCGGCAACCGTATCCGCGATCTGAGCCCACTGGGGCAGATGACGGGACTCCGGAGCCTGAACCTGGACAACAATCCCATCACCGATTTGACTCCGCTGTATGAGCTGCGGAATCTGAATATGCTGAGCATCAAGGGCTTGAACATCGGGGAAGAGGAACTGAGCGCCCTGGCGGAGGCGCTGCCGGCCTGTGCCATCCACAGCGAGGCCTCCGAGGCGGCGCTGAGCGATATCACCCTGGGCGGCGCCACCTTCTCCTCAGACGTGACGGAGCTGGATCTGAGCGGGCAAGGCCTGCGGGATCTGAGTGCCCTGGCCGCCTGCCAGAATCTGGAGCGGCTGAATCTGAGCGGCAACGAGATCAGCGATCTCCAGCCGCTGATGAACCTGCGGCATCTGCGCGCGCTGGATATCTCGGGAAACGGCATCAGCGACCTGCGGCCGCTGATCGGCGTGGAGACGCTGATCAGTCTGAACGCGGCACGAAACGAGGTGCTGGACACCTCCGCGGTGGGGGCAATGTCCGGACTGCAGGAGCTGGATCTCTCCGATAACCCCATCGGGGATTTCAGCGGGCTGAGCCGGCTGAACAATCTGAACACGCTGCGGCTGAACAACACCGGTTTGAACGACGCGGGTCTTCACTGCCTGGAGTCTCTCGGACAGCTCACCAAGCTCAGCATTGAGGATAACCCTGGCCTGAGCAACGAGGCTTTCGGCAGCCTGGAATCCCGGCTCAACGACTGCTATATCCTCCATTCGGAGTTGGTCTACACCTTTACCATCGATGGCTATCCCGCCCGGACGGACCAGACGGAACTGGATCTGAGCGGGCGCGGCATCGCCGATCTAAAAGGCTTGGAGCGGCTGGAGCATCTGGAGAGCCTGAACCTGAGCCAGAATCAGATCTCCAACCTCTATTCGCTGGAGATTAGCGCCAGTCGGGATAAGCTCAAATCGCTGAACCTGGCCTTCAATCACATCAGCGATATCTCCTCTCTGCTGGAATTGAAAGCGCTGGAGAATCTGGTGCTCTACGGAAATCCCCTGGAGAGCGAGCAGCCGCTGCTGCACATGAGCTGGCTGAAGCGTCTGAATGTGGGCAGCTGCGGTTTCACGGCCGAGCAGCTGCAAGCCCTCCGGGACGGTCTTCCCAACTGCGAGATCGTGACCGACGATATCAAATAAGAAACGCCCTCGCTTCCTTTTAAAAAGCGAGGGCGATTTCTGTGCTTATTTCTGGTTTACATAATCTACGAAGCGCAGGAAGGCGGCGCGGCCCTCCGCATCTCGCTTGTAGACACCGGCGTGCTCCAACACCTGCATGAACACCTTGCCGACCTCCTCCTGGAGGATGGCCTCGGCGTTGTCGGCTGTGAAGTCGCGGCGGGCGAGGATCTCCTCGGCCCAGTCGGCGTGAGCGGCGAGCGCCGGGTCGGCACGCAGGTCCGCACCGGCCAGCATGGCCTCCCGCAACTGAGCCAGCTCCGTTTTCAGCCGAGAGGGGAGCACCGCGAGACCCATGACCTCGATGAGGCCGATGTTCTCCTTCTTGATGTGGTGCAGCTCCTGATGGGGATGGAAGACGCCCAGCGGATACTCCTCGGTGGTCAGGTTGTTGCGCAGCACCAGATCCAGCTGGTAGGCGCTGCCGCGGCGGCGGGCGATGGGGGTGATGGTGTTGTGGGGGGTCCCCTCGGTCTCGGCAAAGATAAACGCTGTCTCGTCGCTGTAGCCGCGCCAGCAGCCCAGAATCTTGTCCGCCAAGTCCACCAGGCGATCCCGATCCTCGGACGTCAGGCGGATGACGGACATGGGCCATTTGACGATCCCGGCCTGAACGCCCTCATAGCCCTCAAAATGCAGCTCCTGCTCCAGCGGGGCCTTGGCCATGGCAAACTCGTAATGTCCGCCCTGGAAGTGATCGTGGCTGAGAATGGAGCCGCCCACGATGGGCAGATCGGCGTTGGAGCCGACGAAGTAGTGGGGGAAGAGGGTAATGAAGTCGAGGAGCTTGCGGAAGGCGGCGCGGTCCACCTTCATGGGCGTGTGCTGGGAATTGAAGACGATACAGTGCTCGTTGTAATAGACATAGGGGGAATACTGCCAGAACCAGGGCGTACCGTCGATGGTCAGAGGGATGATCCGGTGGTTTTGCCGGGCCGGATGGTTCATGCGCCCGGCGTAGCCCTCGTTCGTGGCGCAGAGCTGGCACTTGGGATAGCCGGCCTGGGGCGCGAGCCGAGCCGCGGCGATGGCGCGGGGATCCTTCTCGGGCTTGGAGAGGTTGATGGTGATGTCCAGCGGACCGTAGTCGCTCTCGTAGACCCATTTCAGGTCCTTGGCAATGCGGTCCCGGCGGATATAGTTGGTGTCGCAGCTGAATCGGTAATACCAGTCCGTGGCGGCCTTCGGATCCTGGGCATAGAGCGCCTCGAAACGGGCGCGCACTTCGTGGGGCCAGGAGGTCAGGGCGCCCATGAGCGCCGTGTCAAAGAGGTCGCGGGCGGTGATGTTATCCTCGATCACGCCGCGGCTCACGGCGTCGTCGGTCAGCGCCTGCAGAATGTCACAGAGGGGCAGAGCAGCCGGGGCTTCGGCGCTCTCACCGGGCTCGTCCCGCTTCAGGATCTCCAGCAGACGGTTGAACACATAGGTCTCGTCCCCGGGCTGGATCAGGCCTTTCTCCAGGCCGTAGTGCAGCAGTGCATCCAGATAAGCTCTCATAGTTCCTCCAACATGATTCCACCCTCGGCGCGGATGGAGAGTACATGGCAGCTTCCCTCGCCCAGGACCGCTTCGATCCCGGCGCGGAAGCCGTCCAACTTCTCAAAGGGGACAAAGGCCTGGATCGTCCCGGCAAAGCCGCCGCCGTGGACACGGCAGGCGCCGCTGCCGTCCAGCAGCTTCTCCGCCAGGGCCAGGGCCACGGCCAGATCCTGGTGCTGCTTGTAGCCCGCGGGGATCACATTCTGCAGGTACATCCAGGAGGAACGGCCCGAAGCCTTGACCAGCTCCAGAAAGCGGTCAAAATTGCCGGCCTTCAGCGCATCGACCTGGGCGGTGACACGCTTGTTCTCCTCGTAGACGTGGATGGCGCGCAGTACGGCCCGGTCCCCGGCGACGGGGCGCAGCGCGGGCAGCGCGGCATAAAAGTCCTCCTCGGGCACTTCGCGCAGGTGCTTTTTCCCGAAGTGAGCGCAGATGAGGGAGAGCTCCCCGGGAATGGCGGCGTATTCGTCGGTGAGATCGGCGTGGTCGGCGCCGCTGTCCACAATGCACAGGGCGTAGCCATAGGCGGCCAGATCCAGCTCCAGATGCTCCACACGGGGCTTCTTCTCATCGGCGAAATCGATGGTGATGACGCCGCCGAGGGAGGAGGCCGCCTGGTCCAGCAGGCCGCAGGGCTTACCGAAATACACGTTCTCCGCGTACTGGCCGATCTGCGCCACCTCCAGCGCCGTGAGGCGGGCGCAGGTCAGGTGGTTGAGGATGGTGCCCAGCATGACCTCAAAAGCGGCGGAGGAACTGAGTCCGCTGCCGGGCAGGACCTGGCTGGTCACGTAGGCGTCAAAGCCGGGGATGGAGAAGCCGCGGGCGGAGAAACCGGCGGCCACACCGCGGATCAGCGCGGCGCTCCGACCCGTCTCCTCGGGGCGGACGGCCAAGGAGTCCAGAGAAATCTCAAAGAGGGGACGGCCCTCAGAGAGCATGCGGATCATCGGCTCGCCGTTGAGCGCCACGGCGGCCGTCGTATCCAGGTTGACGGCACCGGCCAGCACCTTGCCCAGTTGATGGTCGGTGTGATTGCCGCTCAGCTCCGTGCGCCCGGGAGCGGAGAAGAGAAACTGAGCGGGCTTATGATAAAAATCGTTGAATTTACGGATTAAGTCTTCGTACATAGCAGCCTCCGACAGATCATTTTTAACCCTTGACAGCATAGCACAGTTTGAAAAAGGGGTCAATATGAGGAGAAAAGAAAACGAGCGGAGAAGCGCTCTCCGCCCGTATGGACATGTTGTGGCAGCCGGAGGAATGCGGGCTTCCGATTCATCCCAAAAAAGCACCGGGGGCATCCGGCCGGATGCCCCCTATACCTTCGGGTGAGAATCAGACGTTGGCGATGCCGCTGGCGCGGATATCACCGATGGGGACACCGCTGTAGCTGCCGTTGAAGTGCCAGACCGCGCTGAGGCTCACGGCACCGGCGACGCCGGGGATGGTGAAGCTGGCCAGACGATTGACGACCATGGAGCTTCCGCCATACTCGATGGAGGGGGCGGTGGAGGCATAGACCATGCCATTGGCCGTCAGCTCAATGCCACCGCCAGTGCAGTACAGGCTGTAGGAGGTGGAGCAGACGTCCACATACAGGGTTTTCTGGCCATAGGCATCGGCCAGCACGGACCAGGTGACCATCAGGTTCAGCTGCGTGCCGGTGTTGGAGGAAAAGCTGCCGGAGGCGACAACGCCGCCCACGCCGGCACCGCCGGCGACCTGATTGAGCTCGCTGTCAGAGAGAAACATTTTTTCCATGGTGATCATACCTTTCTGTTGTTTTTTGGAAGAGGTTTTGCTTTAGAGGCCAAAGCGACCGAACTGTCAGATCGCTCAGGCCGTGGCCACGCCGTCGGCGCGGATATCGCCCACGTGCACGCCGCTGAGAGTGCCGTTGAAGTGCCACAGCACGCTGAGGTTTACCGCGCCGGACACATTGGGGACCGTGAAGCTGGCCAGATGGTTCGTGACCCGGGCGGAGCCGCCGTAGCTGATGGTGGCGGAGGTGGTGGAATAGCGTACGCCGTTGGCATAGAGATCAACACCGACGCCGGAGTTGTAGAGCGCGTAGGAGGTGACCGACACGTCCACATACAGCGTCCTGGCGCCGAAGCTGTCCGAACGGACGGCCCAGTTTACCAGCAGATTCACATTGGTGCCGGAGTTGGAGGCAAAGCTGCCGGAGGAGACGATCATCTCCGCGCCGACACCGCCGGCGACCTGATTGAGTTCGTTTTCAGAGAGTGTATGTTTCATTTTGATGTCCTCAACTTTCTGTAGGATGATGGTGTTATCTTCTGTTTACAGGCCCAATATAGCGCCGGAAGTATCACACAAGTGTCACACGATCGCGGCAAGTCTACGCCGCGATGGAAACGAAATTCATCATCCTTCTGCTGGTGCCCTTGGGTCTGCAGCTCTTCGGCATGAGCTTTGCGGTGCTGACAGACCACTATCTCCAGCGGGAACACAGACGCGATATGCTCCTCATTGCGGCGCTGCTCCTCTGCCTTGTGGCGCAGAACCTGCTGGAGGACCATCTGATGCAGGGGACCCGGGTCTTTGCCAGAACGCTGACCGCGATTGCGGGCTATTCGATCCGCCCGCTGGTGCTGCTGCTGTTCCTGCGGATCGTGAGTCCCCAAAACTCCCATTGGCTCGGCTGGCTGCTGGTGGGGATCAATGCTGCCGTCCACCTGACGGCGCTCTTCAGCCCGATCTGCTTTACCATCACTGCGGATAACAGCTTCAGCCGCGGCCCTCTGGGCTATACCTGCCACGGGATCAGCATGCTGCTGCTCCTCAATCTCATGTCGCTTACGATCCGTGAATACGGACACGATCGAAAACAGGGGCTCTGGATCCCGCTTTTGAATGCTCTGCTGGTTGTTGCGGCGATGGCGGCGGACACGCTGCTGACGGTGAGCCTGCCGATCAGTTTCCTGACGGTGACCATGGTCAGCTGCTGCGTGTTCTATTATATCTGGCTGCACCAGCAGTTCGTGCGCCGGCATGAGCGGGATCTGATGGCCGAACAGCGGATCCAGATCATGATGACCCAGATCCAGCCCCATTTTCTCTATAACACCCTCTCCACCATTCAGGCCCTGTGCGCGATCGATCCCGCCAAGGCGGTGGAGATCACAGGCAAGTTCAGCAGCTATCTGCGCCAAAATCTCAATACGCTGGAGTTTCCGGGCATGATCAGCTTTGAAAAAGAGCTGGAGCATACGCGCAGCTATGCCGATATTGAGATGGTCCGCTTCCCGAACATCCGCGTGGAGTATGCGATTGAGGACAGCGGTTTTTCCGTCCCCCCGCTGACGGTCCAGCCGATCGTGGAAAACGCGATCCGCCACGGCGTGCGCATCCGGGAGGAGGGGATCATCCGGGTCTCGGCCTATCAGACGGAGGAGGGACATGAGATCCTGATCTCCGATAACGGCGTCGGCTTTGACGTGCAGACCCTCGGCCAGAACGAAGGGACGCACATCGGCCTGAAAAATGTACAGGAACGGATCGAGACCATGTGCGGCGGAAGCGTAACGGTGGAAAGCCGCATCGACGAGGGCACGCGCGTGACGATCTTCATTCCGGAGAGCGAGGCGGGACAATGAGAGTGATTTGCGTGGACGATGAAAAGCTGCTGGCCGATCACGTCACGGAGCTCTGCCGCGCGCTTCCCCTGGTTGACGAAGCCCTGTCCTTTTCCCGGCCCGCACAGGCCTTGGAATGGCTGGAGAGTCACCGGGCGGATCTGGCGCTGCTGGACATCGACATGCCCGGTATGAACGGAATCGAACTGGCGAAGCGCATCAAGCAGAAGTACCCCGAGACCGCCATCCTCTTTCTTACCGGCTATTCCCAGTACGCGGTGGACGCCTTCAGCCTGCATGTCAGCGGTTATCTCTTGAAGCCGGTGGACCCCGAACGGCTCGCGGCCGAGCTGGCGTATGTGTTCGCCCGGAAGCCGCGGCAGCAGCATGCGCATATCGAAGCCCGCACCTTCGGCAACTTCGATCTGCTGGTGGACGGGAAAGCGATCAGTTTTAAGCAGGCCAAATGCAAAGAGCTGATGGCCTATCTGGTGGATCGGCGGGGCAGCAGTGTGACCAGGGCGGAGGCCTTTGCGATTTTGTGGGGGGACCGCCTCTACGACCGCCCTATGCAGAAGCAGTTTGACGTGATCATCCGCAGCCTGCGCGAGACGCTGCAGGAGCAGGGGATCGCGGAACTCCTGGAGATCCGGAGCGGGAATCTGCGGATCCGGCATGAGCTGATCGACTGCGACCTGTACCGCTTTCTCAACGGGGACGTCAGCGCGCTCAATGAATATCGGGGCGAATACCTGAACGGCTATGCCTGGGCGGAACTGACCGGGGGCTATATGAGCCGGCGACTGAACAAGCCCTGAACCCTGCATTTGCTTTTAAGAGGAAAGAAGCATGAAAACAGAACATATCCTGGATGAGAGCATGGATCCCTCCGGCTTTGTGCTGCTGGCCGACTATGTGCCGCACATCGTGCAGGAGATCCGGTATTATTCCACCTACAACTTCATCGGGGAGCGGATCGACGGCTACGAGGAGCCCTGCGCCCTGCTCACGATCGAGGCGGCGCGGGCGCTGAAAGCGGTCGCCAATGAGCTGCTGGTGCAGGGCTACCGGCTGAAGGTGTTCGACGCCTACCGGCCTGAACGCGCGGTCCGGCACTTCGTGCTCTGGGGGATCGAGGACCAGGATGTGCGCATGAAGCCTTATTTCTATCCCGACCTGGAGAAGCAGGAGCTCTTTTCCAAGGGCTATATCGCCAGCCGCTCCAGCCACAGCCGGGGCAGCACGGTGGATCTGACGCTGCTGGACATGAGCACCGGCAAGGAGCTGGATATGGGCAGCCCCTTCGACCTGTTCAGCGAGCGCTCCCACCCCGATTTCCAAGGCGTCACGCCCCAGCAGTATGAAAATCGCATGTTGCTGCGGCGGATGATGCTCCGCCACGGCTTTGAACCCATCGACTGTGAATGGTGGCATTTCACCTTGAAGGACGAGCCCTATCCCGATACCCTGTTCGCCTTCCCGGTCTCCTCGGCGTATCTGAAACGATAATCATTAGCGACACATGATAGGCGAATACGGCACGCACTGCAGGGAAAACCGCCGCGGGCGTGTCGCTTTTTTGCCGCTATGCCTGTGATGCTTTTGTGACAGAGAGCCGGCTATACTGAGGCCACAAAACAAGAACAGGAGGGAATACCATGAAAGAAAAAAGCAGAGTCCGCAACGTAGCAATCGCGCTGGGCGCGTTTATCTTCTGGGGGAATCTGGTCAGCCTTATGCTTCCCGTGGAGAATTATGCCGCTGTTGCCAAAACCGTCGACTTTGCCACCGTGGTGTTTCTGCTGGCCGGCCTGTTCACGGCGGTCGCCGATCTGCGGAAACGCTATGTTTCTCCCCAGAAGGAGAATAATGCGCGCTGAAAAGGGCTCCAAGATAGCACAGATAAAAGCCCTGTTCCGGAATGAAAACGGGACAGGGCTTTTTTTCGTGAATGGGCAATGGCAAAAAGTCACAGAGACACTTTATCGGACCGTCATTATACTGGACATTTGTTGGACAGAGCATGTTAAGGTATACTTGGATTATTGGAGGAAGGAGGTGGAGGAGTGAAGGTCATCTGTGTGGACGATGAATGGCAGATCCTGCAGGACACGCTGCAGCTTTGCCGTCAAATGCCGCAGATCGCGGCTGTGGAAGGCTTTACCAGGGCGCGGGATGCGCTGCAGTGGATGGAAACCCATCCGGTAGAGCTTGCCATTCTGGATATCCATATGCCGGAGATGGACGGACTTGCCCTCGCAAAGCTCATACGGGAACGGCAGCGAGAGACGGACATCCTGTTTCTGACAGCGCATCCTCAGTATGCGGCGGACGCCTGGGCCGTGCATCCGACGGGCTACATTCTGAAACCTTTGACTCGGGAGCGCCTGGCCGAGGAGCTGGACTATACGGCGCAATGGCGATCCAAGAGAAGGACAAGAACGGCCGCTTCCCGCGTTGAGGTCAGGACCTTCGGCAACTTTGACCTGATCGTGGAGGGAAACAAAGTCAGCTTCGCCCGCTCCAAAGCCAAGGAACTTCTGGCCTGCCTGGTGGACAGGCGGGGGATCCGGATAACCCGGGCGGAGGCCTTCCATGTCCTCTGGGGCGAGGAGGAGTACACGCGTCCCAAACAAAAGATGCTGGACGTGATCATCCGCAGCCTGCGCGCGACGCTGGAGGAGAACGGGATCGGCAATATCCTGCAGATGGAGCAGGGAACGCTGCGCATCGTGCCGGAGGAGCTGGACTGTGATCTGTACCGTCTTCTGGAGGGAGATCCCGACACCATTCGCCGGTTCCAGGGGGAGTACATGAGCGCTTACACCTGGGCCAGCGGCACAGAGGGCCACATCGAAAACCGGCTGAGAGGCCCGGCCGCGCTTTAAAAGCAAAGAATAAAACATTTTCTTATATTATGATTTCATGGAGAGGAACAGGAGGAAACAAGCATGCTGAACATCGAGAAAAAGCAGGAAGGGACAAGCCTGACCGTCGTACTGCAGGGACGGCTGGACACCACGACTTCGCCGGAACTGGAGCTGAGCCTGAAGGAGAGCCTGCCCGGCGTCACGGAGCTGGTCATGGATCTGGAGGGCCTGGAGTATATCTCCTCCGCCGGCCTGCGCGTTCTGCTCTCCGCGCAGAAGCAGATGATGAAGCAGGGAAGCATGAAGCTGGTGCATGTGGCAGAGACCGTGATGGAGATCTTCGAGGTCACGGGCTTTGTCGACATTCTGACGATTGAGTGAGGCAAATATGGCAGATTCGATTTTTAGAGAGAAAAGTCTCAAACGGATCACCTCGCCCGAGGAACTGGGGGATTATCTGCGCGTTACCAGCCCGACGGTGTGGCTGGTGCTGGCCGCAGTGATCCTGCTGCTGGTGGGGATGCTGATCTGGAGCGCGACCTCTTCCATCGACAGCATTGTCACCGGTACCGCCCAGGTCGAAGAGGGAAACATGCGCATCCTCTTTGACGACGAACAGCTCGCCGAGAGCGTCACGCCCGGTATGACCGTCAAGGTCGGCGAGACGGAGAGCCGGATCGTCAGCCTGGGAACCGGCGCCGACGGATCGGTCTTCGCCATGGCGGAGTCCACGCTCGCCGATGGGAGCTACCCGGCCAAGGTGATTCTCCGGCAGACGCAGGTGCTGCGGCTGCTGTTCAACTAAAGTTGTCAACCGAGGGTAAATATGGAACACAACAAGATCCGACAGCCGGGGACCAAAGGCCGCGTTCGGGTCCCGGTCATCATGCAGATGGAGGCGCTGGAGTGCGGCGCCGCCTGCCTTGCCATGGTCATGGCCTACTACGGAAAGTGGGTCCCGCTGGAGCAGGTGCGCCTGGACTGCGGCGTGAGCCGGGACGGCTCCAACGCCAAGAACGTGCTGGTCGCCGCCCGGAGCTACGGCTTTGAGGCGCAGGGCTATCGCTGTGAACCGGCGGCGCTGCGGGACGGCATGAGCTATCCCTGCATCATCCACTGGAATTTCAACCACTTCGTTGTCCTGGACGGGTTCCGGGGCAATTACGCGTATATCAACGATCCGGCACGGGGCGAGGTCAAGGTTTCCATGGAGGAATTTGACGTCGCCTTTACGGGCATCTGCCTGCAGATCACCCCGGGGCCGGATTTTCAGCCGGGCGGCAAACCGAAGAGCACGCTCAGCTTTGCCCGTTCCCGTTTGAAGGGCGCGGGGGCTGCGGTGGCCTTTGTCCTGCTCTCAACGGTGATCGGCTATCTCTTCGGTATTATCAACCCCGTCTTCTCCCGCTTCTTTATGGACCGCCTCCTGACGGGGGAGAACCGGGAACTGCTGATGCCCTTCCTGGTGCTCATGGCCCTGATGGGGCTGGCGCAGGTCGTCGTCTCCTGGATCCAGGCGGTGTACGCGCTGAAGATCAACGGCAAAATGGCCATCGTCGGCAGCAGCGAATACATGTGGAAGCTGCTGCGCATGCCGATGGAGTTCTTCTCCCAGCGCATGGCGGGCGATCTCATGCAGCGCCAGGGCACCAACGCGTCCATCGCGTCGACCCTGGTGAACACCCTGACGCCCCTGGCACTCAACACGATCATGATGATCTTCTATCTGGTGGTTATGCTCCGCTACAGCGTGCTGCTCACCATCGTAGGTATCGTGACCATCGTTTTGAACCTTTTGGTGTCCCGGCTCATCTCGGCCAAGCGCGTCAACATCACCCGTGTCCAGATGCGCGACGCCGGCAAGCTGGCCGCCGCGACCGTCTCCGGCATCCAGATGGTGGAGACCATCAAGGCCAGCGGCGCGGAGAACGGCTACTTCCAGAAATGGGCGGGCTATCAGGCCTCGGTCAACGCCCAGAATGTGAAGTTTGCCAAGTTGAACCAGTATCTCGGCATGATCCCGGCCCTTCTCTCCACCCTGGCGGACGCCTCGGTGCTGATCATCGGCGTGTGGCTCTGCATGCAGGGGAAGTTCTCCCTGGGCAGTATCATGACCTTCCAGGGCTTCCTGGGCGCTTTCATGTCGCCGGCCATGACCATCATCTCCGCCGGCCAGATGATCCAGGAGATGCGCACCGAGATGGAGCGCGTGGAGGACGTGATGCAGTATCCCGCCGATCCCCATGCCGTGGATACGCCGCTGTCCGATGAGCAGGACTATTCCAAGCTCTCCGGCAGCGTGGAGCTGAAAAACGTCAGTTTCGGCTATTCCCGCCTGGGCCAGCCGCTGATCCGGGATTTCTCCATGAGCATGAAACCGGGCAGCCGCGTCGCCTTCGTGGGCAGCTCCGGCTGCGGCAAGTCCACCTTGTCCAAGCTCATCTCCGGGCTCTATCAGCCCTGGAGTGGGGAGATCCTCTTTGACGGCAAGCCCATTTCCGCCATTGACCGCAGCGTGTTTACCGGCTCGGTGGCGGTGGTGGACCAGGATATCACCCTCTTTGAGGATACCATCGCCAACAACATCAAAATGTGGGACGAGTCCATTGAGGACTTTGAGATGATCCTCGCCGCGCGGGATGCCCAGATTTACGACGACATCATGGCACGCGACGGCGGCTTCTCGGCCAAACTCACCGAGGGCGGCAAGGACCTCTCCGGCGGCCAGCGGCAGCGTCTGGAGATCGCCCGTGTTCTGGCGCAGGATCCCTCCATCATCATCATGGACGAGGCGACCTCGGCCCTGGATGCCAAGACCGAGTATGAACTGGTCAAGGCTGTCAAAGACCGCGGCATCACCTGCATCGTGATCGCCCACCGGCTCTCCACCATCCGCGACTGCGACGAGATCATCGTGCTCGACCACGGTCTTGTGGTGGAGCGCGGCACCCATGAGGAGCTGATGGCTCTGAACGGTGCCTATACCGAGCTGATCACCAGCGACTGAGGAGGCAGAGAATGGGTTGGTTTGATGAACAGATCCGACAGAGAAAGCTGTCGGATCAGGAGATCTTTGAAGACTCCATGTTTCGTATGGCCTCTGTTGTCCTGGGAAGACAGCGGGCGGGCGTCCTGAACGACGACCGCATCGCCACCAAGGCGGCCATCGACGAAATCCTGAAATACTATCACTATAAGCCGGTCGAAGTGCCGGACAG
>CACYOR010000102.1 GCA_902775985.1 Oscillospiraceae bacterium
GCGTTCACTTTTCTCCCAGCCCAGGCAGGCATCCGTGATGGACTGTCCATAGCAGCTTCCGCCGACTTCCTGTCTCCCATCCACAAGATAGCTTTCAACCATCAGTCCTTTGACAAGCTGTTTAACGTTGTCATTCAGTTTGCGATTATGAAGGATCTCCTTTGCGATGCGGATTTGTTCCAGGTATTGCTTTCCGGAGTTTGAATGATTGACGTCAATCACCACGGCGGGGTTTTGAAGCTCCGGATGCTCAGCGTAAAGACGGCTGAGCAGCAAAAGATCCTCATAATGGTAATTGGGATGGGTCTGACCATGCTTGTTAACATAGCCGCGCAGGATCACATGGGAAAAGGGATTTCCTTTGGAATGGGCCTCCCACCCGCGATAGATAAAGGTATGCTCGCTCTGGGCGGCAGTCAGTGCATTCATGACCACGGACAGATCTCCGGAGGTTGGATTCTTCATGCCGACCGGAACCTCAATTCCGCTCGCCGTCAGTCTGTGCTGCTGATCCTCCACCGAACGGGCGCCGACCGCCACATAGGCCAGCAGATCGTCCAGGTACTTATAGTTTTCGGTATACAGCATCTCGTCGGCGCAGGTGAAACCGGTCTCCGCGATAATGCGCATATGCAGTTCCCGAATGGCAATCAGGCCTTTGAACATATCGGGCGCCGATTCCGGATCCGGCTGATGCAGCATACCCATGTAGCCAAGACCTGTTGTCCGCGGCTTGTTCGTATAGCAGCGCGGAACAATGAAGATCTTATCCTGTACCTGCTCGCTGAGTTTGCGAAGACGCTCCATATAGTCCAGAACGCTGTCCATCCGATCCGCCGAGCAAGGCCCGATGATCAGCAGCAAGCGATCGTCTTCGCCGGAAAGAATTTGCTTGATCTCTTTATCCCGTTGTATGAAGCTGTGCTCCATCGCCGGTGTCAGCGGATACATCTGCTTGACCTCTGCCGGAATCTTCAGCTTTCTCTTAAACTCCATATTCATGGGTGCAAACTTCCTCCTATTTCTCTTTGCGTCGATGGGCCTTTCGAATAAAGAGGCGCAGCAGCAGCAAATAGACCGCCGCGATCAGCACAGTCATCCAGCACATCAAGTCCGAGCGCGGCGCGATACCCACGAGAATCAGTACCGGAATGCCGAGGATAATGCCAAAGCTGCTGCCGATCACCAGGTTGTTTGCCGCCGGCGTAGCCAAATCAGGATCCACTTCACGCAAAAGCAGAATGCCAGAGCTGATGGTCCCCGTCATCATACCAAACATAGAGATGAGGCCTTCCTCATAATAGGCGGGGTAAACCTCTTTGCACACCGCTTTCAGATGATACCAGGTCACAATGCCGCCGATCACGGACAAAAGCAGGAACGGAAGCCACAGGCCGCTCAAATCCTCCACATTGATGGAGGCAATGCCGGCCACAATCATCAGATCAAAAAAGAAGCCGGATATGCGATTCAGGAGATAATTGTTCTGATACTGCCGTTTGATGAGGCCTCTTTTTTTGCCGCTCTCCAGCAGAAGACGCAGCAGGATCGCCAGAGCGGCACCGATGATGAAATTGAAACCCCAGATCAGTGTGTTCAAGGTTTTGGCAAGACCGGCCGAGATTGCCGCGATGCCGGTCGTCAAGCCGTAAGCTGCAAAATACGTCCCCAGATAGGTGAGAAGCACCAAGGCCAGCTGAACGGAGAGCTTATCAATGGAGTCAGAAACCGGGATCTCATTTTTATCCTGGAAAAAGCTAATATCCACATGCTCTTCCCGTTTTCCCTGACGCTCTCCTTTATTTTTCCGCGCCATGAGGTTCAGCATGACAACGCCGACAATACAGGCCACCAGATAACCGGCCGCAGCAATGGAGAGGCCAAAGCTGCGCCCGCCGGCAAAGCCCAGCGCTTCATAGGTTGAGCCGATGTTGTTGGCCTGGCCCGGCCCCTGCCCGTATCCCATCGGCAGCAGAAGCCCCGAGGCTTTGAAGAGCCCCGGCATAAACGTATAACTCAAGAGCAGGGTAATCAATAAGCCTGTGACCCCCTGAACCATATAGGTGCTGACGATGACCGCCCCGGATTTTATACCTGTCAGGTCGTTTTTCTTCTCCGCGCCCGGGTCCGGAACACGCAGGCTCATCGCGATAAAGCCAAGGGCGATACCATGATAGACAAGCATCTCCATCAGAGTGCCATCAACGCGCACAAATCCGAGATACTTGGCAAGCAGAAGCAGGAATCCGGCCATTACCGCAATCGGCATCATACTGTTTCGAATCAGCGCAATTTTGTTTCTCAAGAAATTCGCCAGCAAAATGCTGCCTGCGATCATTCCCAACTGCAGAACGATGTTCCACAACGCTGTATTGGCCGATGAATAATCCATAGCTACCGTCCTTTCTCCTTGCGCGTGCGCCAATAACTCAGATACTTTCGAAGATTGATATCCTTTTTCGTCCGCAGTTCGTAGTATTCGTTGTCACAGGTCAGCAGCAGACGCCTGCGCTGTACCATTGCCATTGTGCTGATCCTCTCAAACGGAAAACGGTGGGTATTCAGACAAAGGCACTCTGGGTACAAGACAAGCTCCCCCTTTGCCAGAAACCGCTCTTTGTGATCTGTTGAAACTCTGTATAGCTCCAGATCGGGATCCCGAAAGATCTCTGTCCCTTCTAAAAAGTCTGTCTCGGCAAGGATCTTCTGCTGCCAATCCTCCCACTGCGCAAGCGTGGAGAACGGTTCCGGTGGGTCAAAAAAGCCGGTATCCAATACGCGAAGCCGCAGGCCACAGTCGCAGGCCAGAATGTTCTTGTGAGACTGCAGCGTTCCAAACTTCTTGCATTTCGGGCACAGAAACAAAGCCGTCTCCAGTTTTTCCGCCGAATGCTTGCTTTGAAACGAGACAGGGTTTTCCCGCTGTCTCTCCCAGGCGTCCTCATAGAGATCACGGTTGATGGCAGTTGTGATCTCCTCGGCTTTCATCGCGCGAAGCTCCTCCGGCGAATAGAGCTCCACCGGGTGACCGTATACGCTGCCTCGCCGGATCCCGCGGCCCCAACGCGGCTTGGAGAGGTAGGCTCCCTCCAGGCGATAGGTCAAAAGCCACGCACCGGAGGAACGCGCAAGCTTCCCTGTTGCAGGAAAAACCCGGGCAGTGCGACCGTCCCAGGTAGCGTCCCCCTCCGCGAAAAGGCAGACCGCGTGGCCGTCCTTCAAATGTCGGAGGCAGGCTTTCACCGTGTCGGTCCCGGCCGCGCCTTTCCGCCGTGCGATAGGCTCCATCAGCCAGAGCAGCACACGAGAGATAAATCCCTGACGAAAAATATGTTCACTGGCCACATAATACAGCGGGAGCCTTGGAAAGCTCATGGCAAGCAGAAGCGGATCCCAGTCTGTCACATGGTTAGCCACGATCAGGCAGGGTCCCTTGATTTCCGGGTTCTCATGTTTGAGGCAAAAGATCCGACAGATCGGCCCGCTCAGCAGGACATAAAAGAAGCGCCAAATTCGCCGGTGTCGTTCATATGCATCCATTTTGGCTCCTCCTTTTTTATCAATATAGTAACAGCTTTATCCTGCTAAAGCAAGAGAGCGAGAAAAAATATCCCCGGAAAACCCGGGGATATTTCACGGAGGAAGACGTTTCAGGCTTGTGCCGCTTCCCGTTCCGCCGCCTTACGGGCAGCCTCCGCCTTGTTGATTTTATTCTGATTCCAGACGGAATAGAGGATCGACAGGACCGCCAGGGACAGGAACGCCATCGCAATGGGAGAATGGAAAATCTGTGTAAAATCACCGTGATTCAGATTCATGAAACGGACATAGTTCTGCTCGCACATAGGCCCGAGAATCAGGGTAAGCAGAATCGGAGAGAGCGGGAATTCATACTTGTTCATCAGCCAGCCGAACACGCCGAAACCGACGCAAACGCCGATGTCAAACACATTTTTGTTGATCGAAAACGCGCCCAACAGGGAAACGACCAAAATGATCGGATACAGGATCGTTTTTTCGACCGAGACGATCTTGGTGAAGAAGCGCACACCCGCGCAGCCGATCAGCAGCATGGCGAGGTTTGCCAGCATCAAAGCGGCGAACACGCCGTATACCGTCGGCAGCTCCGTCACGTACATCATTGGGCCGGGCTGAATTCCCTTCATAATAAAGGCACCGAGCAGCACCGCCGTGACGGCATCACCAGGTACACCAAGAGCCAGCAACGGGATCATCGCGCCGCCGGAACAGCCGTTATTGGCAGATTCCGTGGAGGCCACACCATTGGGGATGCCGGTGCCCCAGAGCTCCGGGTGCCGGGAGAAGCTCTTGTTGGCGCCATAGCTGACAAAAACAGCGATATCGCCGCCCGCACCGGGAATGGCACCGACAAAGGTACCGATAACAGCGCCGGAAAGGATATTCGGCCAGATCTTTTTGATCGTTCCGCCATCTGGAAGAACGCGCTTGATCTTCTCATGGGAGACAAGATGCTTTTCCTCTCCGCGTACAATACGCTCCACACCGGCAATGACCTCAGCAACGGCAAACATGCCGATCAGCGCCGGAATAAAGGCAAAGCCCTCATACAGACTCACTTGAGAACGATTGATAAAGCGGGCAATACCATTGGTGGGATCCAGGCCGACGGTGCAGAGCACCATGCCGAAGAAACCGGAAATCAGGCCCTTGACAACACTTTTCCCGGAAATGGCAATGATGACCGACAGGCCAAAGATGGCCAGCATGAACATCTCGCCGGAATTAAAGCGCATCGCCGCACGGGCAATGACAGGAGAAGCAAAGGTCATGATAAGCGCACCGATCACGCCGCCGCAGAAACTGGCAAACATGGCCACCGAAAGCGCCAAACCTGCCTGCCCCTTCTGTGTCATGGGATAGCCGTCGATCAGTGTGGCCGCAGCCGAAGGCGTGCCGGGTGTATGGATCAAAATGGCGGAGATAGAGCCGCCGTACATACCGCCGCAGTAAATACCAAGCAAAAGTCCAACGGCGGGAATCAGATCCATGCCGAACGAGAACGGGACCAGAAGCGCTACACCCATCGTCGCCGTCATGCCGGGAATCGCCCCAAGAAGGATACCGCCCAGAGCCCCGATCAAGGTCATCAGAATAACTTCGAGATTCGTAAATACCGAAGCGTAACTGGTAATCAGAAGATTAAAATCCATGTTCTCTCCCCCTTATAAGACGGCATCGACCAGGTCGCGCAGGAAGGTCAAGGGCCCCATCGGGATGTTGACTTTCAGCAGGATATAGAACAAAAGCCACATGCAAAGGGGGACCAGAAGAGACACCAGGATCATCTGGAGCCATTTCCGCTTACCAATAAGGATCATAATGGCAAGGCAGACAATAAACGAAACCAGCACATAGCCAAAGGTCTTAAAAAGCATCACATACGCCACGCAGAGCAGAATGGCGATCAGTGCATACTGCACACCGCGGTCCTTCAAAACATTCAGGCTTGCCGTTTTTTCCGCGGCAGGGCTGTCCTGTTTCAAATGTGTCAGATTCCAGATCGACTGGATTAAAAGGATGACGGAGAAAAACAGCATGCCGATAAGCATGATCTGGGAAAAGGTGGCAGGCTGTACATAGGAGCCGCGCACCGTGGGAAAGCTGAGCGTTTTGATATAAGCCCAGATGCCAACGGCGAGGAAAATGATGGAACCAATCAGATTGGAAAAGGCGACCGTACTCGTCTTTTTATTCACGGATGTATCTCTCCTTCCGTTAGGACTATCGAAAATGGGTAGGTGGAGCCACCTACCCATTTGTTAAGATCGCGATAAAGCTTACGCAGCCTGATCCAGACCCAGAGCGGCCATGGAAGCCTGAACAGCCTCAGCATTGTCCTTCAGGAAAGCGGCAAAGTCATCCGCATTCTGATAGGAGATCGCCTGACCAAGGTTCGCCATGGTCTCAACAAAGGTGGCGTTCTCGCAGGCCTTGGCACAGGCCTCACGCAGGACAGTCAGAGAAGCCTCATCCAAGCCTTTGGGAGCGGCCATGCCGCGCCAGGTGCCATAGACAACGTCAACACCCTGCTCCTGGAAGGTAGCGACATCGGCAAACTTGGGATTGCGCGCGCTGTCCATAACGCCCAGGCAGATCAGATCGCCGGACTGCAGGAAGCTGGAAGCTTCAGCCAGAGAAACGGTAACGCCCTGAATCTCGCCGGAGGCAGCAGCCTTGACAGCGTCAGCAGCGCCACCCTGATAGGTGATCATCTCAACGTCAATACCGGTGGCCTCTTCCAGATAGCCGCCAGCGATGTGCCAGACAGAGGCGTTGGCAGAACCGCCGAGCTGGATGCCGGGGTTGGCCTTGGCATACTCAACAAAGGAGGCCAGATCGGAAATACCGTTGCTCTCGGCCCACTTGGCGTTGACGGACAGGGCCGCAGCGTCGGTGTTGACACGACCGATCAGATCATAGTTCTCATAGCTCAGATCGGTGCCGAGGGAGGGATAGGTGCTCAGCTCAAAGGTAATCATACCAATGTTGTAGCCGTCCTTGTCCGCATTGGCAATCGCCTCGTGGCCGATGATGCCGCCGCCGCCAGTCAGGTTATCAACCGTCAGGTTGACGCCGAGCTCTTCACCCATAGCCTGGCAAAGTGCGCGCAGGCAAGCGTCCGTACCGCCGCCGGCGCCCCAGGGGCAAACAACGTAGATATCCTTGGTGGGATAATTGCTGGCGGGAGCAGCGGCTTCCTCGGCAGGAGCAGCAGCTTCCTCGGCGGGAGCGGCAGCTTCCTCGGCGGGAGCGGCTTCCTCCTTCGCAGGAGTGGAGGAACCACAGGCAGCCAGTGCCAGAACCATCAGCATGGCCAAAGCCAGAGCCAGAAGTTTCTTTGCAGTTTTCATTTTTCAATTCCTTCCTTTTTTCATTTGTCCCTCAAACACAGGGAAACTATGGTTATAATAACCAAATCAAGGGGGAAAGTCAAGAGCTGTTTCGGCAGCATCTTGTTGATAATCATTAAAAAATCGTCATTTTTCGCTTCGAAACTGAAACCGGTTTCCTATTTCAATGGAATTCGATGATTTTTTCTTGCATTTTAACATTCGAATTCTTTTTCCCACTGTTCCATTTTTTCGGCCAGTTTCGGTCCTTGCTCCTTACGGTACTCGCGATAACATTCGCGTTCAGCATGAAAGCGAGTTCGAAGTCATGGATAATGTTCCGCCGTTCTCTTGTCCCAGCGCCTACGTCGGCGTATCATTAATCAGCATAATCTGGCGGCTAAGCTCCATATTTCGCTCAGCGTCCGAACCGTCAGATCAAGCAAACACGGCAAGACAGCTACGGTCTCCGGTCTGGTCCAATAAGCCACTGAAACCTTAGCATAAACACGAAAAAAACAAAAGCCTCCCGGCCGATTTATGACCGGGAGGCCCTTGAAAAATGTTTTATTATTTCTTGTTCTTCAGGATCCGAATCTCACGCTTGGCCGCAT
>CACYOR010000103.1 GCA_902775985.1 Oscillospiraceae bacterium
TCCTTTTTGCGTCTCGTATTCTCACTTTTTTCCCATTTTCATGCCGAAGTCCCCGCTTTCGTCTAACGAAAACAGGGACTTCTTTGACACTCTGAACAGGCACCAAGGGCTCTCCCTTGGTGCCTGTCGCTATTCTGTTGTCTAATGCCTGTATTCCTTACTCTTTCGGCGTGCCGTCGGCGTTGAAGAGAGGCAGGGGCGCCAGAACGATGATATCGTCGCGCTTGGCGGCGTCGCCCTCGGCCAGGACGGCCATGCGGCCCGCGATGATGCCGCCGGCCTGCTTGACCAGCTCCTCGGTGGCGCGCAGGCTCTCACCGGTGGAGATCACGTCGTCCAGAATCAGGATGCGCTTGCCCTTGATGAGCTCGGCGTCCGCGGTATCGATGACCAGCTTCTGCACGGCCAGGGTGGTGATAGACTTGACCGAAACTTCAAACACGCCGGACATGTAGGCCTTGGGCCCTTTGCGGGCCAGGAAATACTTATCCGCGCCGCTCTGGCGGGCCATCTCATACAGCAGAGGGATGGACTTGGCCTCGGGCGCCAGCAGATAGTCATACTCGGGAGCGCGCTTGAGAAGCTCCGTTGCGCAGTGGACAGTCAGTTCCACATCGCCGAACATCACGAAGGCGCCGATGTACAGATCGTCCGAGACCTTGCACAGAGGCAGCTGGCGTTTTAACCCGGCGACGTCAATTTCGTAAGTCATACTTGAATTCCTCCAGAATCAAAAAATGGAAATTTGACGGAAACCATTTTACAGGAAAACGCCAAAAAATCAAGAGCATATTGGAAAAAAGCGGCTCACAAAAGAGCCGCTTTTTCTATCTGCAAACAATGCCTCGCAGAGTTTTTCGCCGCGCACGGCGAAAAATCATTGCAAACCTGTTTTTTCCGAGGGCGTGTACCTCGGAAAAAACTCTTCTCGCCCTGCAAACGTGCAGTTTGGCCCTCTCACGCGGGCCAAACTGTGCGCTGCCGCAGGGTGCAGCTCCTTTGCTTTCAAAGGTCACAGACCTTTGAAAGCAGTCTTATTCGATCCCCTTGACCTCGTAGTCCTGATCCTCGACGGCCTTCTTCAAAACCTCGTCGGCCACGGGAGCGCTCAGGGTGACGACGGCGGTGCCGGCCTCGTGGCTGGCCACGGCGCTCTCCACACCCTCCAGGGCCTCCAGCGCCTTGACGACGCGCTTCTCGCAGTGCTGGCACATCATGCCTTCAACCTTCAGAGTCTTGACCATGTTTTGTTCCTCCTCATGTTTCATAACAGTCTTTTTTCTCACACGATCGTGCTTGGGATCGTGAATGTCGAACAGGTTCAGCCGCAGGGCGTTCATGCAGACGGTGAAGCTGGAAAGGCTCATCGCCGCCGCGCCGATCATCGGGTTCATCTCCCAGTGCCAGCCGAAGAGGGCCTGATAAAAGCCAGCGGCCAGGGGGATGCAGATGACGTTATAGAAGAACGCCCAGAAGAGATTTTCATGGATGTCCCGGATCGTGAGCCGGGAGAGGCGGATCGCCGCGGAGACGTCGGTGAGGCGGGACTTCATCAGCACCACGTCCGCCGCGTCGATGGCCACGTCGGCCCCCGCGCCGATGGCCGGGCCGGGGCGTCGTTGATGCCGTCGCCCACCATGGCCACCTTGCCCTGCTTCTGAAGCTCGCGGATCACGGCCTCCTTGCCCTCGGGCAGCACGCCCGCGATCACCCGGTCAACCCCGGCCTGAGCGCCGATGGCCCTGGCCGTACGCTCGTTGTCTCCGGTTAACATAACAACTTCGCATCCCATGCTTTGCAGTTCCTTTACCGCCTGGGCCGAGTCCGCCCCGCCTTGATGGTGTCGGCCACGGCGATGATGCCCAGAAGGCTGTCGTCCCGGGCAAAGAAGAGGGGCGTCTTGCCCGCCTCGGCCAGCGCTTCCGCCTGCCGCCGCAGCGCCGTGGGCAGGGAGAGCCGGGAGGCCAGGAACTTGCCCGAGCCGCCCACCAGGCGCGCGCCGTTCAGCTCCGCCTCCAGGCCGTTGCCGGGCAGGGCGCGGAAGTCTGCCGCCTCCGCGAGGCTGAGCCCCCGCTCCTGGGCGCAGGCCAGCACGGCCTTGGCCAGCGGGTGCTCGGACTTGCGCTCCAGCGCGGCAGCCAGGGAGAGCAGCTCCTCCTCCGTGACACCCTCGGCGGGCAGCAGATCGGTGACCCGCGGCTCGCCGGAGGTGATGGTGCCGGTCTTGTCCAGGGCGACGATGTCGATTTTCCCGGCCAGCTCCTGGGAGACGGCGGTCTTGAACAGGATGCCGTTTTTGGCGCCCATGCCGTTACCGACCATGATGGCCACCGGCGTGGCCAGACCCAGCGCGCAGGGGCAGGAGATCACCAGCACGGCGATCGCCCGGGCGATGGCGAAGGGAAAGCTCTGCCCCGCGATCAGCCAGATGACCAGGGTCACGAGGGCGATGCCCATGACCGCGGGCACGAAGACCGCCGAGACCTTGTCCGCGATGCGGGCGATGGGCGCCTTGGTGGCGGCCGCGTCGCTGACCATGCGGATGATCTGGCTCAGGGTCGTGTCCTCGCCCACGCGGGTGGCGCGGGCCTTAAGATAGCCGGACTGGTTGATGGTGGCGGCGGAGAGGAGATCCCCTTCCGCTTTGTCCACAGGGATGCTCTCGCCGGTGAGGGCCGCCTCGTTCACGGCGCTGCTGCCCTCGAGCACGATGCCGTCCACGGGGATGTTCTCCCCTGGACGTACCACAAAGATATCCCCGCTCTGCACCTCGCCGATGTCCACCTCCAGCTCCTGCCCGTCCCGCAGCAGCACGGCGGTCTTGGGCGCGAGCTTCATCAGGCTCTTAAGGGCGTCGGTGGTGCGGCCCTTGGACATGGCCTCCAGCATCTTGCCCACGGTGATGAGGCAGGGGATCATGGCGGCGGTCTCAAAATACAGGTTGTGGGCGATGTGCATCAGGCGCTCCGCGTCCCCCGCCGCCTGGGCGGCGGAGAGAAGATAGAGCTCCACCATGCTGTAGGCAAAGGCGGCGCCGGAGCCCATGGCCACCAGGGTGTCCATGTTGGGCGAGCCGTGGCGCAGGGAGGAAAAGCCGCTGGAAAAAAATTTTCGGTTGATGTACATGACCAGCAGGGCCAGGAGCATCTGGGTGATGGCCATGGAGACGGGGTTTTCCAGAAAAGCGGGCACCGGGAAATGGGCCATGTTGTGCCCCATACTCAAATACATCAGCACCAGCAGCAAACCCAGGGAGCGGAGCAGCCGCTTTTTCAGCACCGGGGTCTCGTGGTCCTTGAGGGCCTCCTCGTCCGCCTGCGCCCGGTTGCCCGCGGATGAAGCAGCCGCACCCTTGAGGCTGGCCCCGTAGCCCGCGGCCTCCACTGCGGCGATGACGGCTTTTTCGTCGGCGCTGCCCTCCACGCCCATGGAGTTGGTCAGCAAGCTCACCGCGCAGGAGTCCACCCCCGGCACAGCCGAGACCGCCTTTTCCACCCGGGCCTGGCAGGCGGCGCAGCTCATGCCCGTGACGGTATATTGCTTCATGGGGAATTCCTCATTTCATAAGTTTCTGCAATGTGACCAGCAGTTCGTCGATCACTTCGTCGTTGCCGGCGCGCACGTCGTTGACCACGCAAGAGCGGATGTGGTTCGACAGCAGTTCCTTGCTGAAGGCGTTGAGCGCCGCATTGGCCGCGGCCACCTGGGCCAGGATATCGGGACAGTAGGCGTTCTTGTCCAGCATGCCCCGGATGCCCCGGATCTGCCCCTCGATGCGGTTGAGGCGGTTGACCAGGCTTTTATACTCCTCCGGGCTGCGCTCCTTGGTTTTTTCGCCGCAGCAGTTTTCACTCATGCGCGTCACCCCTTTGTTCTGTCTGAGGCCACTATATACCCCCCAGGGGTATTTGTCAAGTGGAGGCAGCCGCGCAATTTCACTGACTTGTCCTTCCGAACCCCTGTCGCAGCACGCGCAAGCAAGGATCGCGTCGCACGCTTCCCGCGCGTCACGTTGGTGTGGGAATCCGTTCTTTTTCATGCATCAAGAGAGAAAACGGATTGCCACGTCGCTGTGCTCCTCGCAATGACAGGACGGGGTCTGGGTACTCTGCCCATGAAAATCCCCCCGGTTCGGTTGAACCGGGGGGGACTTGTATCCGCTTGTACTTTACGCGCCGAGCAGAGCCCAGGTCTCGGCGATCAGGGCCTCGGACTTATCCAGGCAGTCGTTGGTGAGCTTGGAGTTGTGGGCGCCCTCGCTGTTCTCCACGAAGACGAAGTTCCAGTAGAACTGGGCGTTGCGGTAGGACATGCGGATGGCGTTCAGATCCTCCTCGGAGTACTTGCCGCTCTCCACGGCCTCGGTGATGGCCTTGATCAGATCCTCCAGCTGGTAGCCGATGTCGTAGGTGCGCTCCTCGGCCGCGGCCTGGATGGCGTGGACCTTATCGGCCAGGCCGCTGCCGTGGCAGGCGGCGCAGGTGTTGTCCAGCAGTTCCTGGTTCTCCAGGGGGCTGATCAGATAGTGGCTCTTGTAGGTCGTGCCGTCGGCGGCGGTGGCGGTGCCCATATGGCAGTCGGCGCAGGTGAACTGGTTGCGGTGGACGCTGCCCTCAGAGGTGAAGGTCTCCAGCTCGGGGTGGTTGACCATGAGCTGGCGGATGCCGTTGGAGGGATTGACGTAGTCGGCAAAGACCTCGCCGTCCACCATGAGATTGTTGTAGTAGTCCAGGATGGCGTCGGGGTGCATACTCTCCAGGCTGGTATAGGGGAGCGTGGTGGCCTTGGTCTCGGGGGCGAAGTAGTAGTCCACATGGCACTGGCCGCAGGAGAGGGTGGCCGCGTCGACCATGTTGATCTCCTCGCCCAGAGCCTTGGTCAGATAGGTGTGGGTCACGACCAGGTCGCTGCCCGCGTTGGCATGGCAGTTAAAGCAGCTGAGCGGCTCGTTGACCTCCTGCAGCACGTCCTTGAACGGGAGGGAGTAGGCCGCGTCGCCCATTTCGATGGCCTTGGCGGTCATGACCGGGGTCTTGCAGGTGAAGCAGTTGGCCAGGGCATGGGGACGGCCGGTACTGGTGACATCCTCGATCACATAGGCGTGACCGCGTGCGCTTCCGTAGTACTTGGCGAAGCCGTAGCCCTCAAAGAGGGTGGAGATCATCGGGTAGTCGGCCACATAGTCCTGTACCTCGGTGTTCTCGCTGTTCTTCATATAGCTCTCGTAAATGGCGGGGTACTCCTCGGCCCAGTCCGCCGCCGTGAGCAGCTGGATGCCGGAGCCGGTGGCGACCAGCTTGGGCGCGGTCTCCACCTTCAGAGGGCTGCTCTCCGCCGCGGTGAGCACCGTGCCGATGCCGCTGGCCTTCAGCGCGTCAGCCTCGGCCTTGGCGGTCATGGCGCCGCTTACGATATTGCCCAGAAGAACCAGGACCAGAAAGACGCCGCAGGCCGCGCCGATCCAGTCCAAAAGTTTGTTGTTTCTAACTTTCATCACGGTTTTCCTCCACTTTTTTGAAAAAATGCGGGGATTGTGTCATCTACAGTATAGCGGAATACCGGGCATTCGTCAAGGCTTGTTTTCCTCTTCCCGGATTTGACAGATTCCGCGCGCCACGGCGCGTATACTGGGGACAAAGCATCGGGAAAGTGAGGACTCGGGCATGAAAAAGCTGCTTTTCTCTCTGATTATGCTGCCGCTGCTGTTGCTCTTCGGCTCCTGTGTGCCGGTGGCGCGGCCGGAACCGGATTATCGGGAGATGGTGATCCGCGCCGCCGCGGAGGGCGAGGCGGAGGCTGGCCGCGAGGCGCGGGACTTCTGGGCCGCGCAGCTGCGCGTTCAGCGCTCCCCTCTCCCCTGCCCGGACTTTGATGAACTTCTGTTGCTCGCACGCCTGATTCAAACCGAGGCCGGGGACAGCCGTCTGCCGGAAGCCTGGCGGCTCTGCGTGGGGGAGGTGGCGCTCAACCGGGTGGCCTCGCCGGAGTTTCCGGATACGCTAACGGAGGTGCTTCAGCAAGAGGAGCGCTGCGCAGGTGCTTTTGACGACGCGCTCTGCCCCTCCCGGGCCTGCGTGCTCTCGGCGCTGCGGCTTCTGCAGGGGGAGCGGCATCTGGAGCCGACGGTGGTGTTTCTCTCCCGCTGCCGTCTGGGCGGCGGGGTCTACGCCACGCTCTGTGACCGGCTCTTGGGCCGCTACTATCTCTGCCGGAGCGAGCACCCGGAGCTCTACGTTTGAGCCTTTCCAAAACGACACCGGCTGTCAGAAGCTTCCGACAGCCGGTGTCGCTTTTATTGACTGATAAGGCCCTTTTTCTTCCGATACCAATGGTACAGGATAAAGGAGCAGACGATGGCCAGGATGTTGGCCGCGATGGCCAGCCAGAAGCCGGGCGAGCCCGGATCCTCCACCTGCTGACCGAGGATGGTGGCGGTGATCAAATCGGGCATGAAGCCCAGCACCGCGCCGCTGATATAGGGCAGGTAGGGCATGCGGGTGCTGCCGAAATACATGCTCACCACATCGCAGGCCAGCACGCCGATGGCCCGGGTGATGAAGGAGAGGAAAAAGCTGCTGTTCTCGCGCATTTTTCGCACTTCCTGGAGCTTGGGGTACTTTTTCACAAGCTTCTCGGAAAAATCCAGCTCCGCCGCCCGGCCCAGCAGGTAGGGCAGGGTCAGGGTGATGGCGATGCCCACGGTGTTCACCGCCAGGGCCACCGGCAGTGAAAAGAGCTGCCCGGTCACCGCGAAGAGCAGCAGCACCGGAAACACCAGCGACAGGCTCTTGAGCGCGAAGGCCAGCCAGAGGAAAAGCACGGCCAGCAGCGGCTGGGAGGGCGTGTAATTCAGGATATCCTCCATGGTAAAGCTGCGGCCCGAGAGCAGCACCCAGAGGACGGCCCCCGTCATACAGAGCAGGGGCAGGATGCGGGAGACCCACATGATGATGTTTCGTGTTCGTTCATTCATAGCGGCATGAGTGTATCACGCCCGGGGGCCGATTGCAAGAGGAGGGCTGATGTTTTTATATCGTTCTTAACGTCTGCGATTCTCCCAGGCAGGAGTTGAAAAGTCCTCGGCTTTGTGATAAAATAGCAGCCAATTTCAGCGAAGGACTCTGTTTTTTATGCAGCTATCGGAACTCAAGCTGGTCACGGCCAGCAACATCATCAAACTCCGCACCGGCCGGGGTCTGACCCAGGCGGAGCTGGGGGCCATGCTCAACTACTCGGACAAGACCATCTCCAAGTGGGAGCGGGGCGAGGCCATACCGGACGCCTACGTGCTGACCCAGATCGCGGAGATCTTCGGCGTCACGGTGGACAGCCTGCTCAGCACCGAGACACATTGGCAGCCGCCCGAGGAGGAGAAAAAGCCGGAACTCAGCTACAGCATCGACGTGATCATTGCCATCGCGGTGATCGGGGTCTGGACCCTGGCACTGACGGCCTTTGTGGCCCTGTGGCTGGCCCATATCATCTGCTGGCAGATCTTTGTGGTGACGCTGCCGGTCTCCATCCTGACCTACTTGGTGCTGATCTGCAAGTTTCACCAGACAAAATACCTGCAGTTTGTGGTGGCTCTCTTTGTGCTGAGCCTCTTTGCGATGGGCTATCTGCTCTTTTTCCATGCCAACCCCTGGCAGATCTTTCTGATCGCCATTCTGGCGGAGGTCATCGTGTTTTTGAGTTTCCGGGTGCGTCGCCGTCCCCCGCGCAAGGCAGCCAGAGCGGAGGCAAAGGAGGACGAAAAGCGCCCCTGATCCCCGATTCCACAAATCGTAGAGATAATCCGAGCCCCGGTAGACTGTGTCCTACCGGGGCCTTTTTCGGGTAGAGAGGGCTCGGGTCGAAGTAGCTTGTGTTTGAGGCGGGGATGGAATAGGATAGGGTCATAATGATTATAGGATGGCGAAAAGCCAAAAAGCTTTTCGCCGCGCGGCTTTGCCGCGCAGCCAAACAGTATAGCTGTTTGGCCATATATTCATTTCAATGAGCATTGGGCGAATGACCCGTTGGGTCATTCGCTGCCAAACTTGTCGTTTGGCAGCGAGAACGATCGGATTTGCGATCGTTCTCGCCATCCGATGATCATTATCAAAATACGGGAAAAGGAGTCTGTACCATGGCTTATGTTCTGACCTGCTGCTCCCCGGCCGATCTGTCCAAGGAGCATTTTGACGCGATCCGTGTGCCCTATGTCTGCTTCCACTACCGCCTCGACGGCGTGGAATACGCCGACGATCTGGGCCAAACCATTCCCTTTGACGAGTTCTACGACCGCATGGCCAAGGGCGCCGACACCAGCACCTCCCAGGTCAGCATCTCGGAGTACGTGGACTTCTTCACGCCCTTCCTGGCCGAGGGCAAGGACGTCGTCCACGTGACGCTCTCCTCCGGCATCTCCGGCACCATCAACTCCGCCCGGAACGCGGCTATGATCCTGCAGGAGCGCTTCCCCGAGCGGAAGATCTTTGTGATCGACTCCCTGGGCGCCTCCTCGGGCTACGGTCTGCTGATGGACACCGCCGCCGCCAAGCGGGACGAGGGTCTGAGCGCGGAGGCGCTGGCCAAGTGGATCGAGGACAACCGCCTGAAGCTGCACCACTGGTTCTTTTCCACCGACCTGAGCTTCTACGTCAAGGGCGGGCGCGTCTCCAAAACCGCGGCCGTGTTCGGCGGGCTGCTGGATATCTGCCCCCTGCTGAACATGGACAACCTGGGCCGCCTGATCCCCCGCTACAAGATCCGCACCAAGAAAAAGGTCATCCGCGAGTGCGTCAAGAAGATGGAGGAGCACGCCCGGGACGGCTATGACTACGACGGCAAGTGCTACATCTCCATGTCCGCCTGCTTCCCCGAAGCCCGGGCCGTGGCCGACCTGGTGGAGGAGAAGTTCCCCAAGCTCAACGGCAAGGTGGAGATCAACAGCATTGGCAACCTGATCGGCTCCCACACCGGGCCGGGCACCGTGGCCCTCTTCTTCTGGGGCGACGAACGGGTCGATTGATACCATACTGCCCGGCAGAGCAAATACATTACAAACAAGTGCGGCGAATTCGCCGGACTTGTCAGCCTGTAGACAAAGTACCCATAGGGAGTGCGAAAGCACTTTCTATGGGTACTTTGTTGTGTTAGAATAGGAGCAAGGGGAGGCGAGGCGCATGA
>CACYOR010000104.1 GCA_902775985.1 Oscillospiraceae bacterium
ATGCCCATCCTCATCGGCATGGGCCGGGCCATGGCGGAGCCGGAGTATCTGCTGCCCCGCAACGCCGAGGGCGACACCGCGGTCTATGTGCTCGCCCGCAATTCCGGCGAGGGCAGCGACCGCCGCCCCATCCCCGGCGACGTGCTGCTCACCGAGACGGAGCTCCGGGATATTCTGGCCATTCGCCGGGAGTATAAGCGCTTCCTGCTGGTGCTGAACGTGGGCGGGCCGGTGGATCTCTCCCCGCTGGGCGAGGTGGAGAACATCCTGCTTCTCTCCCAGCTGGGCGCGGGAACCGGCGACGCTTTTGCCGACGTGCTGCTGGGCAAGAGCGTGCCCTCCGGCAAGCTCAGCACCACCTGGGCCGCCTGGGAGGACTATCCCACGGTGGGCGAATACGTTCAGCCCGACGACACCCGCTACCGCGAGGGCATCTATGTGGGCTACCGCTGGTTTGACACCGTGGGTCAGGCGCCCCTGTTCCCCTTCGGCTTTGGCCTGAGCTATACAGATTTCCACTACGGCAAAGTCAGTGTGGCCCTGCATGGCAGCCGGGTCACGGTGAATGTGCCGGTGAAAAACAGCGGCCGTTTCCCCGGGAAAGAGATCGTGCAGGTCTACGTCTCTGTGCCCGCCGGGAAGCTGGACCAGCCCAAGCAGACTCTGGCCGCCTTCGGCAAGACGAGCTTGCTGGAGCCGGGCAAACGGGAGACCCTGCATCTCGCCTTCTCCCTGGAGGAGCTGGCAAGCTTTGACGAGGAGGCCTCCGCCTGGGTGCTGGAGCCGGGCCGCTATGTGGTCCGTGTGGGCGCCAGCAGCCGGGACACCGCCCCCGCCGCGTTGGTGGAGCTGGACGAGCGGATCGTACTGCGGCAGGTCAAACATGTGGGCGGCAAGCCCGATTTCACCGACTGGAAGAGCGAGGCAATCCCAGAGGAGTTCCCCGCGGAGCTTCCGGTATTGAAAGCGGAGGCCGCGGCCTTCAAGCCGCTCCCCTGCCCCAAGCCCGCCGTGCCCTCGGATTACGCCAAGGGTCTGGTGTCCGGGCTGAGCGACGAGGAGCTTCTCAAGCTCTGCCTGGGCCAGTTCTCCGGCAGCGGTCTGGCCAGCGTGATCGGCTCGGCCTCCCAGTCCGTGGCCGGCGCCGCGGGCGAAACCTACGGCGGCATCCCCGGGCTTCCCGGCCTGGTGATGGCCGACGGCCCCGCGGGGCTGCGTCTGTCCAGGCAGTACACCCGGGACGCCAAAGGCGCCCACGCCATCGGCTCCACCATGCCCGCCGACATGGCGGCGCTGATGCCCGCCGCCGTACGACACATCATAAAGCTGACGCAGGGCAAGCCCAGAGGCGAAGTCTATGAGCAGTACTGCAGCTCCATCCCCATCGGTACGGCCCTGGCCCAGAGCTGGGATCCGGCCGTGGCCGAGGCCTGCGGCGATCTTGTGGGCCGGGAGATGGAGATCTTCGGGGTCCAGCTCTGGCTGGCTCCCGCCTTCAACATCCACCGCACGATCCTCTGCGGGCGCAACTTCGAATACTACGCTGAGGATCCCCTGCTGGCCGGACGCATGGCCGCGGGTATGACCCGGGGCGTGCAACGGCATCCGGGCTGCGGCGTCACGATCAAGCACTTCTGCTGCAACAACCAGGAGCTCAACCGCATGACCTCCAACAGTCTCGTCTCCGAACGCGCCCTGCGGGAAATCTACCTCCGGGCCTTCGAGATCTGCATCCGGGAGGCCGATCCTGTCGCGCTTATGACTTCCTACAATCTCCTCAACGGCGAGCACACGTCTCAGCGTGCCGATCTGCTGCAGACCCTGCTGCGGGAGGAATGGGGCTACCGGGGCCTGCTGATGACCGACTGGGTCGTGGCCCAGGCGAGCGGCAAGGGCAGGCACGCCGTGGCCCGCTCCGCCCCCTCGATCGCGGCCGGGAACATCTTCATGCCCGGCTCCCGGGCCGATCTCACCGACGCGCTCAAAGCCCTGCGCGGTCAGGACAAGCGCTACGCCCTCAGCCGCTTTGAGGCCGAGCGCTGCGCCGCCCAGGTGGTGGACTGCGTCCTGCGGCTGGCAAAATAAGTTCGATTCACCTAGAGAAAAAGTCTCCGCCGAGAAAGCGGAGACTTTTTCTCTAGAGGCTCTTCAGTCAAAGCCTGTGTCGGCAGCGCTGTAGTTTCTCTCGTACTGCGCCCAGTAATTTTCAAAGGCCTGTTTCATGAAGCGAAAAAACAGGGTCAACAGGTTGGGATCCTCTACCCGGGTCGAGCTCAGGAGTCCCACCTCCCAGCGGTAGCCCTCCAGGACACTGGTGTGATCCCAGCTGAACTCCGGCACATCGGTCTTCAGAATATCAAAGCCCACCGTGCCGTCGTGTTTCATCTGATAGAAAGCGTCCAGCGTGTCGCTGACAATGTGGTAGGGAAAGTCGATCCCCATCCTTTGGCAGTCCTCCCAGAGAGGGGCCATGGTGAGAGGGCGGCTTCCCATCCCAAGACAGGCCACGCCCCGCAGCGCCTCCGGGCCGACGCGGCGCTCGCCGCCGAAGAGCTTCGGATCGGCGTGATCCAATGCCACCTCAAATTCCCGGATGACATCCATGCGGCAGCCGGGGCGCTCAACGGGCATCTGGAGCACAAAGCCCGCATCCAGCACACCCGCCGAGACCGCCTCGATCACCTCGTCGTTGAGCATCTGCCGCACCGTGAGCTGCACATCCGGAAAACGGGCCCGGAAGGCACGGAGAAAGGCATCGGTGTTGGGCAGGATGAAGGGAGCCAGTGTCGTGGAAAAGCCCAGGTTCAGCCCGGAAGACCGGCTGATCAATCGGTTGAGCCCCTCCTCCATTCGGTCGAAGGCGTCCAGCGTCTCCTGTCCGGCCAGAGCCAGATAAGCTCCATATTCGGTTAGGGACAGATGGTTTTTTGTATTGATGAAGAGCGGCCTGCCGATCTCCTCCTCCAGCGCTGCGATGGACTGGCGCAGGGATTGCCGGGCGACCAGCAGTTCCTCCGCCGCCCGGGAATAATTCAGCAGTTGGGCGGTCTTGACAAAATACCGTAGCTGGATCAGATTCATATGTCTTCCTCCTAAAACGCAGGTTTTGCCTGCGTTTTCTCGTTGATTATACATTCTTTTGCAAAGCGTGTAAAGATGATACAGTAGGTATATCCCAAAAACTTACAGGTTTTCAGTAAAAACAGGAGGTTTATTATGGCAGACAAAGCAGTAAGCAGAAGAGATTTCCTCCGCGGTGCGGCCGCGGCCGGTCTGATGGCCACCGGCTCTCTGCTGGGCATCACCAGCGCCTCAGCGGAGGAGCTGCCCTCCGTCTACACCCCCGGCACCTATACGGCCACCGCGCCCGGCTTCGGCGGAGACGTGACCGTCACCCTCACGGTGGACGAGACCAGCATCCTGGAGGCGACGATCGACGCTCCGGGTGAGACCGAATCCATCGGCCAGGCCGCCGCCAAGGAACTGGCCCAGCAGATCATGGAGCGTCAGAGCTTTGAGATCGACGCCGTTTCCGGCGCCAGCAACACCTCCCGCGCCGTACGTCAGGCGCTGGAGAGCTGCGTGGCCCAGGCCAAGGGCGTGGACGTGAGCCTGCTGCAGGCCAGTGCTTCCGCCGAGGAGGCCGCCCCGGTGGATTGGCTGGGCGAGGCTCCGGTCATCGACGAGGCCGAAGTGGTGGAGACCATCGAGACCGAGGTCCTGGTCATCGGCGCCGGTACGGCCGGTCTCTTCGCCGCCTGCGCGGCGGTGGAAGAGGGCGCCAAGACGATCCTCATTGAGAAGATGGACGAGGAATTCGGCGGCTCCGGTATCCGCGACACCCTGGGTGCGATCGGCAGCCGGCAGCAGTTGGAGGACGGGGACAACCCGGACAAGTTCGACGTCATCACAGAGCTCTATCGCCAGTCCAACGGCTACGGCGACCAACGCCTGTACAAGGTCTGGGCCGACAACTCCGGCGAGGCCATCGACTGGTACACCGACCGGGTGACCGAGGGTGGGCTCCGCTTCCGCCACGAAGTGGACAGCCACAGTGAGAAAGTGCGCTACCCCATCTATGATGTGGGTCACTCCCTCCAGATGAGCGACACCGAGGGCGCCCACGGAGCCACCGCCAACATTCTGAAGAAATACGGCCAGGACCTGGGTTTGGAGATTCACTACAACACCGCCCTGCTCTGCCTCATCAAAGAGGACAAGGCCGTGACCGGCATCTATGCCAAGACCGAGAAGGGCATCGTACGCTATAACGCCTCCAAGGGCGTCATCGTCTGCACCGGCGGCTACAGCCTGAACATGGACATGCTGAAGGCCCTGCAGCCCGAGACGGTAAAGATGATCAACATCAATTACTCCTATCCCGGCAGCCAGGGCGACGGCATCAAGGCCTGCCTCTGGGCCGGCGCTGTAATGGACGAGACCCACGGCGGCATGCTCTTTGATCGCGGCGCCGTTGCCCCTGATCAGGTTGGATGCCAGACGCCCGGCGCGCTGTTCTGGATGGGCTCTCAGCCCTTCCTGAAGGTGGGCCTGGACGGCAAGCGCTTCACCAACGAGTCCGGCTGCTATGACCACATCCTGCACACCGCCTATACTCTGCCCGGCATGACCTACGCCATGGTCTGGGACGCCAACTACATCGCGGATATGCAGCGCTTCGACAGCCACGGCTGCAGCCGTATGTTCGACCATGAGAACGGGGCCGAGTCCGTCTGGCCGCTGGCGCTCAACGAGGGCGTGTTTATGCCCATGTACCGCGACCAGGGTCTGGTGGTGAAGGCCGACACCATCGAGGAGCTGGCGGAAAAGCTCGGTCTGCCGGTGGAGAACTTTAAGGCCACGGTGGAGCGCTACAACGAGCTCTACGACAAGCAGGAGGATGAGGACTTCGGCAAGGAGGCCTACCGCCTCTCCGAGCTGCGCACCGCGCCCTTTGAAGGCGTGCGCATGAGCGGCGGCTACTTCATCTGCACCATGGACGGCATCCACATCAACACCGATATGAACGCTGTGGACGCCGAGGGCAATCCCATCGAGGGCCTCTACGTGGCGGGCGACTGCTCCGGCGGCTATTTTGACACCAGCTATCCCAATCTGCTGGCCGGCGCCGCGGCGGGCCGCAGCGTCACCTTCGGCCGTCTCGCCGGCAAGAACGCGGCACACCGCTGATCCCCTTTCCGACCTGTGGAGGGCGCAGTAATACGCTGTGCCCTCCTTTTTTTGCCTGTCGGGATTGACGAAAGCCGCGAGACTTATTACAATAGAATTGTGGAAAGTTCGCAGACCGAGTGGACGGGACATCACCCCATCGTGACGATCCGAAGAGACAGACAGGAGGCATCCCGATGAAAATTACCAAGCGCAACGACAACATCACGCTCTATGACGATGAAAAGCTGATCCGCAGTATTCTGAACGCCAATCGCGAGGTTCCCCGGGAGGAAATGAGCGAGGCTGTCGCCGCCCGTCTGGCCGATGAAGTCATGGCCGGGCTCACGGCGGACAACGAGATCATCACCACCGCTGAGATCCGCGCGGCGCTCTACGCCCTGCTGCGGGAGAAAGGCTATCCGCTGACGGCGGAGCATTACATGAACTATCAGAAGTAAACCAGATCAAAGAGAAACGGGAAGGCCGCGTGCCTTCCCGTTTGCTGTTGTATTATTCCTTTTCCGCCACCCCGATGGGCACCTGGGGCGCCATCTCATGGATCTTGGCAAGAGCCGCGTCCATCGCCGCCTCCTTCTCGCTCATAAAATCGGCGATCTCTCTGCCGCCGCAGAGGAAGACCATCCGATAATAGGCGAAGGTAGCACTGCCGCAGCACATGCGTCCGTTGACCTCCTGAATGCGGATAAAGGCCCGCTCCATGCTGGCATAGTCGATGTATTTTGTCTTGAAGCCGTCCCGGTAATAGACGCCCAGGCGTCCCACGCGCAGCTTATCAAAGCTCTCCGCCGCCTCAAAGTCGGCGTTCACTTCGGACGATTCCACCGCGCCCCGCAGGCCGGCAAATATTTTCTTCGCCATGGCGATACCCTCCCCAAAACAGCTTGTATGCAATCTATTTGCATTGTAGCAGAAAAGTCTTGCAAGTCAAGGGATTTCTTTCTATAATAAATGACTGGATTTTTTATTGAACACAAAGGAGACTATTGATATGTATTGCACACGTAAGGTTCAGGAAGATCTGATCTGGGTCGGCGCCGACGATCGGCGTCTCGTCTGCTTCGAGGGTGTTTTCGCCTGCCCCCGGGGCATGTCCTACAATTCCTATTTGCTTCTGGACGAGAAGACGGTGCTCTTCGACACGGCGGACAAGGCCGTCTATCAGCAGTTCTTTGAAAATGTCGACTCCGCGCTGAGCGGCCGGGCGCTGGACTATCTGGTGGTCCACCATATGGAGCCGGACCATGCCGCCACGCTGGAGGGGCTGGTGCTGCGGCATCCGGAAGTGACCATCGTCTGCAATGCCAAAATCAAGACCATGCTCTCCCAGTTCTTCCCCGGTAACTGGGACGAGCGGGTGCAGCTGGTCAAGGAGGGCGACACGCTCTCCACCGGTCGGCATGAGCTGCACTTTGTGATGGCCCCCATGGTGCACTGGCCCGAGGTCATGATGAGCTACGACAGCACGGACGGCATTCTCTTCTCCGCCGACGCCTTCGGCACTTTCGGCGCGCTGAACGGCCGCCTCTTCGCCGATGAGACCGATTTCTTTGCCGAGCATCTGGATGAGGCCCGGCGCTACTACGCCAACATTGTGGGCAAATACGGCCCGCAGGTGCAGGCGGTGCTGAAGAAGGCCGCCGCGTTGGAGATTAAAACGGTCTGCCCGCTCCACGGCTTTGTCTGGCGGAAGGACTTTGGGCGCTTCGTGGAGAAGTATCAGCTCTGGAGCAGTTATCAGCCGGAGGAGAAGAGCGTCCTGCTGGCCTACGCCTCCGTCTACGGCCACACCGAGAACGCCGCCAACATCCTGGCCGCGCGTCTGGCCGAAAAGGGCGTGACCGTCCGGATGTACGACACCTCCGTCACCCCCGCCGATCAGATCGTGGCCGAGGCCTTCCGCTGCGGCACGCTGGTCTTCGCCGCCACCACCTACAATAACGGCGTCTTTGTGAAGATGGAGGACCTGCTGCATGACCTCGTCGCCCACAATCTGCAAAACCGCCGCATCGCCCTCATCGAAAACGGCTCCTGGGCGCCGGTGAGCGGGAAGCTCATGCGGGAGCTGCTGGGCGGTCTCAAAAACTGCGAGATCCTGGAGCAGTGCCTGACCCTCAAATCCGCCCTGCAGCCCGAGCAGCTGGAGCAGTTGGACGCCCTGGCCGCGGCGATCGCAGGATAAGGCATCAGGCAGTAAGGCAACAGGCATCAGGGGAGTGCGCCTCTCCATGGAAGACAGCAGACTGCGGCGATCCGTGCTGCTGGATTTTTACGGGGAGCTGCTGACGGAAAAACAGCGTGAGTGCTACGATCTGCACTATAACGAGGATCTGTCCCTGTCCGAGATCGCCGAGCAGAGCGGCATTTCCCGCCAGGGCGTCTGGGACAACATCCGCCGGGCGGACGCGGCGCTGGAGGAGCTGGAAGAAAAAACCGGCCTCGTAGCGCGCGTGACCGCACTGGAGCGTGAACTGGCCGATCTGCGCGAGCAGCTGGAAAGGCTGCGGAGCGCGGAGGGCGCAGGAGGATCTGCCAATGGCATTTGAGAGCTTATCCGATAAACTGAATGCGGCCTTCAAGCGCCTGCGCGGCAAGGGCCGCCTGAGCTCCGGGGACGTAAAGGAGGCCATGCGCGAGGTGCGTATGGCGCTGCTGGAAGCGGACGTCAGCTACAAGGTGGTCAAGGACTTCACCAAATCCGTGACCGAGCGGGCCGTCGGCAGCGACGTGCTGGAGGCGCTCAATCCCGCCCAGATGGTCATCAAGATCGTCAACGAAGAGCTGACGAAGCTCATGGGCGGCGAGAACCAGAAGCTGAACATCTCCTCCAAGACCCCGAGTGTGGTGATGCTGGTGGGTCTGCAGGGCGCGGGCAAAACCACCAACGGCGCCAAGCTTGCCGGTTTTATGCGCAAGCAGGGCAAGCGCCCGCTGCTGGTCGCCTGCGACATCTACCGTCCCGCTGCCATTCAGCAGTTGGAGACCGTGGGCAAGCAGCTGGACATCCCCGTCTTTCAGATGGGGCAGACCGATCCGGTGGACATCGCCAAGGCCGCCATCGAGCACGCCAAAAAGCACGGCAACGACCTGGTCTTTCTCGACACGGCCGGTCGCCTGCACATCGATGAGGCCCTGATGCAGGAGCTGCAGCGCATCCGCGACGCGGTGGAGCCGGCGGAGATCCTGCTGGTGGTGGACGCGATGACCGGTCAGGACGCGGTGAACGCCGCCACCGCCTTTGATGGGGCGCTGGGCGTCACGGGTGTGATGCTCTCCAAGCTGGACGGCGACGCCCGCGGCGGCGCGGCCCTCTCCATCCGGGCGGCCACCGGCAAACCCATCAAGTTCATCGGCACGGGCGAAAAGCTGGACATGATTGAGGCTTTCCACCCCGACCGCATGGCCAGCCGTATTCTCGGCATGGGCGATGTGCTGACCCTCATCGAGAAGGCCGAGCAGAGCTTCGATGAAAAGAAAGCATTGGAAGCGGCGGAAAAGCTGCGCGCCAACCGCTTCACCCTGGGCGACTATCTGGATCAGATGGCTCAGCTGAAGAACATGGGCGATTTGGAAAGTCTGGCCGGGATGATCCCGGGTATGGAC
>CACYOR010000105.1 GCA_902775985.1 Oscillospiraceae bacterium
TAAAATCTTATTGAAGCTTTCTAGCTCTCAAAAGAATTTTTATCGTCATTTCTGACGTTTAAAGAACCCTTCTCTGGTGCTTATTTGCATAAGCTTTTTTCTTACATTGTTCAATTTTCAAGGTACACCCGCTTCCTTGCCGGAAGCTTTCTTATATTACCACCGAAGAAAGCCCTTGTCAAGAACTTTTTTCATTTCTTTCGAAGTTTTTTCTCTTTCGAGGTCGGAACTCAAGTCCCTCTCTCGTGGTGCTTGGCTAATATACCACCCCAAACCCGCTTTGTCAACACTTTTTTCGCGAATTTCCACAAGTTTTTTCCCGTTTCCAAATCTTGTGTCATTCTTTTGTTTCCGGGCACAACATACGGGCGGAAGCACGCTCCCGCCCGTTCATTCTCGCCTATGCTTGCCTCAGTTGTTCTTTTCGCCGTACTTGCCGATATAGGGCAGCGGCAGCTTCAGGCCGTTGAGCGCATTGCTCATACCTTTATAAATACAGTAAAGACGGAACAGGGACAGCAGCCAGCCGATCGGAAAGGCGGCGCTGATCGCATCGCAGATGATGCCGAAGACAAAGAGGGTCAGGCCCTGACGTCCATGGTAGCGTGTGAACTCATCGTCCGGGCAGAAGAGGCGGGGCAGCAGAAAGAGAATGCTCAGATAGCTCAGCGCGGCGACAAGCCTATTGTTGCTGCTGGCAACGCTGCTGATCCCGTCCTTGACGCGGTTGGCGTAATACTTTGCCTGCTCTTTGGTCGCCTCCCGGGCCTGCTGACGCTGCTCGGCCTGGCGGCGCAGTTCTTCCTCCCGCTGCTGCTGGGCGGCCTGGCGGCGTTCGTACTCCTGCTCGGCCCATTTGCGGCTGGTCTCCTGCTGTTTGCGTCTCTCCTGTTCGTACTGCTCCCGCAGATCCCCGTGCTGTTCCCGCTCGTAGGCCCGGGCCTTTGCCTGCTCGCTGCTCTCATCGTAGCCGCAGGCCAGACAGGCGCTCAGCCCATCCGGGATATAGGCGCCGCAGCGCTTGCAGTAAGCCATCGATACTCCCCCTGTGTTCGTGTAAGTGTGGCTTCATTATAGCCCGCTGCGACAGCTTTTTCAACTGCAAAAACGGTGCTTGCCGATCTGTACGATCAGCGGCCGCGACCAAATCCAGGCGCTGGTGGCGGTGACGGGGTTAAAATAGTAGATCGCACCGCCGCTGGGGTCGCTGCCGTCCAGGGCCTCCTGCGCCGCGCGATAGGCGCTCTCCGCGATGGGCTGGTCAAACTGGCCGTCGTCCAGGCAGGAGAAGGCCCCGGGCTGATAGATCACGCCGGAGATGCTGTTGGGGAAAGAGGGATGTTCCACCCGGTTGAGCACCACGGCCCCCACCGCCACCTGGCCCACATAGGGTTCGCCCCGGGCCTCGGCGGAGATAAGCCGGGCCAGCAGATACAGATCCCCGCTCTGGTTCTGACCGGTGGAGACCGTGCCGCTGGGATTCAGGCCCAGAGCCGCCAGAGTCTGATTTCCCACCTGCCCGTCCACACTCAGGCCGTTTTTGCGCTGGAAATAGCGGACGGCCTCCTCGGTTTTGCTGCCGTAGACTCCGTCCACGGAGCCGAAATAGTAGCCCCAGTTTTTCAGTCGTGTCTGCACCTGGGCCACCACCTCGCCGCTGGAGCCTTTCTTATATAAATCCGCCGCGGCCGTCTGGGCCAGGGCGATGATGAAAATGTTGACGGTAAACACAATGGCCACCGCCAGGATCAGCCGTTTTCTCTCGCTGCTCATAAAAAATCCCCCTCACAAGCTTTTGGATAGTTTGTGAGGGGGAAGAAGAATTATGCGTCAATGGGCCTTGCAGCGGATCTCCTGCTCGACCTTCGCGGTGAAATCGGCCAGAGACATGGCGCCCAAATCCTCGCCGCTGCGGGTGCGGACGGCGACGGTGTTCGCCTCGGCCTCTTTCGCGCCGATGATCAGCATATAGGGCACCCGGTCCTCCTGCTGGGCCAGACGGATCTTGTAGCCGATCTTCTCGTTGGACTCATCCAGTACCACACGGATGCCGGCGTCCTCCAGGGAGGCGCTCACCTCGCGGGCATAATCGAGGGTCTTCTCGCTGACGGGAAGGACCTTGACCTGCACAGGGGCCAGCCAGGTCGGGAAGCGGCCCTTGGTCTCCTCGATCAGATAGGCCATGAAGCGGTCCAGGGAACCGAGGATGGCGCGGTGGATGACCACGGGGCATTTCTCGCTGCCGTCCTTGTCGATGTAGCGCAGCTCAAACTTGGCGGGCAGGCAGAAGTCCAGCTGGCAGGTGGAGAGGGTGTACTCGGCGCCGACAGCGGGCTTGACGTTCACGTCCAGCTTCGGGCCGTAGAAGGCGGCCTCGCCGATCTCCTCGGTGAAGTGAATGCCCAGCTCCGTCAGCACCTCGCGCAGAGCGGACTCGGCGGTGTTCCACATCTCGTCGTCGTCGTGATACTTTTTCTTATCGGCTGGATCCCGCAGGGACAGGACGCAGCGGTAATCGGTGATGCCGAAGTCCTTGTACACATCGAAGATCAGGTCGCAGACCGAGGCGACCTCATCCTTGATCTGCTCGGGCGTCACGAAGAGGTGGGCGTCGTTCTGGCAGAAGTGGCGGCCGCGCTCGATGCCCTTCAGGGTGCCGGAGGACTCATAGCGGAAGTCATGGGCGATCTCGCCGATGCGGATGGGCAGTTGGCGATAGGAGCGGGGACGGTTGGCAAAAATACGCATGTGGTGCGGGCAGTTCATGGGGCGCAGCACATAGGCCTCGCCGTCCATCTCCATGGCCGGGAACATGTTGTCCTTGTAGTGCTCCCAGTGGCCGGAGGTCTTGTAGAGATCCACGGTGCCGATGCAGGGGGTCATCACGTGCTGATAGCCCAGGCGGCGTTCCTTTTCCTTAATATAATTCTCCAGTTCCTGCCAGACCACATAGCCGTTGGGCAGGAACATGGGCAGGCCGCGGCCGATCAGATCGTCCGTCATGAACAGCTGCATCTCCTTGCCGATCTTGCGGTGGTCGCGCTCGCGGGCCTCGGCCTGCTGCTTCTCCCACTCGGCCAGTTCCTCGGCGCTGCGGAAGGCCACGCCGTTGATGCGGGTGAGCATCTTGTTCTCGCTGTTGTTCTTCCAGTAGGCGCCGGACTGCTGGGTGACCTTAAAGGCCTTGAGGGCCTTGGTATAGGTCAGGTGGGGTCCCAGGCACATATCCACATACTCGCCCTGCTGATAGAAGCTGAATTCCGTCTCCTCGGCCAGATCCTCCATGTGCTCCAGCTTATACTTCTCGCCCCGCTCCTCCATGAGCTTTTTGGCATCCTCCCGGTTGAGAACAAAGGACTTGATGGGAAGATTCGCCTTGACGATCTTCTTCATTTCCTTCTCGATGTTCTCCAGATCCTCCGCCGTAAGCTTGGTGTCGCCCAGATCCACGTCATAGTAAAAGCCGTTCTGGGTGGCGGGGCCGTAGGCGAAGTCGGCCTGCGGGAACAGGCGCTTGATGGCCTGGGCCATGATATGGGCCGCGGTGTGGCGAATGACGTGCAGTTCCTCTTCCTGCGGACACTCGTCCACATGGCCGTCCTTGTAGATGATTTTCATTGTGTTTCCTCCCAAAATAAAACACCCTTAGCATTTCTGCCAAGGGTGCAAAAAATACACGGTTCCACCTTGCTGTTTCACTCATAGAATCCCTAACGCGGATCACACGGGACGGCATTGCCTCCGTCCGGCTCGGGAGCGGTCGCCGCAGCTTGTCCCCCGGGCGGCTTCCAGCCGTGTCCGCCCTCTCTGTCAGGGTTTCAAGCCCGCGTTCTCCGTCATGGCCTTGTAACGGGGAAAATCTTAGCACGATCCCGGACGGATGTCAAGACAGGGCCGGGCTTTTTCCGCCCGGTATCGTCGGTCTTTCCCGGTATCGTCGGTCTTTCCGGCATTTCTTGACAAGCGCGGGCCGGAATGATACGATAACATGAATCCTGTAACTGATACTGTAGGAGAACATACCATGGATACGCAAACTCCCGCGCCGGCGGAAAAACGGCCCCGCAAGCTGCTGCCGCGCTTTTTTGCTTTTCTCGGCGTCACGCTGCTGTGCCTGCTGATCGTGCTGCTGGGTGTGATCTGGGTCCTGGAAAAAGGTCCCTCCCCCACGGTGACGGAGACCTTCTGCCGCTCCGTGCGTGAGACCAGCGCCCTCAAATGGATGCCCCGCCTCTTCCTGAGTGAGGAGGAGATCGACCAGTATAAGAGCGTCAGCACCGAGGAGGAGGAGACTGCCGCGGTCAACACCTCCCTGATCCACATGGCACAGATCCAGCCGGTGGAGGAGGACAGCCCGGGCTTTGAGCTGCTGGACATCAACGAGGGCACCTGCAAAGGCAAGCTCATGATTGTATACGATCCGAAGCGGGTCATTCTGGGCACCTCCGACAACTACGGCAAGGAACCGGGTCTCACGCTGACCGACATGGTAGCCAAGTACGACGCCATCGCGGGCATCAACGCCGGCGGCTTCAACGACGAGGGCGGCCGCGGCGACGGCAGCCGCCCCCAGGGCCTCGTCATCAAGGAGGGCGAGCTGATCTGGGGCGAAGGAAAGGGAGCCTACAACATGGTCGGCATTGACAAGGACGGCATCCTCCACGTGGGCACCATGAGCGGCACGGAGGCTCTGGAACTGGGCATCCAGTGGGGCGTGAGCTTTGTGACCTACGATGGGCTCTCCTCCACGCTGATCGTCAACGGCGAAGTGCAGACCAGGAACCTGGGCGGCGGCGTCAATCCCCGTACCGCCATCGGCCAGCGGAAGGACGGGGCGATCCTGCTGCTCGTCCTGGACGGGCGCAGCATCAGCACCCTGGGCGCCACGATGCAGGACATCTGCGACATCATGCTGGAGTACGGCGCGGTGAACGCCGGAAACCTGGATGGCGGTTCCTCCTCGGCCATGGTGTACGAAGGGGAGGTCATCAACAACTGCGCCTCCGTGGTCGGGCCGCGGCGCCTGCCCACGGCCTTTCTGGTGATGAAGGAGGGCGCCTGAGCATGGGGCTGAAACAGTTCTCGGCCGGGCTTCTCGCCTGTCTTCTGCTCCTCGGGCCGGCCGGCCAAAGCGCCGCCCGGGCGGAAGATGTGAGCGCCGAAAACGAAGTGGTCTGCATCAGCGCGCCAGCCGATCTGCGCGTCACGGTCAACGGCGAGACGCTGGATCCCCGGAACGCCGTCTCCGTCTCGGCGGGGATCCTGGCCGGTTTTGAAAGCTATACCGGCGAGGCCGGATATGAGACGCTGCTCTACCGGGTGGAAGATCTCCCGGCTGACGCGGCCGTCACGGTACAGGAGGCGGACGGCCGGGCGTTGGAAGCGCTCACAACGGACGGCAAACTGCTGCATTTCTTTCACAGCGATCCGGCCGCGGCGGAAGAGCTTCAGGGCGTGGCGGAACAATTCTTTGAGGCCTACCTGGCCTACGCCTGCAATCATTTTGATCTGACACGGCTCTACAACGTTCTGAAGCTGACGCTCGGCTCGTCCGAACTCTATCGCTATCTCAGCGACTCCCAGCCCGCCATGATCTGGACGGCCCACACGACTTTGGACATTGAGCGGCTCAACTATGATAACTTCTCCTATGTGGGCGAGCGCTGCTTTGTCTGCACGGTGGAGTATGCCGTGAATACAACGGCCTCCACCTGGCAGGGCGATCAGAACACCCGCCAGGAAAACGCGATGGAACTGCTCTTTGTCCGGGATGAGAGCGCCGGAGCCTGGCGAGCCGCCGCTGTCTCACTGCTTCCTCCCCTGCCCTACGCAGAGACTGCGGACAGCCCGGACTTTGAGCTGCTGGAGATCAACGAGGGCAGCTGCAAGGGCAAGCTCATGATCGTGCGCGACCCGAAACGGGTCATTCTCGGCACCTCGGACGACTACGGCAAAAAGCCGGGTCTCACGCTCACTGACATGGCGGATCAATACGACGCCCTCGCCGGCATCAACGCCGGCGGCTTCAACGACGAGGACGGCCGCGGCGACGGCAGCCGTCCCCAGGGTCTGGTGATCCGGGATGGTGAAATCCTCTGGGGAGATGCCAAGGCTTTCTATAACATTGTCGGGATCGACGGTGACGGGGTCCTTCGTGTCGGGCCCATGAGCGGCACGGAGGCCCTGGAACAGGGCATTCGCTGGGGTGTGAGCTTTGTGACCTACGACGGGGTCTCCTCCACACTGATCGTGGACGGCGAGGTACAGGCCAAGAACCTGGGCGGCGGCATCAACCCCCGCACGGCCATCGGCCAGCGGGCGGACGGGGCGATCCTGCTGCTCGTTCTGGATGGGCGCAGCATCAGCACCCTGGGCGCCACGATCCAGGACATCTGTGATATCATGCTGAAATACGGCGCTGTGACCGCCGGCAATCTGGACGGCGGTTCCTCCTCGGCCATGGTCTATGAAGGCGAGCTGATCAACCACTGCGCCTCCGTCGTCGGGCCGCGCCGTATGCCCACAGCTTTTCTTGTGATGAAGGAGAATCAATGAATATGGATCAGAACACGCTGGAGGCCGCAGCTGTCGAGACCGCGGCGGGAAAGCCCAGGAATCGCTGGCGGCGTTTTCTGCTGATCTGGGCCGCGCTGCTTCTGCTGATCGGCTTGATCGGCTGCATCCTGCTCTACCGCTACGTCGGGATCTACGAGATCACCCGCCCGGAAGTGCGCATGGACGCGCTGATGGAGAACATGGACGCGGAGCAGTGGCTCGACGCCGCGGCGGAAAACCTGGACTTTGAGGTCAGCGAGTTTGAGGACGCGCTGACCCTGTATCAGGGTTATCGGGATTCGCTCACGCTGGATCAGCCCTTGAGCTACCGCAGTTCGAAAAAGGACAGCGACAGCGACACCGCCGTCTTTGTAGTGCGCTCCGGCGCTGCCAATCTCTGCCGGGTGGAGCTGATCCCCGGTGAGAGTGCCTATGGTTTCGGCCGACACGACTGGCAGCTCGGCCGCGTCTCCACCGGGGACATCACCGACTCCCTGCAGTCCGCCGCCGTGAGCATAACGGCCCTGGCCGGGCAGGAGATCCTTCTCAACGGCGTTCCCCTCGGCGAGGCTTATCTGGTGGATAAGCAGCTCCCGATCGAGAATCTCTCCCCGCTGGAGCAGCGCATGGAGACGCCGCCCGCCTATGTCCGCTATCAGGTCAGCCCTCTGTACGGGGCGATCCGGGTCACCGACGCGGAGGGACAGGAGCTCTTCCCCTCGGCGGATTCCGGTGCCGGGCGTCTTGCCTACAACGCGGCGCCGGGCGGGCGCGCCGGAGGATGTGATCGTCCGTGTCAACGGCGTGACGCTGAGCGCGGATGACGCCGTTTCCGGCAGCGAAGGCGCGCTGAGCGGCCTCGACTATTACACCGAGGGCGCTGCCTATCAGACGCTCCAGTACCGCTTTGACGGTCTCTATGCCGCCCCGGAGGTCACTGTCCGGGATGCAGACGGACAGCTCCTCGAACCCTTGAGCGCAGGCGGGACGCATTTGGTCTATCTCCACAAAGACCCCGCCGCGGCCGAGGATCTGCGGCCCATCGCGGAGGCTTTCTTCACCGCCTATCTGACCTACACCTCCTCCCCCTTCGACCTGACGCGGCTCTATCAGGTATTGGGCCTGACGCTCAGTCCCTCGGAGCTGTACCAATATCTGGCCGATTCCCAGGCCGCCATGCTCTGGGCCGCCCACACCACGATGGAATTCGAGCAGATGGAATATGACAATTTCTCCTATGTGGGGGATCGCTGCTTTGTCTGCACGGTGGAATACGCCGTGGATACGACGGCCTCCACCTGGCAGGAGGACGTGAGCTACGGGCAGGAAAACGTGATGGAACTGGTTTTCGTCATGGACGAGCGCTACGGCGAATGGCGCTGCGCCGCTCTGAACCTGGTATCTCAATAAACGCAATGCGCACAAACCGGCCGCATCCACAACGGATGCGGCCGGTTTTTTAGCCGTAATACATGGGGTCGTTATAGAAGGAGGAGCAGACGGAGGGATAGCGATCGTATTCAAACTGCTCCCGCAGCAGGGCGTAGCGCGGCGCCACAGAGCCGTCCGGCTCCGCCCGCCAGCTGCCCAGACAGCCGGTCTGCTCGGTGGTGTTCACCACGCAGTCCGGGTGCTTTTCCTGAAACTCCTCCACCCACTCCTCGGGGATGTAGGTGTAGCAGCCGATCCAGAGCCGCTCCAGCTTGTCCAGGTTCATCAGCTCCTCATAGCCGGTGACCTGGCCCAGGGAGCAGATGTTCAGGTGCTTCAGGTTCACCAGCGCGCCCAGCGGGGCAAGATCGAACTGGCCCTGGTAATTGCACATCTCCAGATATTCCAGATTGGTGCAGCTGCTGAAAGGCGTCAGGTCCCGGAAGCCGGAGATGGAGATGACCGCCACCTCCAGATCCGGCATATAGGACACGAAGCTGTAATCGTGCAGATCGCTGTTGTGGCCCAGATCCAGATACTTGACCTTGGTGCAGTATTTGAGCTCCTTGGAGTTGTTGTCCGTCAGGTGGTGGTTCAGATTGGAGGCCAGGATGCGCTCCACATCGGTGCGGACACTGCAGTCTGTACCGAACCAGACGCGCCAGACCACCTCCAGCTCCGGATGGCTGTCCCGCAGCTCCGCCATGGTCTCACTGGAGACGTTGCAGAAGTCCATGTCCAGGAAGCTGCAGTTTTTCAGGCAGGGCAGGATGCGCTTGACCAGCGCGCCCTCGTCGTCCATCTTTAGATGGTGCACGTCAAAGCGCTCATCCAGGAGGTTGAATTCCCGGTTCTGAATCATGAAGCGGTACAGGAAGTCCACCTCTGGGAATTCCTCCACCAGCTTTGCGATATCCTCCCAGCTCAGGCGCTCCTCCCTATGCCGGTAAGCCGGGTCATAGGGCTCCCGGGCAAACTCCCACTCCTTCACCTGCGTGGCCCAGTCGCAGCCCAGGTCCACCGTGCGCAGCTGCGGCAGCTCGTGCAGCAGGGCGATGGTCTCCTCCACCTGCTCGTGCTCCAGGCTGCTCAGATCCAGTTTTCGTACCCAGTGCTGATGCACACTCCCGTCCGGGAACACCAGCGGCACAGGACTGGCCTCCGGCGTCGGTTCCGGTTCCGGTTCCGGCGTTGGTTCTGGCGTGGGTTCCGGCGTCGGTTCGGGCGTGGATTTGGATGCAGGCTCTTCCGCCGGCTCTGCCGCGTTCTCGCTCGCTTTCTCCGGCGTTTCCTCTGTCTCCGTCTCTGCGGCGGCCTGAACGGCAAGGCCCGCTGTCAGCAGCAGTGCCAGCAGCAGACAAAGCAGGCGCCTTGTTTTCCGTTTCATGGTCTTCTCTCCTCACAATGGGGATTTTTCTTTTGTAAAGTATTTGCCGCAGCGGAGCCGCGGCAAATACAGAACATCCGATTCAGCAAAGCTGCGCGCCGGCGGGGACGCTGTCGTCCAGCATCAGCAGATGCAGCTCCTCCTTGCCGTCCACCTCGCGCACGGCGGAGAGCAGCATGCCGTTGGACTCCTGGCCCATCATCTTGCGGCTGGGCAGGTTCAGGATGGCGACTACGGTCTTGCCCACCAGCTGTTCCGGCTCATAGAACTTGTGGATGCCGGAGAGGATCTGGCGCGGCGTACCGCTGCCGTCGTCCAGCTGGAATTTCAGCAGCTTTTCGGACTTCTTTACCGCCTCGCAGGCCAGAACCTTGCACACGCGCATATCGCACTTGGCAAACTCATCGATCGTCACGTCGGGCAGGACAGGATTGAGCTTCACCTGCGGGCCGCGGGCGGCCTTTTCGGCCTCCTCCAGCTCCACAAGCATCTTCGCCGCGTCGATGCGCGGGAAGAGGGTCTCCCCCTTGTGGACGGAGACGGTGGCGGGCAGAACGCCATATTCACCGGCCTTGTCCCAGGTGATCGCCTCACCCTCGGCGCCGATCTGCGCGAAAGCCTTCTCGCAGCTGGCGGGCATAAAGGGCGTCAGCATGACCAGCGCCACGCGCAGCGCCTCCAGGAGGTTATACATGACCGTGGCCAGGCGGGCCTTCTTGCCCTCGTCTTTGGCCAGGACCCAGGGCGCGGTCTCGTCGATATACTTGTTTGCGCGCTGGATGAGCTTGAAGACCTCCTCCAGAGCCACATGGAGCTGGAAGGCGTCCATCTGCTTGGCATAGCGCTCTTTGGTGGAGCGGATCATGCCCACAAGCTCCTCGTCCAGGGCCTCGCTCTCCCGCTCGGCGGGCAGGGTGCCGCCAAAATACTTCTCCACCATGGCGGTGGTGCGGGAGACCAGGTTGCCCAGGTCGTTGGCCAGATCGGTATTGATGGTGGAGATCAGCAGCTCGTTGGAGAAGTTGCCGTCGGAACCGAAGGGGAAAGTGCGCAGCAGGAAGAAGCGCAGCGCGTCCACACCGAACTTGTCCGCCAGCACATAGGGGTCAACCACGTTGCCCTTGGACTTGGACATCTTGCCGCCGTCAATGACCAGCCAGCCGTGACCGTAGACCTTCTGCGGCAGGGGCATCTCCATGCTCATGAGCATAGCGGGCCAGATGATGGAGTGGAAGCGGACGATCTCCTTGCCCACGATGTGGTGCGCGGCAGGCCAGTAGCGGTCATAATCGTCATACTTCTCGTTCAAAAAGCCCAGGGCAGAGCAGTAGTTAAACAGCGCGTCCACCCAGACATAGACCACGTGGCCCGGATCGAAGTCCACGGGGATACCCCAGGTGAAGCTGGTGCGGGAGACGCACAGATCCTCCAGGCCGGGCTTGATGAAGTTGTTGATCATCTCGTTGACGCGGGAGGCGGGCTCCAGGAAGGTGCCGCTCTCCAGCAGTTCCTGCACGGGCTTGGCATATTTGGACAGGCGGAAGAAATAGGCCTCCTCCTCCGCGTCGTGCACCTCGCGGCCGCAGTCGGGGCACTTGCCGTCCACCAGCTGACTCTCGGTCCAGAAGCTCTCGCAGGGGGTGCAATACTTGCCCTTGTAGGCGCCCTTGTAGATATCGCCCTTCTCGTACATCTTGCGGAAGATCTTCTGGATCGATTCCACATGGTAGTCGTCGGTGGTGCGGATAAAGCGGTCGTTGGAGATGTTCATCAGCTTCCACAGGTCCAGCACGCCCTTCTCGCCGGTGACGATGCGGTCGACAAACTCCTGGGGCGTGACGCCGGCGGCCTTGGCCTTCTCTTCGATCTTCTGGCCGTGCTCGTCGGTGCCGGTGAGGAACATCACGTCGTAGCCGCACAGGCGCTTGTAGCGGGCGATGGCGTCGGTAGCGACGGTGCAGTAGGTGTGCCCGATGTGCAGCTTATCCGAGGGATAATAGATCGGGGTGGTGATATAAAAGGGCTTCTTCTCCATTCTCAGGTCTCCTCTATGTCAATTTATTGCTTGTGTTTTAACCCGCCACGTCGGCTGCCGCTTCCTTGGCGGCCGCATCCTGTGCCAGTTTCTCGGGCGGCCAGTTGATGTCCTCGTCGTGCATGTGGTAGTCGCTGTAGCGCTCCTTGACCGTCTGCAGGAGGTTGCCGTCCGCGTCGTAAATGTTGCGGTAGGTCTGGGCGGCGCTGCCGCAGGCCACGCCCCACTCCGGATCGGTGATCGTAAACTGGTCGTAGGTGATCTCCACATGGGTGCCGTCCACGTTGGTGCCCCAGATCTCAATGGTGACCCAGCGCTCCAGCGTGTCCACCTTGGCCACGATCTTGATGGGGTAATCCCGGTTGTTGCGGAAGACGAAGTCCGGGCCGGGCCAGGACACGGTGGCGTCGTGACCGATGGGCAGATAGTCCACCCGGAAATAGTGGTTGGTACGGTTCACGGTCTCCAGATTGGCCAGGACCTCGGCGCAGTAGAGGGTGGAGGACACCTGGCAGATGCCGCCGCCGATCTCCTCGACCACCTCACCGTCGGCATAGGCGCCGGCCTCCAGGAAGCCGGCCTCCAGCGTGCGCTGGCCGATGGTGGTGTTATAGCTCAGCTCGTCCCCGGGATAGAGGATGATGCCGTCCAGCTTGGAAGCGGCCAGATTGATGTTGGAGACACGGTTGGGGATGCTGTTGGGGAAATAGGTGGTCTGGCTGCCCAGCAGATCCCGGAACAGGAGGGAACGCAGGCTCTCACCCGTGACCGCGGGATAGGTGATATCCAGCGGGACGCTCACCATGCCCAGCCAGGGGCCATCGTTCCAGAGCTGGAGCGCCTGCTCAACATTGAAGTCGCAGCCGACGATCTCGTCCACGACCTCCCAGCGATCGGTGAAATAGGCGTCCTCCGGCTCCACCGACAGGGCCTGATGGATCTGCTCGAAATCCGGGGCCTGGGGCAGGTTCTCCAGCGTATCGTAGCTGAGGGACAGATCCCCGTTCAGCAGTGCCTGGTTCACCGCCGCGGTCAGGGCCTGTTCGTTGATGTCCACCGCGCCGCCGCCCTTGACGATGCTGAGCACGGCGTTGTCTTTGTCCACGGTATAGCCCGCCGCGGCCTGGACGTTTTCACGGAAGGCCGCAAGGCCGTCCTTAATCTGGCCGTCGATATACTCCCGCTGCAGTTCTGCGGAGAAATCGCCCAGATCCACCGGCTTGATCCTGGCCTGCACATAGCGGTTCAGATCCCCCACCCAGTTGCCGGAGTGACCATAGCGGAAAACGATGTCCGCCGCGGTCTCCGCCGGGATGGCCGTGCCGGCCTTGAGGCGGTTGAGCTCAAAGCTCACGCCGGTGGGCAGATTCACGGTCAGGGGCGTCTGCGCATCCCGATCCCAGCCCTGGGCCTTCAGGGCGTCCAGGGTCTGTTCCCTGGTCAATCCGCCGAGCGCGATCCCGTCCAGGTAGACATTGGGCAGGTTCGTATTGCTGCCCGAGACGCAGCTGCCCGCGTACAGGCCGCCGCCCAGCACCAGCAGAAGCAGGGAGAAGAGGATGACCAGCACATTGGTCAGGCTCTGCTTGCGTTTTTTCCGGGCCTTGGCGCTAGATTTTTTCTTTGGACGCGGCGCTTTTTCGAAATCGTCTTCGACTTCGGCGCGGCGCTTTTTTACCGGCTCCTCCGCCGGACGGCGCTTTGCCGCTCCCGTGGGGGCCTTTTTACGGGTACCGCTGCGGCGGACGCGCTCGTCCTCTTCTCCGGTCGGGCGGCGCCGCTTTTTGTTCTGTTCTGCCACGTTTCAGTCCCCCTCAGTCCAAGCTGTTTTTGGTCTGCTCATAGAGCTCGGCAAAAAGCTCATCCTCGCCCTTGGGCAGCGTGAGTTTCTTTTCCGCCTGGTTGGCCCGGTCCAGCCAGGGGATGTTCTCCACCCGGTTGGAAGCCTGAGCCTCCAGCAGAATGCCGATCAGGGTGTTGGAGATCAGATAGCCGGGCACGGTGAAATGCCAGCGGTCCCCGGTCTGCTCCACCCAGCCCTTCTCCTGAAAAGCCACGAGCACCTTATGGATCGCGCTCCAGTTGGACTGGGCGCGCTTGCGGTAATCGAGTTCGGAGATGCCCCGGGAGGTGCGCATGCCCAGCATCACGTACTCCACCGAGCGCTCCAGCGCGTCCACCGTCTCATACTCCTCCACCAGGCTGGTGCGCCGGTTGACACAGGCGATGTAGCGCTTGAGATCCTTGACGAAGGTATAGCGGAGGTTCCCCACGCTGGAGGCCGCCCCGGGGCCGAAGCCCATGTAATCGTCCAGGGTCCAGTATTTCAGATTGTGCCGGCTCTCAAAGCCGGGCGCGGCGAAGTTGGAGATCTCATACTGCTTGTAGCCGTAGCGGTTGAGGGTCTCGGCCGCGTAAAAATACATGTCCGCCTGCTCGTCCTCGTCGGGCAGCACCGGAGAATTCCGGTAGTCCTCGTACATGGGGGTGCCCTCCTCCAGCTTCAGGCCGTAGCAGGAGATGTGCTCCGGGTGCATCTCGATGATCTTGCCCACGGACTCCGCCCAGTCGCTCTTGGTCTGGGTGGGCAGGCCGTAGATCAGATCGAGGCTGATGTTGTCAAAGCCGGCCTCACGGGCCATGCGGAAGGCATCCTGGGCCTGGCGGAA
>CACYOR010000106.1 GCA_902775985.1 Oscillospiraceae bacterium
AGATTTGTGGCCGGTTTTCCACAGATCCTCGGTTTCTTTCGACTTTTAGACCTGAAAAAGAGGCCGCTGCAAAATTCTCATTTTGCAACAGCCCCTTTTTGCAGCTTGGGATGATTCAGCGTGAGCCCTTGTCATAGGGGATACCCTCAGCCTTGGGAGCCCGGGATTTCTTGGAGGTCAGCGCCAGAACGATCAGCGAGACAATGTAGGGCATCATGTTGTACACATTGCTCGGCAGGTTCAGCGCGACCAGGGATGGGAAGCCCACATAGGTGTTGGACAGCGCGCGGAACAGACCGAAGAGCAGCGCCGCCAGCGCGATCCGCACCGGCTTCCACTGGCCGAAGATCATGACGGCCAGGGCCAGGAAGCCGAAGCCGGCCACGCCGTTTTCAAACTTCCAGATGGAGACACCGGCCAGAATGTAGCAGATGCCGCCCAGACCGCCCAGAGCGCCGGAGAGCAGCACGCCGGACCAGCGCATCTTATAGACGTTGATGCCCACGGAGTCGGCCGCCTGGGGATGCTCGCCACAGGCCATGAGGCGCAGACCGAACTTGGTGCGGTAGAGCATCACGGCCACCGCGATCACGGCGATCACGGCGATCAGCATGAACCAGTTGAACTCAAAGCCGTTGATGTTCAGAATGAACATCTTGCGGGCGCGGACGTATTCGATCTCGGAGGAGTGGTCGTCGGGGTTGGCGGCGGTGTTGATCGCCTTGACGAAAACCGTGGCGGCGGCGGTGCCCAGCAGGTTCAGTGCCGTGCCGACCAGGGTCTGGTCCGCCTTGAAGTTGATGCAGGCGACCGCCAGGAGCGAAGAATAGAGGACGCCGAAGACCACCGCGGCGAAGATGACCAGCAGCACCATGATGACGGGGGAGTTGGTGCCGCAGTAGCGCATCATCAGCGCGCCGCCCAGGGCGCCGATGACCATGATGCCCTCAAGGCCCAGGTTGATGACGCCGGAGTGCTCCGAAATGCAGCCGCCGAGGGCGACAAGGATCAGGACCGAGGAGAAGATCAGTGTGTACTGAATGAGCAGCAGCATTACTTGTCACCATCCTTTCCGGCCGCCTTCGCGGCTTTTCTCTCTTCACTGCGGGCGAGGATGCCGTTCATGGTGATCTTGATGAAGAGCACAAAGCCGCAGAGATAGATGATCACCGAGGAGATCAGATCGGAGATCTGGGAGCAGTAGAAATTGGTGTTGACGTACTGGCCGCCGTCGGTGATGTGCTGGATGAAGAAGGAGGCGAAGATCGCACCGATGGGGTTCAGGCCGCCGAGGAAGGCCGCGGCGATGCCGTTGAAGCCCATGCCGGGCACGGAGGACTGGGTGCACTCCCAGCGCATGTAGCCGGTCAGATACAACATCGCGGCGCCGAGACCGGCCAGGCCGCCCGCGATCACCAGCGTGAGGATGATGTTGCGGTTTTCCTTCATGCCGGCGTATTTGGCGGCGTTTTTGTTGTTGCCGGTGGCCTTGAGCTCATAGCCGAGGCGGGTCTTGTTCAGGATGATGCTGACCGCGATGGCGATGATCAGGGCCAGCGGGATGGCCAGAGTGACGTATTTGTTGTTGGCAAAGAGCTTGTCCAGTCCCAGGTTCGGCAGGATCGCGGAGGGGTTCACATCCGTGATGTACATGGTGTAGGGACTGGCGACTTCCTTCACGCCGGAGAGCACCGTGTTGGTGGTGTACAGCGCGATCCAGTTGAGCATGATGCCGGAGATGACCTCGTTGACGTTGCAGTAGGATTTCAGGAAGCCGACGATGGCGCCCAGCACCGCCCCGGCGCAGATGGCGAAGAGCAGGCAGGGGAGCCAGCCCCAGCCCCAGGCGAGAGCCGCGTACAGGCAGGCGCAGGAGCCCGCGACGTACTGACCGGCGGCACCGATGTTGAACAGGCCGACTTTATAGGCAAACAGAATGCTCAGCGAGCACATCAGCAGCGGCATGGTCTTGGCCAGGGTGTTGCCAAACTGCTTGAGCTGGGTCTTGGGCTTGCTCCAGGTGAAGAAGTTCTTGATGACGTTGATGATGGACTCGGCCGCGCCCTCGGGATTGATGAACAGCAGCACGATGTATCCGATCAGCAGGCCGAGAAGAATGCAGATGATCGAGGCGAGGAAGGCCTGCGCCCCGGGGTTTTTTAGGATTTTTTTCATACCTTCACCTCATCTCGCTTGGCACCGGCCATGTAGAGGCCGAGCTCTTCCTGCGTGGTCGTCTTGGGATCCAGCTCGCCGACGATCTCACCCTCGTACATGACCAGGATGCGGTCGGGCACGTCCATGACCTCGTCCAGCTCCAGAGAGACCAGCAGAACCGCCTTGCCGGCGTCCCGCTGGGCGACCAGCTGCTTGTGGATGTACTCGATGGCGCCCACGTCCAGACCGCGGGTGGGCTGCACGGCGATCAGCAGCTCGGGGGCCTTGTCGATCTCACGGGCGATGATGGCTTTCTGCTGGTTGCCGCCGGACATGGAGCGGGCGGAGGTGATGGCACCCTGACCGGAGCGCACGTCGTACTGCTCGATCAGCTTGTTGGCATAGCTGCGGATGTTCTTGCGGCGGAGGAAGCCGGCCTTGGAGGTGAACTCCGGCCCAAAATAAGTCTGCAGGATGAGGTTATCCTCCAGGGAGTAGTCCAGTACGAGGCCGTGCTTGTGGCGATCCTCGGGGATGTGGCTGAGGCCCATCAGGCTGCGCTCACGGATGCTGGCCTTGGTGATGTCCTTGCCGCGCAGCTTGATGCTGCCGCTCACAAGGGGCTCCAGGCCGGAGAGACCGTACACAAACTCGGACTGGCCATTGCCGTCGATACCGGCGATGCAGACGATCTCGCCCGCGCGGACCTTCAGGCTGACGTTCTTGACGGCGTTGTTCTTGTGCACCTTGGAGGCCACGCTCATGTTCTCAATGTCCAGAATGACCTCGCCCGGGGTGGCGGGTTTTTTCTCCACGTGGAAGTTGACGTTGCGGCCCACCATCATGGCGGAGAGCTGCTCCATCGTGGTGTTCTTGGTCTCCACCGTGCCGATGTACTTGCCCTTGCGCAGCACCGTGCAGCGGTCGGCCACAGCCATGATCTCGGCCAGCTTGTGGGAGATGAAGAGGATGCTCTTGCCCTCGGCCGCCAGATTCTTCATGATCTGCATCAGCTCGTCGATTTCCTGCGGGGTCAGAACCGCGGTGGGTTCGTCAAAGATCAGGATCTCGTTATCGCGGTAGAGCATCTTGAGGATCTCGGTACGCTGCTGCATGCCGACAGTGATATCCTCGATCAGCGCGTCGGGGTCGACACGCAGGCCGTATTTCTCAGACAGGGCCAGCACCTTTTCCCGTGCCTCTTTCTTCTGCAGGAAACCGGCCTTGTTGGGCTCAACCCCCAGGATGATGTTGTCCAGCACGGAGAAGCACTCCACCAGTTTGAAGTGCTGGTGCACCATGCCGATGCCCAGATCGTTGGCGTCGTTGGGGTTGTTGATTTTGACTTCTTTTCCGTTCTTCTTGATGATGCCTTCCTCGGCCTGATACAGACCGAAGAGAACGCTCATCAGCGTGCTCTTTCCCGCGCCGTTCTCCCCCAGCAGGGCGTGGATCTCGCCTTTTTTCAGCTGGAGCGTGATGTCGTCGTTGGCGATGATACCGGGAAAGCGCTTTGTGATATGAAGCATTTCAATCGCGTATTGCTCCAATGTCACAGCCTCCTTTTTCTCGCAAAGTTCTTTCAGCTCAGGATAAAACGCGTTTGCAGTTGCCAGGTCTTTCAAAAAAGAGGCAGGCCCAAAAGACCTGCCTCCAATGTGTCAGAGGGAATTACTTGATGTTGCCCTGGTAGTCGACCGTGATAACGGAGACAGCGGGCTCGGCGGTGATGTCGTTGGAGACGACGACCTCACCGGCGTTCATGGCGGCGACAAGAGCAGCATAGTCTTCCTCGGTGAAGTCGTCATTGAACTGGGTGGAGCCGGCGATCTGAACGAAGTTCTCAGCCGGAACGTCGGAGACAAGGCCCAGATTGTCGACCTTGCCGCCCTCGAAGGAACCGTCAACGATTGCGGAGAGCTCCGCATTGACCGTGGCAGCCAGACCCTTCATGGCGGAGGTGACCGTCATCCCCTCGCCGTACAGACCGTCGATGGTGCCGGCCTGGTCAACGTCAACGCCGATGACCTTGCCGCCGACCTTCGCGGCAGCCTCACCGGCAGAGGTGAAGATACCGCCGCCGCAGGCAAAGACGACCTCAGTGCCGGCAGCATACCAGGTATCCATGTAAGCGGTGATGTCAGAGTCGCCGAAGAACTGGTTGCCATAGACATACTTGACCTCGACGTCGCTCAGCTCCAGCTCGGCGGCAGCGGCGTCAACGCCCTGCACAAAGCCGTAGCCATAGCGGACAACAGCGGGGACAGCCATGCCGCCCAGGAAGCCGAGCTTGGTGTAGCCGAGCTTCACAGCCGCATAACCGGCCATGTAGCCGCACAGCTCTTCCTGATAGACAGCGCAGTAGAGGTTCGCGGGAACGTCGGCAGCCAGATCGCCGATATCGCCTTCGCTGACGTCAAGGGCGATGAAGGTGATGTCGTCATACTCGGGGGCGACTTCCTGGATGGCGGGACCAAAGGCATAGCCGGGCATCACGATCACGTTGTAGCCATCGTCGATGGCCTTCTCGATGGAGGTGATACGGTCCTCGTCAGAGTCGGAAGCGGGCTTGTAGTACTGGAAGGTCAGGCCGTTCTCATCGGCGAAGGCCTTGCAGGCTTCATAGGTGGTCTGGTTGAAGGACTGGTCGGTGATATCGCCGTAGTCGGTGATCATCGCGACTTTGCATTCGCCTTCCGCGAACGCGGTGGGAGCGGCCAGGGCAAAGATCATGCACAGGGCCAGAGCGATAGAAAGAATCTTTTTCATGCTTTTCCTCCATATGTTATTATTTTTGACAGAGCTCGAAACTCCGCCTTTTAACAGAATAATTATACCATGGCGAAGCGGGACAAATCAAGAAGAATATGAGGGAATTAGAGCTGGGCCATTTTCACCGCCGTATCCAGTGCGATCTCCATCATTTGGGTGAAGGAGTTCTGGCGCTCCTCGGCGGGGAGGTTGTCCTCGGGGCGGTAGATGTGGTCGGAGATGGTGCAGATGCACAAGGCGCGCTTGCCGGCGTAGGCGGCGTTGGCGTAGAGCGCGGCGGACTCCATCTCCACGGCCAGCACGCCCATGCGCTTCCACTGATCGTTCTTGCCGCAGCCCTCGGCGGCATAGAAGGTATCCGAGGAGAGGAGGTTGCCCACCTTCACGTCCACGCCGTGCTCTTTGCCGGCCTCCACGGCCTTGGAGAGCAGGGTGAAATCGGCGATGGGGGCGAAGGTCGCGGTCTCGCCCAGGCCGAAGGACTTGACGTAGTTGGAGTTGGTGCAGGCGCCCATGCCGGCCACCACGTCCCGCAGCTTCAGATCGTCCTGCAGGGCGCCGGCGGAGCCGATGCGGATGATGTTGTCCACGTCATAGAAATTGTACAGCTCCCAGCTGTAGATGCCGATGGAGGGGATCCCCATGCCGGAGGCCATGACCGTCACGGGCACGCCCTTCCAGGTGCCGGTATGGCCCTGGACGCCGCGGACATTGTTGACCAGGACGGGATCCGTAAGGAAGGTTTCGGCGATGAACTTGGCGCGCAGGGGATCGCCGGGCATCAGCACGGTCTTGGCGATCTGGCCCGCCTTGGCGTTTATATGGGGAGTGGGAATGGACATGTTTGTTTCCTCCTGTGTGAAAATTTTTGCTTCCTTTATAAAAAATTATAGAGGATAGAGAGCGAAAAGTCAAATAGCTTTGTCCTATTGCCTAAGCCCTGTCGAATATGGTAGAATACAAATAGAAAATGACGCAGGAGGACATGAACATGAGCAAGATCATGGTCATCGGCATCGCCGGCGGCACCGGCAGCGGCAAGACCACCATCACCAGACGCCTGATCGAGCGTTTTGGCGGGGACGTCTCCGTCATTCACCACGACAACTATTACAAGGCCCATCACGACATGCCCTATGAGGAGCGGGCCCTGCTCAACTACGACCATCCGGATTCCTTTGACACGGACATGCTCATCGAGCATCTGAAGCTGCTGAAAGAGGGCAAGAGCATCCAGTGTCCGGTCTACGACTATTCCATCCACGACCGCACGGATCAGACCGTCACCATCCGGCCCACCCGCGTCATCATCGTCGAGGGCATCCTGATCTATGAAAACCGGGAGCTCTGCGATCAGATGGACATCAAGATCTTTGTGGACGCGGATGCGGACGTACGCATCCTGCGCCGCATCGTGCGCGACGTGCGGGACCGCGGCCGCAGCCTGGAGAGCGTGATCAACCAGTATCTCAGCACCGTCAAGCCCATGCACGAGGCCTTTGTGGAGCCCTCCAAGCGCCGCGCCGACGTGATCGTCCCCGAGGGCGGGCACAACCTGGTGGCGCTGGACATGGTCATCCAGCGGGTGCGGGCCCACCTGGAGAGTGAGGAATAAGCATGGCCAAGCTCTACTTTAAATACGGCGCCATGGGCTCCTCCAAATCCGCCCAGGCCCTGATCACCAAGTTCAATTATGAGGAGCTGGGCATGCTGGTCTGGCTCATCAAGCCCAGCATCGATACCCGGGACGGGGCGGACATCATCCGCAGCCGAATCGGTCTGCAGTGTTCGGCCCGGGTCATCACCCCGGAGGAGGACGTGAAGGCCGCCTACCACGCGGCGGGACGCCATGACGTCATCATTGCCGATGAGGCCCAGTTCTTCACCCCGGAGCAGATCGACCAGCTGCGGGATCTGGTGGACGAGGAGGATCTGCCGGTGCTGTGCTTTGGCCTGCGCACCGACTTCCTGACCCATTTCTTCCCCGGCGCCCAGCGGCTGATGGAACTGGCCGACTCCCTGACCGAGATCAAGACCGTCTGTGCCTGCGGCAGGAAGGCCACGGTCAACGCCCGCATCGACGGCGCGGGCCGCATCGTCACCGCGGGCAGCCAGGTCATGCTGGGCGGCAACGACAGCTATATGGCCATGTGCCACAAGTGCTGGAAGAGCCGGATCCGGGCCCAGGAGAACCAGATCGGCCTGGAAGGGTATTTCCCGGAAAAGTGAACAACGTAAAAAACGGAGCAGGGAAAACCTGCTCCGCTTCAATGTGGAGACAAAGTCGGTTTTTGTCATTGCGAACCAGTGACCGACGTCACTGGTGTGGCAATCCGTATTCCCCGAAAACTGTATGTTTACTGACATTTTTACTGGAGAACGGATAAGCGGAGCAGGGAAAACCTGCTCCGCTTTTGTGTCTTGTTTCCTATTTGCTTAACAGCACCTGGTCGCTGTCGAGAGCAGTGACGGAGAGATGAGCGAACTTTTCCACCAGCTCCTGCTTGGTCAGATGTTGTTTTTCCTCGCCGCGCACGTCCAGGATGATATGTCCCTCGTTCATCATGATGAGCCGGTTGCCGTGGGCAATGGCGTCGGTCATGTTGTGGGTGATCATCAGGGTGGTGAGCTTGTTCTCGGCCACGATCTTGTCCGAGAGCTCCAGCACCTTGGCGGCGGTGGCGGGATCCAGGGCGGCGGTATGCTCGTCCAGCAGGAGGAGCTTGGGCTTGCGCAGGGAGGCCATCAGCAGCGTGACCGCCTGGCGCTGGCCGCCGGAGAGCAGGCCCACCTTGGCCGTCATGCGGTCCTCCAGACCGAGGCCCAGGGTTTTCAGCACCTCGTGGTAGGAGCCGCGCTCGTCCCGGGTGACGCCCCAGCGCAGGCCGCGCTTTTCGCCGCGGCGCAGGGCCAGGGCCAGATTCTCCTCCAGCTGCATGTTGGGTGCAGTGCCCATCATGGGATCCTGGAACACGCGGCCGATGAGGCTGGCGCGCTTGTGCTCGGGCAGGGCGGTGATGTCCTTCCCGTCGAGGACGATGCGGCCCTCATCCACCGGCCAGACGCCGGCGATGGCGTTGAGCATGGTGGATTTTCCCGCGCCGTTGCCGCCGATGACGGTGACAAAATCGCCGGGATCCAGGTGGAGGGAGAGACCGTTGAGGGCCTTTTTCTCGTTGATGGTGCCGGGGTTAAAGGTCTTGGAGATGCTTTGCAGATCCAGCATGCGTCAGTCCCCCTTTCGGCGCAGCTTGGCGAAGGAACTCGTTTTCTGGGCCCGCAGATAGGGGACGGCCAGGAAGAGCGCCACGACCACGGCGGTAAAGAGCTTCAGATCGTTGGAGTTGAGGCGCAGCCACAGCACGATCACGATGACCAGATAGTAGATCACGCCGCCGATGGCGGTGAAAGTCAGCGTGCCGTAGAAGTTCATCCGCTTGCCGAGGATCGCATGGCCGATCACCTCGCCGATGATGACGGCGGCGAGGCCGATCACAATGGCGCCGCGGCCCATGTTGATGTCGGCAAAGCCCTGATACTGGGCCAGCAGACCGCCGGACAGGGCGACGATGCCGTTGGACAGGGACAGACCCAGCACCTTCATGTTGTCGATGTTGATGCCCAGGGCCCGGCTCATGGCCGGGTTGTTGCCGGTGGCACGCAGAGCGGAGCCCTGCTCGGTGCCGAAGTACCAGTAGAAGAGAGAGATCAGCACCAGGGCGATGATGGCCCCGGTGAGGATGGCAGCGGGGATGTGCCGCGAGGAGAGCAGCAGATGGTATTTATCCACGCTGACAGCCTTGTTGGCCGACATGCCCATGATGCGCAGGTTGATGGAATAGAGGGAGAACTGGGTCAGAATACCGGCCAGAATGGCGGGAATGCCCAGCTTGGTGTGCAGAAGACCCGTCACCATGCCGGCCAGCAGCCCGGCGCACAGGGCCACCAGCAGCGCAGCCCAGGCGGGCCAGCCGCCCAGGATCAGCATGACCGTGACGGCACCGCCGGTGGTGAAGGAGCCGTCCACCGTCAGATCGGCCACGTCCAGCAGGCGGAAGGTGATGTAGATACCCAGGGCCATGATACCCCAGATGATGCCCTGAGAGACGCTGCCCGGCAGATTCTTGGCCAGTTTGAGCAGGTTCAGGGAGGCAAAATAGGCTGTAATACTCACGAAAAAAGGAACTCCTTAAAGCGTTCTCATGGGCCTGTTGCCAAATGCTCGTACGTGTCATTGCGAAGCCCGGCCAGGGGCTGTGGGATTCCGCTTTCTTCTTTTAAAGAGAAAACGGATTCCCACACCAGTGTTGCGGCACTGGTTCGGAATGACAGGCGACTTGCATTTTGCAGCAGGCCCGTCATTATGCCAAGGGAAAGAGAATCAGGCGGCGTCTTCCGACTCAATGGCGATGAAATCCTCGGGGACCTCGATCGCAAGGATCTCGCAGTTGGTCTCGTTGAACTTCTTCTCGAAGGGGGCGTACTCGATCTGCATCTCGCCGGCATCGCTCTCGCCGGTCAGGATCTTGGCGGCCATCTGACCGGTGACAACGCCCAGATCGTAGTAGGAGATGGACAGCGTCACGCAGCCGCAGCCGGCGCAGAGGCCTTCCTCACCCGCGACCACGGGGATCTTTTTCTCCAGCACCACGTTGTTAATGAGCTCGGCGTTGGAGGCGGCGGTGTTGTCGGTGGGGATGTAGAGCACGTCGCAGTCGTCGCAGGCGTTGTTGGCGACGGCAGCCACGTCGTTGGAGTCGGCAAAGGTGTAGTCAGCGACCGTATAGCCCATCTCCTCCAGGAAGGGGCGGATCTGGTCGGCCTGGAACTTGGAGTTGGGCTCGCCGGAGCAGTAGAGGATGCCCACGTTCTTCGCATCGGGGAAGAGCTCGTTGAGGAGCTTGGCATATTCCTCGGCGGGCACGCCGTCGGAGGTGCCGGAGATGTTGGTGCCGGTGGCGCCGGTCCACTCCTCCTCGTCAAAGTCCAGGGCGCTGGCGTAGTCGGTGACGGAGGTGCCCAGGATGGGGATCTGGTTGGTGGCAGCCTGCGCGGCCAGCAGGGCCGGTGTGGCGTTGGCCAGGATCAGATCCACCTCGTCGGAGACGAACTGGTTGCAGATGATGGCGCAGTTGGCGGAGTCGCCGGAGGCGTTCTGGTTGTTGAAGTTGACGGCGCCCTCGCCCAGCTCCTCATTCAAAGCGTCGATGAAGCCCTGGGTGGCGGCGTCCAGCGCGGGATGCTGCACCAGCTGGCAGATGCCGACGTTATAGCTGTCGGCGGCGGAAGCGGAGGCGGCGCCCAGCGCAAAGATCATACACAGGGCACAAGCAAGAGCAAGAATCTTTTTCATGGTAGTCCTTCCTTTCAAACATAAAAAATAACGCCGCGCGGTACATGTCCATGCGGCGTCAGGTTTGACAAATCAAAAAAGCGGAGGCCCTTCGAGCAGCACAAACAGCTATTCCTCTTTTACAAAAAAGAATAGCGGTAATATCGTGCGGCGCAGCGAAGCATCATTCTTCTGTCCTCCTCTTGAATATGCCAACACTTTAGCACTTTTTGGTATTGAAGTCAATAGGAAATTTTACCTGTTTTTCCTGTTCTCGACAGGGGCTTTTTGTGCGTTTTATCGCGCGGTTCATAAGTCGCATGCCCGGCGAATAGCTTATAGCAGACGAACAAGGGTATGAGCCGGGGGTGCGGTATGGAACAAAGCAAGACGACAAAAGGGAAAATCCTGCGCGGCGGATTGAGCGCGGCGGTGCTGATCCTGACGGCGGCGCTGTGCGCTTATCTCCAATGGGAGCGGGCGCCGACGCCGACCGGCGCGCCGGAGAGAGCGGAGGTCCTGGCGGTGAACCGTGTCCTGCCCGAGGTGACGACCGAGCCGCAGCCGACAGAGACGGCCCCGGTGTCCGCCCGGCGGGACGGCGTCTACACCCTGCTGCTGGCTGGGCAGGACGACGGCAACGCCAACACCGACACCCTGATGGTGGCACGGCTGGACAGCGGGGAGCATCGGATCGACGTGGTGTCCATCCCCCGGGATACGATGATCAACACCGCCTGGAAGATCCGCAAGATCAACGCCGCCTATGCCATGGGGCCCTATAATAACGAGAGCGGTGCGGCGAGCCTAAGCCGGCAGATCGCCCGTCTCACCGGTTTCGAGCCGGACTGCTATGCCATTCTGGATCTGGACGCTTTCCGCCAGGTGATCGACGTCATGGGCGGCGTACGCTTCGAGGTGCCGATGGCCATGGACTATGAAGACCGCAGCCAGGGCCTCAGTATCCATCTGCGCCCCGGGGAGCAGCTCTTGAACGGGCAGCAGGCCATGGGTCTCTGCCGCTACCGCAGCGGCTATTCCAACGCCGACCTGGGTCGCATCGAGATGCAGCAGCGCTTTTTGAAAAGCTGCGCCGATCAATTCATCAGCCTGGGAAACATCCCGAATCTCCCCAAGGTGGTGCAGATCCTGGCCGAGCACCTGGAGACCAACGTCTCGGCCGGGAACATCGCCTGGCTCCTGCGCCAGACGCTCCAGTGCAAGAGCGAGGACATCCACTTTTCTACCGCGCCCACGGCGCTGGACACCGTGGACGGCTACAGCTATACGATCCTGGAGCTGGAGCCATGGCTGGCGATGGTGAACGCCTCTCTCAACCCCTATCGGGAGACCATCCGGGCGGAGGATCTGGATCTTATCTACCGGCGGGACGGGGGCATTGCCTGCACGGCGGTGATGGCCAATAAGGCGGAGACGCTGCAAACGACCATGGCGGAAGAGAGCATCCGATCCGCCGGGCCGCGCGTGAGCGTGGTGGAGTTGCCGAAACCATGAAAACAGAAAACGGCAGCCCCTCATAGGGCTGCCGTTTTGGGACTTATTGAATGCTGGCGAATTTCTGCTTTACCTGGTCGATCTTCTGCTGGGGCGCCTGTTCCGGGGCGTACCAGCCGCGGCTGGCCATATCGGAATAGAGGCTGTTCTGCATGCCCAGGGCGCTGTTGAGCGCGGTGCTGAAGGTCTGGTGCACGTTCGGCGTCGCGGCCTCCATGGAGGCATAGGCCAGCAGATTGCAGCTGGACTTGACGCTGTTGAGCAGGCCTTCCATAATGCATTTGTCATCCATCGTTCTTCACCTCACACAAGATGGTAGATCTGCCGGCAGATCTGCTCCTCGCTGTCGGCCAACTTCTGCACCTGGGCGCGCAGCGTCGGATCCTGCAGCTGAGCCGCCGCGGTCTGAAACTGGGTTTTCAGCAGCTGGGCATGGGCCAGCGCATCCTCTACATAGAGAAGTTCTTTGCTTGTCATGGGACTCTCCTTTCCAAAACAGGATCTAGGCAATTGCGAAACTCGTTTCATAATTGAGGGCTCATGCTTTCGTCGTCGCAAACTTCCTATCGCTCGCTTCCGTGTCGTGACACGAAAGCTCGTTCAGTCCGCTGCTCCTCCTCTCAAAATCAAAGCCTCCGCTTTGATTTTGTAAAGGAAGAAGGAGGGAACAGAGCGAAGTTTTCGCCAAGCCTGGCGGAAACGGAGCGTCGTGAGCTTCTTCTGACGCCGGCGCGAGGCCTCGCAGCAGAGCTTGGATCGTCGCACGCTTCCCGCGTGTCGTTATGCTCGGCTTAGGGTGTTTTTGAAGCGGCAAAGCTGCCTCAAAAACGGATTCAAAAACCCTCCGGGGCAAAAATCCAAGCTTGATTACGACTTCCGCAATCGGCTAAAAACAGGATCGTGTTTCGACCCTCTGTTATCAGTATTTCCCGGTGCGCTGACTTTATGCCGAAGAAAAAATGCCTCCGCTGTCCTTTGATATGCTCCCTCTATGAGAGACAGTGAAATAAAGAAGCACTGTCAAACATAGGGGGAGCATCGTCATGCCACAAAAGCAAAAGATAGCGGTAGAAAGGGGGCTCGGAGAGCAGGGGCGAACTATGCGGCCGTAAAGATGTGGATATGCATTTACGAAAATGAAGGTGTTGAAGGATTTACCCAACAAGGAATGAAGACATACACAGTCGAAACGAAAACAGCCGCCGTCATAGAGTATCTGCGCGGAGGTGGAAGCCTACAGGAGATTTGCAGGAAATACAACATACGAGATATACATATTCTCCGTAGATGGATAAAGGTATATAATGCTCATGGAGATTTCAACTCCGTAAAACGTTCAGGAGGAGGAAGCTACATGAAGCAGAGTCGGGACACAACAGAAGAAGAGCGGATAGAGATCGTCAAGGATTGCCTGGCGTCTGGGAAGAACTACGGCGAGATGGCGCTGAAGTACCAGGTGAGCTACCAGCAGGTGCGCACCTGGACGTTGCGGTATGAGGAGATGGGCGAAGCCGGACTGGAGGATCGCCGCGGGAAGCGGAAGAAGGATCAGACACCGCGGACAGAGCTGGAAGCAGCACAGATTGAGATCGAGCGCTTGAAGCATCAGCTGTATCTGGCGGAATTGGAGCGTGACCTGCTAAAAAAATTGGACGAGATAGAGAGGAGGGATGCCTCTCACAAGTAAGGCAATCTCATCTGTACTATGCCGTTCAAGAATGCCACGCGGAAAAAGGGGCTCCCATTGAAGAGTCTTGCCGTCTGCTACATATTTCGAGGGCAGCTTACCATCGTTGGGCATCCGGGAAACGGAGCGTCAGAACAATAGAGAACGAAAAGCTTGCGGAGAAAGTTGAGAAGATCTATATGGAAAGCCCGGATAAAGGTTACCGCCGCATCAATGACGACCTGCGTCACAACGAACATATTCATGTGAACGACAAGCGCGTTCTCCGCATCTGCCGGGCTAAGGGCATCAAGTCCACCATCAAGTACAATAACCACGGCTGCACAATACGGGCAAAGAATCCACAGTACATAGCCGAAAATGTTCTTAACCGAAACTTCCATGCGGACAAGCCGAATGAGAAATGGCTTACAGATGTAACAGAGTTCAAATGGTATGAGGGCTTTGAGGTACACAAGGTCTATCTCAGTGCGATCCTGGATCTCTATGACCGTCGTATTGTTGCCTTTGTGGTAGGTGGCCGGAATGACAACCCCTTGGTTTTTAAGACCTTTGACCGGGCCGTGAAAGCCAATCCTGACGCTCATCCGCTGTTTCATAGTGATCGGGGCTTTCAGTATACCAATCGAACCTTCCATCACAAGTTGGAGAAGGCCGGCATGATGCAAAGCATGTCCCGCGTGGCTAAGTGCATTGACAACGGCCCTATGGAAGGCTTTTGGGGCATCTTGAAGCGGGAACGGTACTACGGCAAGCGCTTTACCTCTAAAAAAGAGCTGGTCGATATGATTGAAAATTATATCCGTTACTACAACAACCGGCGCATCCAGCGCAACCTCGGCATCCTCACGCCGATGGAGAAGCACAACTTATATTTAGCGGCATAAAAAACCGCAAATTCCGGTCGGATGCCTTAGCAGCCAACCGGAATCTGCGGTTGCCACAGCGCCGCAGCGCTGTGAACTTTTCTTTAATTATTTCACTGTCTACTTGACGGGGAGCAGTTCA
>CACYOR010000107.1 GCA_902775985.1 Oscillospiraceae bacterium
CATCTCGCCGCGCGTCTTTTTTCCATTCGTCCATGACAACACCCCCGCTCCTATTTTACCAGAAGCGAGGGCATTTGGGTAGTTTTTTGACAGACTGAAAAACCGTGAAAGCCTTGGGCTTTCACGGTTTTTCTCATAGAAGCGCGATCAGCTTGTCGAGCTGTTCCTCGGTGGTGGCCCAGCTGGTGACGAAGCGGGCGGCATAGCGGCCGTCGGGCAGCTTCTCCCAGGGCTCAAAGGCCACGTCCTTTTCCAGCCTGGCGCGTTGCTCGGCCGTCAGGATCACAAACTGCTGGTTGCTGGGGGAGTCGATGAAGAGGGGATAGTCCTTGTCCAGGAAGGCCTGTTTGAGCTTTATGGCCAGGGCCATGGCGTGGCGGCCGATTGCAAAATACAGTCCGTCGGTGAAGAGCGCGTCAAACTGCACGCCCAGCAGCCGTCCCTTGGCCAGCATCGCGCCCTGCTGCTTGACCATGGTGGCAAAATGGGCGGGCATGCCGTGCCGGGGGAAGACCACCGCCTCGCCGCAGAGGGCGCCCACCTTGGTGCCGCCGATGTAGAACACGTCGGTCAGCTCCGCAATGTCCCCCAGCGTCAGCTCCGCCGCCGGGGCCATGAGGCCGTAGCCCAGCCGCGCCCCGTCCAGAAACAGGGGGAGCTTCCGCTCCCGACAGAGGGCGGAGAGGGCCGAGAGCTCCGCCTTGGTGTAGAGCGTGCCCAGCTCGGTGGGGTGGGAGATATAGACCATGCCGGGGAAAACCATGTGCTCGTGGCTCTCGTTGGCATAAAACGCGTCCAGATAGGAACGCAAGTCCTCCGCGCGCAGCTTGCCGTCGGGCGAGGGGAGGGTCAGCACCTTGTGGCCGGTGAATTCGATGGCGCCGGCCTCGTGCACGGCGATATGGCCGGAGTCGGCGCAGACCACACCCTCAAAGCGCTGCAGCAGGGTGGAGATCACCACCTGGTTGGTCTGGGTGCCGCCGGTGAGAAAATAGACGTCCAGATCGTCCCGACCGCAGGCCGCGGCGATCTTCTCGGCGGCGGAGGCGCAGAAGCAGTCGGCCCCGTAGCCGGACTGGGAGATGAGGTTGGTTTTCTCCAGGGCCTCCAGCACCTTCGGATGGGCGCCCTCGGTGTAGTCGCTTTTGAAGTACATCATAGACTTTGCTCCTTGTTCTTTTTCTGCTGCCGGCGCCGCCGGTTGATATAGCGCTCCAGGTGGCCGCCGTTGAGAAAGGCGGCCAGTACATACTGGTCGTAGACCGGCACGCTGCAGGAATAAAAGTCCAGCCGCCGCCGGTATTCCTCGTTCCACTCCCCGGGCAGCACCATGAAGGCGGTGCGCATGGCCGGGGCCAGGAGCTTGGAAAAGCTGTTCATGTAGATGACCCGTTCCGGGGCCAGGGAGGCGATGGTCTCGATCTGCCGGGTGGGACTGGCCAGCTCCGCGTCGTAGTCGTCCTCCACGATGACGGCGTTGCGCGCCCGAGCCCAGGCGGCGTATTCATGGCGTTTGGCCGCGCTGGCGGTGACGCCGCTGGGATAGGAGTGAAAGGGCGTTACATGCAGCACGCGGGCCGCGGATGCCTGAAGCGCGGCGGATTCGATCCCGTCCGGGCCCATGCGCAGCGCCTCGCAGCGGGCGCCGTTGGCTTCGTAGACCCGGCGGATCTTCTCGTAGCAGGGATCCTCCAGGGCGTAGACCCGCTCCCGGCCCAGCAGCTGCACCACCAGACCGTAGAGGTATTCCGCGCCCGAGCCCACCACGATCTGTTCCGGTGAGAGCTCCAGCCCCCGGCTGCGGCGCAGCCAGGCGCAGAGGGCCTCCCGCAGCTCCCGACAGCCCCGGTTGGGGGACTTGTCCAGGATGCGCCGGTCATACTCGCTGAGCACGCTGCGCATGGTGCGGGCCAGGGAGGAGAAGGGAAAATCCTCCGGCGCCCGGTGGGCGGCGCTCATGTCGGCCAGACTGGCCCGGGGCGGGGGACTGCCCGCCGCCGCGCCGCCGAAGGCCGCGTAATAGCCGCTGCGGGGCCGGGCCTCGGCGTAGCCCTCGTCCACCAGCAGGGCATAGGCGTGCTCCACCGTGATGACGGAGACCTCCAGCTCCTCGGCCAGCAGCCGCTTGGAGGGCAGGCGCAGCCCGCGGGGGATCTCCCCGGAGAGAATATCCTCTCTCAGCTGCCGGTACAGCTGCCAATAGGCGCTCTCCGCGCCATGTTTTTCGATCACATACCGCATAGCAGATCCCAGGTCTTCCCAAATCTGACCTTATAAAAAAGAATTAAACTGGCTATATTCATAGAGTCAGTTCCCTATTATAATCCAGGATAAGGAAAAGTCAAGGGGGCCTGCCCGATGGAAAGCAAGCACAATCCGGTCAAAAAACTGACGGTCGCGGCGGTGCTGATGGCCATGAACATCATCATGAGTATCTCGGCGCTCAGCATCCCTGTGCCCGGCGGACATATGTACTTAAACGACGTCATCATCGTCACAGCGGCGGTGCTGCTGGATCCGCTCTATGCGCTGCTGGTGGGCGGCGTGGGCGCCTTCATCGGGGATATGCTCTTCTATCCGCCCCCGATGTTTGTCTCCCTGGTGAGCCATGGCCTGCAGGCGCTGCTCATCTCTCTCTTTGTCCACCGCTGGATGAAGCAAAAGCCCGTGGCCGCCTCGGTGCTGGGCGCGGCGCTGGGTCTGGTGATCTCCGTCACGCTCTACACCCTCGGCCGGGCTTATCTCTACAGCACGCCCGCCTACGCCGCCGCCAAGTTCCCCTTCCAGATTTTGCAGACTCTGGTGGGCTCGGCCCTGGCGCTGCTGCTGTGCTGGAAGTGCGGCGTGGTAAGAATTTACAAAAAGCAATTTGAAGAGACCTGATACAAAACGTCCCTCCGGAAACGGCAATCCGGAGGGACGTTTTCTTTGAGCAAAAGGCTCAATCTTCACGGGAGCGGGCAAAGAGACGCAGCAGGCGGATGAAGAGGTTCACAATGTCCACATAGATATCCGCTGCGCTGTCCACCGCGTTGTCGAGAGTCTTGGGATAAGTCTGGGCGCGGGCCCAGTCAAAGCCCAAATAGCCGGCGAAGATCAGCACCACCGCGGCGTCGATCAGGGAGAAATCCACATGCAGCAGGAAGAGGCAGAGCAGATCCACAACAAGCGCGATCAGCAGCGCGATAAACAAGCTGCGGCCCATGCGCAGAAAAACCGTGGGGTAGACCCCGGCCAGGGAGATCATGCATGCGGTCACCGCGGCAGTGGCGATGAAGGCGTTGCGGATGCTGCCGCCGTCGTAGGCCGAGACGATAAAGGTCAACAGCAGGCCCATGGACAGGGAGAGCCCCGTAAAGCCCACAAAGCTCAGCGCCGGGGAGTCGGAGCGGTAGACCAGGGCCGTGCTGGCCAGGCTCACCACAAAATAGGCGATCAGCACCGCCGTGTAATTGAGCTGCAGGATCGGCTCGCGCAGCCAGGTGGCCATGAGGGCGTTGAGCGCCAGGCCCCAGAGCACCACACCGCCGATCACCAGGTTGTAGCTCCGCTCGTCCAGGGTGGGCTGCTCGGTGTCGATCACCAAGCGCTGCTGCCGGTACTCGGAATTGTCAAAAACAGCCATAAGTCAACCTCCCTTATGAAAGCGAGACATTTTCCCGGAAATCCGCCCAGGCCTGGGGCCCGCCGGCCAGGACCGAGGTTTTGCTGCCGTCAAAGGGCAGGGGGCTGCCGTCCTCCCGGGTGCAGAGGCCGCCGGCCTCCGTCACGATCAGATAGCCCGCCGCATAATCCCAGAGACTGATGGACAGCTCACAGTAGGCGCCGGCCCGCCCGGCGGCCACACTGCACAGGTCCAGCTCCGCCGAGCCCTGGCGGCGGATGTCCAGACTGGCCCGGTAGGCGCGCTCCATGAGGGCGAAGGTCTTGTCGGTCAGATCCTCCCGATAGGGGGAGGTACCGCAGCAGACGATCGTCTCGGAAAGCGGCGCGGGATCGACCCGGATCGGCCGCCCGTTGAGAAAGGCGCCGCCGCCCTTGAAGGCGGTGAAAAGCTCATCCACATAGGGGTTGCAGACCGCGGCGGCCAGCAGCGCGCCATGGCTTTGATAGGCCACGGAGATGCAGCTGTGGTTCATGCGGCGCACGAAATTCATCGTGCCGTCGATGGGGTCGATGATAAAGAGATGCTCGGCCTGCAAATCGTCGTGCCGGTCGTTCTCTTCGCAGAAGAAGCGGGCGCCGGGGCAGGCCACGCTCAGACGCCGGATCAGCAGCTCCTGCACCCGGCGGTCGTATTCCGTGACCACGTCCCGATGGCCGCTCTTGCATTCGGCCAGGATCCCATGGGCGTGGAGCACCAGCTCTGCCGCCTCCTTTTCCGCCGCGACGATGGCGGCCAGAATCCGTTCAAGCTCGGACTTTTCCATCATACCGATGCCTTTCTTCTTTCGTGTTTTTCTTTCGGCAAGTATAGCACAGAAGAAGGGCCCTGTCGAGAAAAAAACGGCTCCCCGTGTCGGGGAGCCAAAGGGTTTATACGCTGAAAATCAGCTTTTTACCAGGGGGAGCACCTGAGCCAGGACCTTCTTCAGCCCGGCGCGGTCTTCCACCGCGTAGAAGCCGAAGGTCTCAATGGGTTCCTCCTCCGGGAGCGAGGAGGGCTGGCCGACGATGGCCAGTTCCCGCCAGTGGTCGGGCTTGGTCTTGATCCCGTGGGAGCCGACCAGCAGGCTCAGATGACCGTCCGCATCCTGCTTCAAGACGGCGTCCCGAATGCGCCCCAGCTCCACGCCCTTGAGTTCCGAGCCGTTGGAGACCAGCAGGCGCTGATCGGTGACGAGATACTGCAACTTTTTCACCGCCGAGGCGTCCAGGATCCGGCGCAGCGGCGCAAACGCGCAGAGGAGCAGAACCAGCACGATGGCGCTGATTTTCACCTCGCCCTTGACAAAGCCCAGATACAGGCCGATCAGGACGGCGGCAATTACGGAACAGACGATCAGGTTGGTGAGAAAGCGCTTCTTGTTGGTCTTGTCCAGAGCCTGGATCGGCTCGGTCTTGCTCTGCCAGAGGATGGTTTCGCCCTCGTTCAGGCGGCTTTTCAGGTTTTCTTCCATGATGGGAACCTCCTGTCTCGTTTTTACAGGTTTATCCTATCAGGAAGGAGGTAAACTCGGGATAAAGAAAACACGGGAGCGCGTTAACCGGTGTTAAGCTTCCCGCGTTTTCCGTTCAGACCGTTAACTCCCCTCGATCATTCGATAGCCCACGCCCACCTCAGTGAAGATGTACTGGGGCTCGGCCGGGTTTTTCTCGATCTTGCGGCGGATGTTCGCCATGTTGACCCGGAGGATCTGGTTGCTGCCCTTGCTCTGAGGGCCCCAGAGCTCCTTCATGATGAAGTCGTAGGTCAGCACCTTGCCGGCGCATTTTCCCAGCAGCGCCACGATCCGATACTCGTTCTGGGTCAGATGGGTGTTCTCTCCGGCGATCAGCACCTGGTGCTTGTCGTAATCGATGACCAAATCCCCGGCGCTGAACTTGCCGCGCCCAGCACCTCCTCCACCGCCTCCTCCTGCTTGTGCAGGCCGGCCGTGGCGGTATCCCCGATGCGGGTGACCGACAGCAGGTTTTCCACCATCCGGCAGAGCCAGTCGGCGTCCTGCTGCGCCCCCTCCAGCAGCTCCCGCTGCTGCTCGGGGTCGAGACCGCCCTCCATGACGGCGGAGATGGAGCCGCTGATGGAGGTGAGCGGCGTGCGCAGATCGTGGCTCACCGCCCGCATCAGATTGGCCCGCACCTTTTCGCGCTCGCTCTCCAGGCGAAGCTGTTCCTGTTCCTTGACCCGGGTGGCCAGTGTGCACACCGCCAGGCCCACCGCGGCCATGGTCAGGAAGGTGAGGGGATAGCCGTAGACGGAAAAGTCCATTTTCATATAGGGAAAGGTGAAGGCCACGTTGACGGTGAACACGCTGGTCAGCGCGGCCAGCAGCCCGTAGAAATAGCCATCCGTCATCAGAGAGACCACCAGCACCACCAGAATGAAGATCAGCGGCACATGCACGTCGGAGGTGCTGACCTGCCGCAGCAGCTCACAGACCAGGGAGGCCAAACCCATCGCCGCGGCATAGACGATCCAGCCGCGCAGGGAGAGGGGAAAGTAGTGCTTGAGTTTTTGCAGGCGTGTTTTCATGGCATCGCCCCGTAAAGATTTTTATATCTGCTTTTCATTATATCATAGGGGCTGTTAAAACGGCGCTAAGGAATTTACACGCTTACCATAAGCCTTGTTTTTTCCGGTGCCGGCGGCCCAGCTGCTCCTTGGAGTCCACCAGGACGATGTCCCGGCCGATCCGGGCGATGCAGGACCAGGGCAGCACGTAGTCGTCCTCCCGGCCCATCAGGCCGAAGAGCTTTGCCCGCCCGGGCGTGATCAGCGAGAGGAGACGCCCCTCCTTGTCGTCGTACTCCGCGTCGCAGACGTAGCCCAGGCGGAGCCCGGAGTGAATGTCGATGACCTCCTTGTAGCGCAGTTCGGAAAAGAACGCGATCATATTACCACCTCCCCACAGTGTATGGCGGAGGCGGCGCCTTTATGTCGCTTCCTTTTGCTTGGGGATGGAAATGGTCAGGATCAGCGCGTCGGGCGTCTCCTCCCGGCGCAGCCCTGCGTCGATGCCGCCCCGCTTCATGACCTCAATGTTCCGCGTCAGAGAGTTGAGAAAGAGGCGCACATCCTTGAGGATGAAGGTCCGCTTTCGCTGGGGTGGAGGCGGGGCCTGTTCTTCCTTCGGCGCCGCCAGCAGCGCCTCCACATAGGTGTCCGTGGCCGCGACAGTCAGGTCATGCTCCAGTATGTAGTCCAAAGCGGCCCGCTGCTCCTCCGGCCCGGCCAGGCGCAGCAGTGCCCGGCCGTGGCGCTCGCTGAGCCCGTTTTGCCGCAGTGCCTCCAGCACGTCCTCCGGCAGGCGCAGCAGCCGCAGCTTATTGGCCACCGCCGACTGGGAACGGCCGATGCGCCGGGCGGCCTCCTCCTGGCTCATGCCGAACATCTGGATCAGCTGCTGGATGCCCCGGGCCTCCTCGATGTAGTCCAGGTCCTTCCGCTGGAGATTCTCGATCAGGGCGATGAGCCCCGCGTCCTCCATGTTTACATCCAGCAGGATGCAGGGCACCTCCCGCAATCCGGCCAGCTTCGCCGCCCGCAGCCGCCTCTCGCCGGCCACCAGCTCGTAGCGCCCGCCCCGCAGGCGCAGGGTCAGCTCAACTCCTTGAGCGCGTCGTCGTCAAAATATTGCCGGGGCTGCACGGGGCTGGGAGCGATGTCCTCCGTGCGCAGATAGAGAATGCCGCCCCGCCGCACCCCGGGGCGTGTTTTCAAAGCCTGCATGATAGTCGGAACCTCCTTTATACCGCTCTGCTTTTCTCGTGATGGAAGCATACGCCTCCTCGCGTGAAAAAAGCGCCGAAAGCGCTTGCCCGACCGGAGAGAATTGCCGTCAATCTTTTCTATAAAAAAGCCTGACGGCAGACAAAGATCGATAAAAGAAAAGGCCTCGCAGAGTTTTTCGCGTCGGAACGCGAAAAAACAGTTCGATCCGTTTTTTTCGGGGACATGCGCCTCGAAAAAAACACTTCTCAGTCCAGAAGTGTGCGAGCGCCTTTCGGCGCGAGTGCGCGCACTGGACTGCCTCCCCTCTGGCGACGAAGCCTTTGGCTTCGCCGCCAGCAAGAAAGCCTGACGGCATGTCGTCAGGCTTTCTTGTCATATTCGCCCTCCTCCACCAGCGCCGTAGGGCCGGTGAGGAAGATATCGTGGACGGTATTGCCCTCCCGGGTCAGACGTACGGAGAGCTCCCCGCCGGGCATTTGGATCGTCACACTCTCGCCGGGGATCCGCCCGCGGAGGATCAGGCTGGCCGCCGTGGCGCCGCAGCCCGTGCCGCAGGCCAGGGTGAAGTCCTCCACGCCGCGCTCAAAGGTGACGGCGCGGACCGTCCGCTCGCCAATGAGACAGGCGAAGGTCACGTTGGCCCCCCGGGGAAAGACCGGGGAATGCCGCAGGGCGCGGCCCCGCTCGCGCAGGGCGTCCCAGTCGTGAAAGGCGCTGATCGGGACCTCCTCCACCGCGTGGGGGATACCGGGCCGCCCCAGCTCCACATAGGCGCAGTCCAGAATCTCGCCATCGAGAGGGACGGGCCGGTGCAGCTCGATAACAGAGGGGTCGTTGAGCCGTACCTCATACTGGGTCTCGCTGATGCGCCGCCCGGTCACCAGGCCCGCCGTGGCACGGATGCGGATGCACGCGGGGTCCCTGGCCAGGCCGTGCTCCCAGCCGTAGCGGGCGACGCAGCGGGCGCCGTTGCCGCACATCTCGCCCAGGGAGCCGTCGGCGTTAAAAAAGAGCATGGCAAAGTCCGCGTCGGAGGCCGGCTCCAGGACAATGAAGCCGTCGGCACCGGGGCCGGATTCTTCGCGGCAAAGCCGCAGGGCGAGGACGCTGAGGTCCTCGCCCTGAAGCTCACCGCGCAGGTTTTCCGTGATGAGAAAGGAATTGCCCGCGCCGTGCATTTTGGTATAGCGCATCTCAGTTCTTGCTGTCCGCGCGCAGCTTCTTCTGCAGCCAATCCTTGCCGTCGTTGTAACGGGAGACGATGAAGGAGGCCACATAGTCGCCAGCCGCGTTGACCATGGTGGCGGGAGGATCGACCAGATCGCCGATGGCCTGGGCGATGGGGAAGGCGATGGCCAGCTGCTCGGGGAAGAAGAGGGAGCAGAGCACCAGCTCGCCGGTGCCGCCGCCGCCGGGGATGCCGGACATGGCCACGGAGGAGACCGTGGCGACCACGATGGCCAGCAGCGCGTCCTTGGAGGCGAAGTCCATGCCGAACATGCCGAAGAGGAAGGCAACCTTGATGATGGCGCTCATGCCGGAGCCGTCCATGTTCATGGTGGCGCCCATGGGCAGCACGATGTCGGTCACGTCCTTGGAGATGCCGGTGTCCTCGGAGACCTCCATGTTGGTGGGGATGGTGGCGACCGCCGCCGGGCGGAACAGGTGCTGGAACATGACCTTGACGGCGCCCTTGCCGCCGCCGAAGCGGGCGTAGAGCGGGAAGATCAGAAACATGTAGGCGAAGGCCACGATGTAATAGAGGATGATCGCCCGGGCATAGCTGGACACGAAGTCAGCGCCGTGAGCGGACACCAGAGCGGCGAAGAAGCCGAAGAAACCGATGGGGGCGTAGAAGCTGATGAGCTTGATGACCTTCATCAGCACATTGGTGATCTCCTCCAGCAGCGCGGCCACCTTGGTCTCCGGGCCGCCGCACATCTGGACGCCGAAGCCGAAGAAGATGCCCGCCACGATCAGCTGCAGGATGGAGCGGCGGCTCCACAGCTCAGGGAAGTCGGACTTGGTGAAGAAGCCGACGATCAGCTCGCCCGCGCTCATGGGCTCGGAGGCGCCCGGCTCAAAGGCGGGCTCACCGGTGTAGATGGGGATGAAGCGGACCAGCACGTACATGATCACCGAGGCGATGATCGTGGTGACCATAAAGGTCAAAACCGTGGTGCCCATGAGTTTGCCCGCGCGCTTGGCGCTCTTCATGTTGGCGATGGAGGAGGAGATGGAGAAGAAGACCATCGGGACCACCACGCAGAACATCATATTGATAAACAGGGTTCCCAGCGGCTCCAGCGCGCCGGCGCCGGGCCAGGCAAAGCCCACGACGATGCCCAGGACGATGCCCAGAATCATGGTGAAGAAGAACCAGTTGTTCTTCAGAAAACTGCCCTTTTTGTTGTTAGCCATACGAGAACACTCCTTTCAAGCTTCTATCCCATTGTATTTGCAATCTTTGTCGATGTAAATTGCATGGCATGCTTGAAAACTTGCAAATTGTGCTGTATACTGCTTTTGGGGTGACCAAAATGCCGGAAAAACGCTATGCACGGGAGGGCTACCTCCGGGAAAACTATCACTATTTTCATTTAAAGGACAGCGCCGGACAGGAGCGGGATTTTCATTTTCACGACTTTGACAAGCTGGTGCTGCTGCTGTCGGGTCGGGTGGAGTACCTGGTGGAGAGCGAGCGCTACGAGCTGCGGCCCGGGACGGTGCTGCTGGTCCGGCACCACGCCATCCACAAAGCCCTCATCGACCAGAGCGAGCCCTACGAGCGCATCATCCTCTATCTGGACCGGCAGTACTTTGACCGCACCATGCCGGAGGCAAGGCTGATGGACTGCTTTGACCAGGCTGACCGGAGCGGCCAGTGGCTGCTGGAGCCGGACGAGGCGCAGCGGCGGGAGATCCGGGAGACCCTGGCCGCCTACGAAAAAGCCGCGGCGGACACCCGCTACGGCGCCCAGGCCATGTGCGACACCTGGATCATCCAGCTGCTGGTTCAGATCGGGCGCCTCAACGCCGCCCAGCGGCGCAGCGAGAAGAGCGTCGACCCGAAGATCCGGGAAGTGCTGAGCTACATCAACGAGAACCTGAGCCGGGAGCTGAGCGTGGAGGAGCTGGCGGAGCGGGTCTACCTGAGCCGCTACCATTTTATGCGCCTTTTCAAGGAACAGACCGGCTCCACCGTCCACGCCTACGTGCGGCAAAAGCGCCTGCTCTGCGCCGCGCGCCTGATCCGCGAGGGCGTCCCCGCCAACAAGGCGGCCCTGGACAGCGGCTTTGGGGATTACTCCGCCTTCCACCGGGCCTTCAAGGCGAGCTTCGGCATCAGCCCGGGCAAACTGAAACAATAAAAAGCTTCACGCCGTTTTTTCAGCGTGAAGCTTTTTTCAGGCCTGCTTGAATCTTTGGAAGAATTAGTGAATTTATTTCCAGATAATCACATGCGAAGTGCCCGCAAGCTCATCCATTTGGTGGACATAGTTTTCTATTAAAACCTTTGCTCGTGTTTTCGCTGCGAGAAGGAGAGAAGACGAATCATTTGCGGTTTGTTCCATGTTATCCTGGGCCTTAATAAAAGCATCGCGCTCGTCTTCCGCTGTTATTTTTGCAGAGAAAATCCCTTGTTCGGATAAGGATCTCCAACACTGAGAACTTCCGCGTCGGGCATGGTTATATACAATCTGTTTCCGTCAACTTCCAGCGTTACTTTACTGAAATCTACCCCCATATTGACAGTGCCAGAATACTCGATCCACAGCTTGCTGTCACGTTGGAGAACATTACCTTCCAAGGTCGTTTTTGCCACATTGTTATAATAACATTTCAGGGTAGCCAGTTTACAAATACTCTGCAGCTGCGTCTCCGAGACATTGAATTCAACCTCTGGTTCTTCTATAACTTCTTTTGATCCGCAACCGGAAAATACAGACAACATACTTATGAGAAGCAACAAGACCACAATTTGTTTTTTCATTTTCGCCACCTACTTAATTACGAGTTCATACTCGTCGCCCAATTGTTTTAACCAAGGATCAAGTAATTGTGTTATTGCACTCTTGGCGTTTTCCTTTGCAATGTCGAATATTTCTTTATTATTTTGTATTTCATTAGAAAGATCTTGTTGGCAAACTTTCAACGCTTCATCGGTTAAACCGGGCTTGTTATATTATTCCTTGACAAAAATGTATTCCAAAGTATCGACATTAACAATAGGAGATTGCACAGAAGGTTGAGGTAGAGTTAGCGTAACAATTTTGTTGGTGTTATCTACAGAAACGCTCTTTGCTATCTTTTCAAAATTAATACCAATCTGGACGGTTCCGTTATAAGATACATAGTATTTTACTTTGCCTTTATCATCCAAAGCTTGTGCAACAGAACCATAGCGAAACTCTAATGTGGAAAAATCTGAAACATCAAGAACTTTTTGGAGGGATGATTTGGTAACAGTTGTGATTTTTCGCTTGTTGGTTTGCTGAGGATGAAAGAAAAAAGAGAAAGCAACCCCCAAAAGCAAGATGGCAACCATGGGCAAGGCAACCAGAGCGAGTTTTGTTCTTCTTCCCGTTGAACTGAAAGAGCCTCTGAATGTACTCGGGTGCTGCCGCTTGTTCTTTCCGCCCCCTTCTTTTGTCTCTCCTGCGAGCATCTTTTTATAGCAGTAAAGAGTTGCCTTACAATCAGCCAAGCTGTTGTGGGTGGATTCTGTTCCCCAGTTATAACCAAAATAGTCTGCACATTCTTTCAGCTTGTACCATCGATAATGGTTGTATTCTTTATCCCACTCGCCTCTGAGTTGTGAAAATTCCAGCATTAAATCGTAGTTCTTTTTTGGATCAGACGGTATCCCGGCCGCTTCGAGAAAAGCCATATCGAAAGAATGATTGTAACCTACAATGACATCCGCACTTGAGATAATGTCTGAAATAGTTTTTTTGTACGTAGCCAAAGGCTCACAGTCTTTTACCCGCTCATAATTAATGTGGTGGATTTTTTCGGCCTCAGGCCATGAGGTGTGTTTTGTTGGACGAATGAATTCATCAAACAAAACGTCTCCGTCACCAGAAAGAATCGTCAGCTGAAGTATTTCGTCATTTTTTGCATTGAGTCCGGTCGTCTCTGCATCGAGGACAATTACCTTTTTTGCCATTGATAGGCCTCCTGTTTCTCTTTATGGGCGCGTCAAACAAAGCAGTGGAAAAAAATAAAAAAGTGCGTAGCATCAAACGAAGCTACGCACGAAAAACGCATAGCCTCATTTGCTGCGACGCAATCATTCAGACAAGCCCAAGGGAATGCCAAATGGAGGGTGCGTTTTTACCGAAGTAAAAACATACCCTTGAACTTGTCCTTTTATTCGATTGCGTCGCATCATCATATTATCACATTTACGTAGAGAATACAATCCGTTTCTGTGCCTTTAAACAATGAACCTCCAGGGGAAAGCCTGGAGGTTCATTATAAAAAGAGCTTTTTATCGATCCTCATACTCCAGCCGCAGGACGTCCGGGCGGCTGTAATGGCCGCAGGCGTCAAACTCCATACGGCTGGCGGGAACGGCGTTCATGTCCAAGTCGGCGTAGATCAGGGCCTCCCGGTCCCAGACCGGCTCGGTCACATAGTGGCCATAGGGATCGACGATGCAGCTGCCGCCGCGGCAGACCGTCTCCGGCAGGCGGGCGATCTCCTCCTGCGCGTTCAGGTCGGCGGGGTACTGGCTGCGCTCAAAGACCATGTCGCAGTTGATGAAGTAGCAGTGGCCCTCGATGGCGATGTGGCGGATCGTGGCCTGCCACTCCTCGTTGTCGTTGGTATTGGGGGAGAGATAGAGGGTGACGCCCTTTTCGTAGAGGGCGACCCGGGCCAGGGGCATGTAGCTCTCCCAGCAGATGAGGCTCCCCATGGGGCCCCAGGGCGTCTCGGCCACGGGGAAGAAGCCCCTGTCCGCGTCGCCCCAGACCACCCGCTCGGCCCCGGTGGGCTTGAGCTTGCGGTGCCGGGCGGCGAGGCGGCCGTCAGGCGCGAAGATCAGGTTCGTGTTGTAGAGCGTGCCGCTCTCCGCTACCCGCTCGGACACGCCGATGCTCAGCCAGAGCCCGGCCTCCCGGGCCGCGGCGGCCAGGGCCTCGGTCTCCAGCCCGGGGACGAGGAGGGAGTTGTCGTAATAGCGTTTCCAGTCCGCCCGGCCGCTCTCCTCCCGGTGACCCACGGTGAAGCCGAAGGTCATGCCGTAGGGATAGCAGGGGAGAAAGAGCTCGGGAAAAACCACCAGCTCCGCGCCGTTTTGGGCCGCCTCTCGGATCAGGCCCAGGGCCTTTTCCAGCCCGGCGGCGGTATCGAAGAGAACCGGAGCGGCCTGTACCACGGCCACGCGGCAGATGGGCTTGAGATCGCGCATGGGCTTTACTCCTTTTGATCCAGCAGCGCCGTGAAGCGGGAGCGGGCTTTCTGGAGCTCCGCGCGCCAGTCGGGCAGGTTCTTGTCGTACCAGAACTCGGTCACATAGCGGCGCACACCCAGCGCCCAGGCGGTGTCGATGGCGCCGGCAAAGTCCACGTGGCCCTCGCCGTAGGGGATCTCCCGGAAGTGGCCGGGCCTGGTCTCCTTGAGGTGGAAGGCGACCACATGGCCCTTCCCCAGCCGCAGATCCGCCAGGGGATCGCCGCCGTGGAGCACCGCCGCGTTGGTGGTGTTGCCGATGTCGGGATAGAGCTGCACATAGGGGGAGGCGAAGCGCCTCACCCAGGTCATGCCCTTTTCCACGGTGTTCATGAATTCGTTCTCCATGGTCTCAAAGCCGATGACCGTGCCCTGGCGGGCGGCCAGAGCCTTAAGCTCCTCCATGGCCGCGGTAAAGCGGCGGACGGTCTCCGGCGTGGACGTGCCGAAATACACGTCGTAGCCCGGGAACATCACGATCCGCACGCCCAGGTCGGCGGCCAGGGCGAGGGCATGCCGGGCGATGTCCAGTCCGCGATCCCGGATGGCGTCGTCCTCGTCGCCCAGAGCGTACTTGGTCAGGGCGCTCACGTTCATGGTGCGAAGCGGCATTTCCATCCGGTAGAGCAGATCCACCAGGGCCTTTCGCTCTTCTTTTGCCATATAGACGCGGCTGATCTTGTCCTCACTCGCGTCGATGCTGATCTCCACAAAATCGTAGCCCGCTTCTTTCGCGGCGCTGAGTTTTTCCTCCCAGCTCACATCGGGCATGGCCTTTTCGTACAGGCCGATCTCATATGCTCTCATGCTTTTCCCTCAATCAGGTCCTGCATCTCGTCCCAGAGGCCATCCAGCTGCTCCAGGGTGCGCACATACAGGCGGTATTTTTTGTCGTAGGCCGCCGTCCAATCCGGGTTCGGCTCATAGCGGCGGGCGACGGCGGTCATGTGTTCCACGGCCTCGTTCAGGCTCGCGTATTCCCCGGTGGCCACGGCCGCGCCGATGGCACAGCCCAGCGCGCCGGTCTCCCCGGCGGCCACGGTCTCCACCGGGAGCTTCATCACGTCGGCGAACATCTGGGCCCAGACCTCGGAGCGGGCAGCCCCGCCGGCCAGACGGATGCAGCGGGGCGCCGTCTCCCGGGTTTTCAGCAGCTTCTCCAGATGATAGCGGTGGCAGAAGGCGATGCCCTCGTAGACCGCCCGGGCGATGTGCTCCCGGCCGTGGCTCAGGCTCAGTCCCACGAAGGAGCCGTGGGCGTTGGGGTGCACGTTGGAGCCCATCACAAAGGGCAGGAAGACCGGCACAAACTCATCCGGCTTCAGGCTCCCGACCCAGGAGTTGAGGATCTCATAGATGCTCTTGCCCTCCCGTTCGGCATCACGCCGACATTCGGGCAGCAGCGTGCGCACGAACCATTCGTTGTTCCCCGCGGAGGTGGGGGAGGACTCCTCAATGAGATAATATTCCGGCAGGCAGAACAGGGAGTTCATCAAGACCGTCCCGTCGGTCACCGGCTCACGGCGGATGTACTCGTTGATGGACCAGGTGCCCGCGATCATGCAGATCGTTTCGGGGTCGGTGACGCCGGCGGCCAGGGCGCAGGCATTGATGTCGAACATGCCGCCGATGACCGGCGTGCCCGGCAGCAGGCCGCAGCGCTCCGCGGCCTCCTCGCTGACATGGCCGCAGATCTCCGTGGCGAGGCAGAGGGGCGGCAGCGCCGCTTCCATCTCCTCCAGGCCAAAGAGCTTCAGCAGCTCCCGGTCATACTGCCGCGTGTGCAGGTTCATGAGGTTGGCGCCGGAATAGTCGGTGATCTCGGCCCGGGCCTCGCCGGTGAGGCGGAAACGCACATAGTCCTTGCAGGCAAAGACCCACTGAATGTTATGATAGCTCTCCGGCTCGTTATCCCGCAGCCAGGCCAGCAGGGCCACCGGCTGGCAGGAGAGGATGTGCTGGGCGGAGAGGGCGAAGACCTTCTCCTCCGTGCCGTCCGCCGCCCACTGCAGCGGATAGGCATAGGCCCGGTTGTCGGTGGAGATGATGCCGTTGCGGGCGGGCTTGCCGTCCTTGCCCCAGAGATAGAGGCCCTTGCCGTGGCCGCAGATGCCCACGCCCGCCACGTCCTTCGCGTCCACGCCGGTCTTCTCCAGCACCTGGCGCAGCACGGTACAGTTGGCCTCCCACATCTCCTCCATGTCGCGCTCCACAAAGCCGGGGCGCGGGGCCAGGGAACGGGTGGCCACCAGGGCCTTGCCCAGCTCCCGGCCGTTGGCGTCAAAGAGGGCGGCCTTGGTGGTGGTGCCGCCGTTGTCCAGTCCGATAAAATAATGCATCCGTGTGTCCTCCTCTCAGGCCAGCTCCAGCCCGGCCAGCGTAAAGGCCCGGGTCAGGAAGTTGCGGGCCAGCTCCTCCTTATGCCAGAGATCGTTGCCCTTGTGACCCAGGATCTCCACCGAAGCCCAGACGTAGTTTTTGCCTTCGGGGGTGTCGAAGGAGGCGACTTTCTTCAGGATCTGCGCGGCCACCTCCGGCGTCAGGAAGCCCTCGGTCGTCCAGTCGGGGCCGTGGGCGCAGTCCATGTGCAGGTCGCCGAAGCAGGGGTGGGCAGGGTCGGTGATCGCGTCGCAGAGGTGGACCTGGCTCAGGAAGGGGGAGCAGCAGTCCAGCGAGTACATCAGGTCGATGTAGCCCAGGGCCTCATGGGCGCTGTCCCAGTGCAGGAAGGCGTTGGGATGGGCCTCGTGGATGGGCTTAAACCACTCGCAGACCTCGGGCATGGGGCCGATGACCTGCTTCTTGGCGGTGTAGCGGTCCAGCGGCTCCAGCGTCAGGTACATGCCCAGCCCCCGGCAGAACTCCGCCATTTCTCCGAGGGCGTCCGCCTCGTATTGCATGGCGTCGCGGCGCTTCTCCGGGCCGGGGTCGCGGCCTGAGGGCACGCCGAAGGTCTTGTAGCCCGCCTCCGCGGCCAGCCGGGCGTGGTGCTTGGCCATGTCCAGCGCGGCGGCGCGCACCTCGCCGTCCAGATCGCAGAGGGCCAGCTTCTTTTCATTAAAATAAGGGGCCACATAGGTCAGCGCGTCCAGGCGATGCTCCTCCAGAAAGCGGCGCACCCAGCGGCTGTTCTCTTTATCGGCGAAAGTGGGCAGCTCCACATGGCGGTAGAACTCCTTGGCGGCGACGCCCTCCAGCACCTGCATCAGGCGCTTTTCCTCTTTCAGATAGGGCATGAACATCTCGAGAATGTGGCAGGACGGGTAGATCTTCTGGGACAAGGGGAACGACCTCCTTTATGATGATTTGCGGATTGTCTTGTGTCTATTGTGGCATAGTCCACCGTTTTTTTCAAGTAATACTAACCCTTAATAAAAATCTGACAGTCCTTCTGGCAGAAATTGTGCCATACGGCGTTGGCTTTCTTGACCATATATCTCCATTATGCTCTGCTTAGTATAAAAGAAACGGTATCGGCCGCAGAGACCGATACCGTGAATCTGTTTTATTGGGAGACCGGCGTCTGGAATTTCACCCGGTTGCCGCGCACGGAGAGCTCCCCGCCGCAGTAGGCGGCCACGGCGCGGGTCAGGATGGGCCATTCGCACTCCTCCATTACCCGGCGTCCCAGAGTCTCGGGGTCGTCCCCGGGCCGGACCTCCAGCGCCTTTTGCAGGATGATGCCGCCCACCCGGCCGTCCCCGTCCGCAAAATAGGCGGTGGCGCCGGTGATCTTCACACCGCGCTCCAGCACGGCCCGGTTCACGTCCCCCTCCAGATCCTCAAAGGCGGGATACAGGGCGGGGAAGGTGCCGATGATGCGGTTGCGGAACTGATAGGGGATCACGCCCAGCGGCACGTCGTAGCCGGCGAGGATCACCAGCTCAATGTCCATGTCCTTGAGCTTGTTGGCCACGGCCATGCTGTGGCTGGTCATGGTGGGGAAGAGATCCGGATCCACCACATAGGCGGAGACGCCGGAATTGAGGGCACGCTTCATGGCGTTGCAGCCGCGCTGCGGGCAGATGACCGCCACCAGCTCAAAATTCGGGATCTCCTTAAAATACATCGCGTCCAGGATCGCCTGGAGCCGTCCGCCGTCGCCGGAGGCCAGAACCGCCGCTCGCACCATTGCCAGCCCTCCTTTCCTCTTGTTTTCCGCTTTTTTTCGGGCTATAATCGTGCATATACAAAAAAGCCATTCTTTAACACAGTATTATACGTTATCTTGACGCAACGGTCAAGGCTGCGGAGGCGGACTTATGACGGAAATTTATCTCATTCGGCACACCCAGGCCGAGGGAAACCGCTATCGGATCATGCAGGGCCACTGGGACGGCGGCGTGACCGCAACGGGCTTAAAGCAAATCGAGCTGCTGGCGGAGCGCTTTCGCGATCTGCCGGTGGACGCCGTCTATTCCAGCGATCTCTATCGCGCCCGCCTGACCGCCACCGCCATCACCCGCTGGGGCGGCCAGGAGCTGCAGATCGACACGCGCCTGCGGGAGATCAACGTCGGCCCCTGGGAGACGCGGTTTTTCGGCAACGTCTTTCACGACGAGCCGGAGCGGGCCTACCGTTTTATCCGCGACCCGGAGAGCTTCTCTCTGGAGGGCGCGGAGACCTATGCCCAGGTGCGCACGCGCGCCTGTGAGGCGCTGGAGGCGATCGCCCGGACCAATCCGGGGCGGCGCGTCGCCGTGGTGAGCCACGGGGTCACCATCCGCTGCGCCCTCAGCGGCATCACCGGCATCGACCTGCGGGATGTGGAGCGCCTGCCCATCTGCAAGAACACCGCCGTCACCCATCTGCTCTGGGACGGGGAGCGCTTTCACCTGGATTACTACAACGATGCCTCCCATCTCGCCCCGCTGGGGGAGGCCCCCTGGAGCCGCAACGGCGATGTGCGCCACGAGCGCTTTGATCCGGCCTCCGACCCGGATTTTTACAAAGACTGCTATGCCGACGCCTGGCTGGCCGCCCACGGCGATCTGGAGGGCTTCTCCGCCCCCGGCTATTACCATGCGGCCCGGGAGCACTACCGCCGGGACCCGGACAGCGTGCTGCGCATGCTGGTGGAGGATCGCTGCATCGGCCTGCTGGACATGGACACCGCCCGCGGCGCCCACGCGGGCTACGGCTGGATCAGCCTTGTGTATCTCAAGCCGGAATACCGCCGCCAGGGCTACGGCATCCAACTGCTGGGCCGGGCCTACCTCCACTATCAGACCCTGGGGCGGAAGAGCGTACGGCTGAACGTGGCGGAGGAGAACCGGGCTGCCCGGGCCTTTTATGAGAAGGAGGGCTTTTCCCTTCTGGGCGGCGACGGCGGGGCGAAGGGCCTGCTGCTGATGGAAAAAAAGCTGGAAGGGGTGCGCCATGGCGCTTAAAGCAAACATCGTCTTCTGGGAGCCGCCGGAAAACCGGCGCATCCTCGTCATGTCCGATATCCACGGGAACGTCCCCTATTTCGATGGCCTGCTGAACAAGCTGGATTTCTCTGCGCGGGATGAGCTGGTGATCGACGGGGATTTTCTGGAAAAAGGTAAGGAGAGTCTGCGCCTGCTGCGGCGTCTGATGGCGATGAGCGCCGCGGGCAACGTCCATTGCCTCAACGGCAACTGCGACACCTGGTTCGGCATTTACCGACCCGATTACGGCCCGGAGGCCGACCGGCATTTTCTGAGCTATATCCAGTACAAGGGCTGCGGCCTGCTCTGGGACATGTGCACGGAGCTGGGTATCGACCCGATGGCGATCGCGGATTTCACCCCGGTCAAGGCCCGGCTGCGCAGCGCCTTCCCGGCGGAGTGGGACTTTCTGCGCGCGCTGCCCGACGCCATCGAGACGGAGCGGTTTATCTTCGCCCACGCGGGCATGACGCCCGGCAAGCCCCTGCGGGAGCATACCCGGGACGAGCTCAACCGCATCGACCGCTTTCTGGACCGGCCCATGCGCTTTGACAAGTGGCTCATCGTGGGCCACTACCCGGTGGTACTCTACGGGGAGAACGTCGTCTGCGCCGATCCGATCATCGAGAAGGAGAAGCATGTGATCTGCCTGGACGGCGGCTGCGTCCTCAAGGACGACGGGCAGCTCAACGCCCTGATCATTCCCCATCGGGACAGCGAGGATTTCTCCTTTGCCGCCTACGATCCCTTCCCGGAATACACGGTCCTGGACGAGCAGGCCGGGGGCGGGCCGTCCTATTACATCCGCTGGGGCGACAGCCGGGTGCAGGTATTGGAGCGGGGCGAGGAATTCTCCCGCTGCCGCCATGTCCGCACCGGCTA
>CACYOR010000108.1 GCA_902775985.1 Oscillospiraceae bacterium
GGTATCGTTTTTCTGGATATCCTTCAAATCCTCAGGCGACTCCAGCAAATGACAGAAGTAGTCGATCGTCTTCCGGGTGACATTTCCGCCGAAAGTCTCGTTTGAGGATATTTTGGACATGGCGAAATCTGCCTGCGATAGAACGACTCCTTTTGAGTTAATGCGGATAAAGATCTCAGTCACGCTGTCGATATCCAGGTCATTTGCCAAGGTGATAACGCCTAAGCTGTTGTTTTGGATTCCGCGCAGCTTGTTGACGATCGCGTTGATCTGAGACATCTGCTCCGGAATCTCATTTTTCTGGCAATACTCCATCACAAAGGAGAAGGTGTCAAAGGCCGGTTCCAATACGGGAGCAATATCCGGAATCCATTTGCTGCTGTTCCGGATCGCATTGTTGGACACCTCAAATTTCTCTTCCAGGGGATTGAAAGCAATTGCAATACGCTTCCATTTGTAATGGTCATCTAATACCTCGTTGCCGACAATCGCAGCCGCCATTGCGGTGATTCGCTGCTGACCGTCAATCAGAACCTGTTTGCCAACGGAAACGGTTCCGTCGTTCAGCTTAACGTCCGGGTTCTGCCAAACGATGATATAGCCAACAGGAAAACCTTTATAGAGTGAGTCGATCAGATCACGCACTTTCGAGCCATCCCAAACGAAAGGCCGCTGCATCTCCGGAATAGCAATACCGCCCGATTTGATGCTCGCCAGCAAGGTTTCAACCGTATAATTGTTTACACTGTATCTTGCCATTTCGCTTTCTCCTTTGATTTTTTACAATTATCAAATATAGCAATTGGGTATCGTCAGTTCTGTTCCATCGCTTTTTTAAGCATCTTTTCGTATTCGCGCTTCACTTTTGCCGGGGCGGTGATCCTGACCTTACCATCAAAGCCGAAGACCCAGCCGAAGAAAGGTTTGCTCGCAGTCACCAGCACGCTGGCCTGAAATGTTTTGCCATCCACGGGAACGGTCTCGACGTCCTCTCCGAAGCGATCGACAATGTGATCCATCACGCTGTTGTCGCAGACAAGCGTCACGCGCTGCGGCTCACCACTGAACATGCCGAACATCGTGTTGACGCGGGTTATATCAAAATCCTCCGGCTGCGGTACCGCGTTTTCTTCGAGAATGTGCGGCGGCAGAGCGATGCGGTCGACACGGAAGGGTGTGACGCCGTGCTTGTCGGTGTGGCCGAGCAGGTAGTAACAGTCGCCATTCCATACCAGCATCCACGGACTGCACACATATTCCGCGCCGCTGTTTTTCAGCTTCTGCTGCTTGCGGCCGTTATACTGGAAATACGAAAAAGAAATCTTTTTCCCGGTGTTGATCGCCGCATGGATCGCATCGACGATGTAGTAGATCTTTTCGTTTTCCGGCTTGATACGGCCTTCGGCGTAGAGCGTCCGTTTCAGTTCGTCTGCTTTATTCCGGCTCGAAAGCTGCGTGATTTTTCCGACCAACTCCTGGCTCTTCTTCGCAGTGATGAACTTCGAGGATTCCACCGCGTCGATCAAAAGCTTCAGTTCCGGCAGATCAAACAGCCGCTCGGCCAGATAGTATTTATTCTGCGTGGATTTGATTGTGTAGATATCCACACCGAAGGAGCGCAGCTGCTCCATATCTTCATAAATCGTGACGCGATGGGCGGAGATGCCGAACTCTTTTTGGAGCGCATCGATCAACTGATTGGTGCTCAGCGGATGATCCTCGTCGGTCTGCTCGTATAAGATTTTTGCAAGATACAAGGCCCGCAGGTTCTTCGTTGTTTCCATTTTTCGCATCTCCTGCTCCGACAGTTTTCATTATCATTGTATCAGAGCACGCAGACGGTTTCAATAAAAACGCGAGACGTGAACCATGCTCATGTCAAAAATTTCTGACACTTTCAATTTCAAAAAGCCAAAAAGATGGCGCGGAATTTTCATCCGTGCCATCATCATTTTGAAGAAAACCTTTGCAGGTTTTTCTGCAAAACTGTGAGATGAAATTGAACCGCGCGGGATTGGGGTGCGCAAACCTCAACAAGGTGCCGGAGGACATAAAATTCATTTTTGGCAGACGAGGCGAAACTTGCTCTTTGCAAGTTTTGGCCGCGAAACGAACAGGCAAAAACGAATAAGTGTAGTACAAGGCGAATCTTGCTCTTAGCAAGTTTCAGCCGTTTTTGTTAAACAAGCAGAATCTTGCTTTTAAAGAATAGTAGCCATTTTGCCCCTGCAAGCAGGGCAAGTGCGGCCACACTCTGCTTTTTGCATCAGCAAGCAGGGCAGGCTTCATGAACTTGTGAAAAAGTTCATGAAGCCTGCCCGTTGCCGATCGCAAAAGCTTGTTGAGACTCCGCCCCAAGCCCCAATCAAAATTTCAGATGTTATCTGAAAGCCGCTCGATGATACATCGCTCGATTCTGAATATTGAATTAACAAAGATCTGTAAAATACAAAAGAACTTGTATCGGTGTGTTGCTGCAAAAACAACGCAGCTCATGAGCCATAATTTCTTGACGTTTTTCGGCAAAATGTTATACTATATAAGAGAATTTTAATACACCCTTTTACAAAGTTGGTGAAGAAGAATGGCGTTGGACAAGTCCCTCGTGCTGGAAAAATTGAAAAAAGTCTATCCAGATGGTGTGATATACAAAGAGGCCTATACCCCGAAGGCCGTTACCACTCCTGTCCATTATTCTATTCACGCGATAGCCAGAAGTGAAGGTAAGACCGACAGTCAGTGGCTGACGGACAACGGTTTTATCTGGCGGAAGACCGGATACTGCGAGGCAGAAATGAAAACCCGCGACATTGAATGGAAAGCGGATTCTCCTGCTATGCTGGCGGATAGCATTTTGCGCAGATATCCCCTGATCGGGCAATATGAACTGACTGACGCAGAGTTCTCAACCTTGTTTTCAGCGGCGACGGACGTCATGCGAAAGATGTGCCGTCCGGGATCCTCGTTAACGCGGATCGAACAGCTTGTGCTGACCGTTTCGACCGTCACGCTGCTGAAAAAGCGGAATGAAGATGCGCAGGGCGATTCCGATACAGATACTTTCTGGAATTATATCTACCAGCAATATGGCTTTAACCCTGAAAACTCTGATATTGCGGAACAGAGAGTCTATAAAAGCTTTTGCGCTGCGATCAAAGACACGCTTACATTGTATCACCGCTTCCTTGCCCCGGAAAATACCATGCGCTACTACACTTCGATGCTGCTCCATGCGATCGCACCGAGGGCAAGCATCGAAAGTCTGTTTGAAATCCTGTTTGATTTTTACGTAAGGAACCTGGACTTTCAATACATACCTGAAGACAGCAGCTACCAGACCTTGGTCAAGGGAATGCAGGCTAGGTGGACAGAAAAGCAATCTGAGATCCAACTAAAGTCCACCGCTGTCATGTCCGGACTGAAAACGCTGTTTCTGGAGAAGCCTGGTTATATGGCGGTCCTGTGCGATGCGCTTGTAAAGAAAATGGATTCCCTCCTGCGTGGGGAGAGCTTTGAAATACACGACCGCTGGGATCGGCTCCTGATGGATTGGTATCAGAAAAAGAGCAGCGCAGAACGCACGCAACTACAGGGAGAAAAGAAAAGTCATAAAACGGAATATGTTGCGACATCCGCAGAGCGCATCTACATTCAATACGGAATGGAAAACGGAAAGGTGGGTCTCGTTGTTCCCCGTATCCGCCTGAACGAAATTGGGGAGACACGCCCGGTACTGCATGTATATCAGGACAGCCGGGAAATATACGCCGGGATCCTGCAGGCCAGCGGTATATCTGACCTGGGTCTGACGACAAAGCGGCGGTTTCTTCCTCTTGATGATACACGGGTGGATTTCTCGGAATCGCTTCGCCTGTGTGGAGAGATTGACTATCTGGATAATACGATCTATACTTCCGGATCCAAGCTCTATCGGGATGTTCTCTGCTTTGACGCAGGCGGAAACGAGCGAAGCGTTAAAGGCGGGATCATCTATTTGTTTGCGGATGAGAACCGGGAATTGGGGTTTGCTGACGAGGACAGCGTGACCATGGAGGATCACGAGGGGCAACTTTACCGGGTCAACCTCGATACTGTCGGTTCAATCACGGTCGACGGCTCAGAGCTTTTTGCAGACGAGCAAGTTTCCGGAAAAGCGCGGCTTTATCCGTCTCCCAAGCCGGTCGGCGGAATTGAGCTGTGCGCGGAAGGCAAGCATTATCACATCTTCGACACCGTGTTCACGCTGCGCCTTCGTCTTCCGGAAAATGAAAACCCACTGCGTTATCAACTCACACTTGATGGAACACGGACTCCTGCGGAGGAGGCTGCGGACGGAGAATTGACTTTTACGTTGCCGGCCGTGTCCGGCGTGTACCACTCGGTTCGCCTGGTCGATGTGGTGCAGTCTTTGGTTATTCTGGAATATCCTTTCGCTTTGATTCCCGGCTTCTCATGGGAACTGGACAAGACCCGTTACCTGGAAACGGAAGAAGACGCCCTGCTGACCATAACGAACGCAGGAAAAACAACCAGTCTGCCCGCTTTCCGGATGCCCGGAACTACTGTTGCATCCTCTGCAGTGGGACTGGACGGATTCAGCTATGAGATCGAGCTCCCGACTGTGAGCTGTAGCTATGGCGAGATGAGCGCATTTCGGCTGCCGGAACGGCTCTGGTATAAAGCAATTGGGAAGGAAGTCTATTCAACACTTGAACTGCCGCCTTCGTGGCAAGGTCACCTGATGCTTGGGGCAAAAGAGCTCCCCGTCAATTCGGCAGAGCAATATGAGATCGGAAACCTGATCCATAGCAGCCAGCGTTATGGGAAGGATGAAATGCTGTGGCTGTCTCTTCGTTCCCCCTCGGGTGAAAGAGAGCAGATCCCCCTCACACAAATCTGCTTTTCGCCATGCTTTACGGAACCGCCGCTTCAATTCCGTGTCAACGAGCTGCAATGGCTGCCGAACGGGCGATATATCGGCGATCCCGGTTCCCGGTTTCACCTGTCACTGTCGGGGCCCGAAGACTACAGCTTCGGAATTGTAGCCGACTATGACAAGCTGCTCTGCCGTAGCGCCGAGATTCGGCACGGAAGGTATTCTTATGAGGTTCTCCTTCAAAGCGATAGCGTGTTTTCTAGCAGCAGACAGGAGTGCATTTACAAAGGGGAGCTTGTTGTCGGAGATGAAAATGAGTTTCGCTTTGAAGGATGCGAGCTGCAGCTGACAAAGGCGATCTACTGGGATATGAGCAACGAAGAGCTAAAAAGCGCGGACATACAGCCTGGCAAAGGCATTGTGGAAAAGCTTGTCTTCCTCGGGATCGGTGCTCCGGATTGGGAGAGCATTGCCATGCCGGAGTATGAGGCGCGGCTGAGCTTTGAAAACAGAGATGGACGAAGGATCGCGTTTAACGCGTATCCGGATCGCAGTGAATACCTGCTGACAAATCCGGTGCGTCTTTGGGTCGTCAATGATCGGAGGCTGATCCTTACCACCGCTGAGGGAGAGGTCGTTTACTTTGATACCGCCACAGCTTCTATCCCAAACCGCGATCCGGAGCAGACCATGAGCCGGGTCGCGCAGCGCGCCAGACTGCAAAACCCCGACTACTTTGAATTTGAAATACGGAGGGCAGATTATGTTTGATCCGATCCAGGCCTCTGAGGAGATCAAATCCAGCTATATTGACTACATTACAACAAGTTTTGATATGGCCGATGCGGAGTATGCGCTGGGGCTCAAGCGTGCCTTAAAGCAGGAGGGTATGGTGGCCAAGGGACCGTACCTGGATATCGGCGGTTCCTTTGAGGCGGGGCATACGCTGCGGGAACTGATGGAGAAGGGCGAAGCCTGCCGCCTGTTCGCCGAGCTGGAGCCCATCCCGGAAAAGGACCGCGAGTTAAAACTGGACAGGCCGCTGTATCTGCACCAGGAGAAGGCGCTGAAGAAAGCTTCCAAGGGGCAAAGCCTGGTCGTGACGACGGGCACCGGCTCCGGTAAAACCGAAAGCTTCTTGATTCCTGTTCTCCACCACATCCTGTGCGAAGTGGAACGCGGTGAATTGGACTCCGGCGTCCGCGCCATCATCATTTACCCGATGAACGCGCTGGCCAACGACCAGATCAAGCGCCTGCGTGCTCTTCTGAAAAACTATCCGGCGATCCGCTTCGGCATCTACAACGGCAACACGCCGCATAAGAAGAGTGAGGCGCTCAGTGAGTACCACAAAACACATAAGGACGCCAACGGCGCGCCGGTCGACCCGCTTCCCAACGAACTGATTTCGCGTGAAGAGATGCAGGAAGAGCCGCCGCACATCCTAATCACGAACTATTCCATGCTGGAATACATGATGCTTCGTCCGAAGGATGACCGTGTCTTTTCCGGGGCCAAGCTGAAATATATCGTTTTGGACGAGGCGCACATCTACAAAGGCGCTACCGGTATGGAGACGAGCCTGCTGATGCGCCGTCTCCGCGCCAGGATCAGCGAGCCTGACGCCGTGCAATACATTTTGACCAGTGCTACGCTTGGCGGCCAGGATGCAGACGGTGAGATCGTCAGCTTTGCCGAAAAGCTGACAGGCGTGCCCTTTTCTGCCGACGGGATCATCCGCTCTGCAGAAAGGCAGCCTCAAATGATCGAAAACCGGGAAATCGACCCGGACCTGTTTGTTCGGCTTGTGAAATCACCGGACGCGGTGGGAACGATCTTGGGACAGGCGGATCTGGATTTTGCACCGGAGGGAACGGCGGAGGAAAAACTGTATGCGCTGTTTCTCCATCTCCGCCTGTTTGCCATTCTTCGCAAAGAGGCAAAATCCCCCGTTACCGTGACGCAGCTGCACCGGGCCTTTCTTAGCGCGGCTCCGGGGATGACCCGGGAGCAGGTCGTTGCGTTTATCAGCGTCTGTGCCCGGGCGGAAAAGGACGGGGCTGCACTGATCAAGCCGCGCTATCACTTCTTCGTTCGCGCGATGGAGGGCGCTTATATCACGCTCAATACGCCTAAGCAGCTTTTCCTGCAGCGAAAAAATGCCATCGAACATCCCGGGCAGGCCCCGCAGGAGGTCTTCGAAGCTGCCATCTGCAGCGACTGCGGACGGCTTGCCATCGTGGGAAAGACCGACAAGGGAAGCCGCCGCTTCAAGCAGTTTGCCCGCCAGGGAAAGGATGACGACGCCGAGTATTACCTCATCCGGGCCGCGTCTGACGGAGAGCTGTTCGAGGATGACGAGGACGAAGAAGAAAAAGACGACGGCGGGCCGCGTCTGACGGAGAGCTGTTCGAGGATGACGAGGACGAAGAAGAAAAAGACGACGGATCCCACGATTATGCAGTCTGCCCGATTTGCGGCGCGCTTTCTTCCGAAGCGGATCTGAGATACGAAACGCCCTGCGATCATGCCAAAGAGGGCTATATCAAGCTGCGGCTGGTCGATCATACGAAGAGCGGTTCGACCAGGTGCCCGGCCTGCGGGTTTGGATCGTTTCGCCGCTTTTATCTGGGGAGCGAGGCTGCGACGGCTGTACTGGGAACGGAGCTTTTCGAGCAGCTTCCGACGGAAGACGTTACCGAGGTGGCAGAAGCGCCCAGGGCGGCAAGCGGACTGTTTGCACGGGCGGCGAAAAAGAAAGTCATGCGCCGGGAACGGGCAAGGCAGTTCCTGTGCTTCTCCGACAGCCGCAGCGAGGCGGCCTTCTTTGCCCCGTATATGGAGCGCAGCTATCAGGAATTCCTGCGCCGCCGCGTGATCTGGCATACAGCCGAGACGCTGAAAACGCGTGGGGAGAAACGCGTGTCGGTGCGAGACTTTGTCAATG
>CACYOR010000109.1 GCA_902775985.1 Oscillospiraceae bacterium
ATCTTGGTCCAGAGCTCGATGATGCGGGCCAGGTTATCCACCGTCAGCGCCGGGCGGCCCTTGGCCTTGAGGGCGGAGAGCTCGTTTTCCAGCTGCATCTCCTTGCTGCGCAGTTCAGCGATGCGGGCATAGCGCTGATCGAGCTTTTCGGGATCGGTCTCGCTGTTGTCGCTCATGAGGGCCTCCCGCTCAAAGCGCAGGTTCTCCAGGTCCCGCTCGGCGAGCATGCGGCGCTTGATATCGGGATCCTTCAGATTCACGTCCGAGCAGGCCTCGTCGATTAGATCGATGGCCTTGTCGGGCAGGAAGCGGTCGGTGATGTAGCGCTCGGAGAGGAGCACCGCCTGGCGGCACATCTCGTCGGAGATTTCCACGCCGTGATAGTCCTCGTAATAGTGGGCGATGCCCTTCAAAATGGCGATGCTGTCGTCAATCGACGGCTCGCTCACGGTGACGGGCTGGAAGCGGCGCTCCAGGGCGGAGTCCTTCTCGATGTGCTTGCGGTACTCGGTGAAGGTGGTGGCGCCGATGACCTGGATCTCGCCCCGGGAGAGGGCGGGCTTGAGGATGTTGGCGGCGTTCATGCTGCCCTCGGCGTCCCCGGCGCCGACGATGTTGTGCACCTCGTCGATGACCAGGATGATGTTCCCCTGCTTGCGGATCTCCTCGATGAGGCCCTTCATGCGGCTCTCAAACTGGCCGCGGAACTGGGTGCCCGCCACCAGGGCGGTGAGGTCCAGCAGATAGACCCGCTTATCCTGCAGCTTGTAAGGGACATTGCCCATGGCGATGCGCTGGGCCAGGCCCTCGGCGATGGCGGTCTTGCCCACGCCCGGCTCGCCGATGAGGCAGGGGTTATTCTTCTGCCGCCGGTTCAGGATCTGGATCACGCGCTCCAGCTCCTCCTCCCGGCCCACCATGGCGTCCAGCTTGCCCTGGCTGGCGCGCTCGGTCAGATCGATGCAGTAATTGTCCAGGAACTTATGTTTGGCGGGCTTGGGCTGGGAGCCATTGCTCTCGGTCCGGGGCTTCTCCTCCTCGCGGGAGGAATTCTGTCCGCCCGGCCCGCCGAAGAGGCGGTTGAGGAAGGGGAAGGTGGCGGTCTTGCCGTCGTCCTCACCCTCGTCGCCCTCGTCGCCGCCCAGGTTCATCAGATCCTCGGCCCCGGAGAGGGCGTTCATCATCTCGCCGGACAGAGTATCCAGATCCTCATCGGAGATGCCCATTTTTTTGATCATATCCTCCACAGGCTGGATATGGAGCTCCCGGGCGCAGGGCAGGCAGAGGCCCTCGTTCTTGGTCACGCCGCCCTCCAGCTTGGTGATAAAGACCACCGCGACCCGCTTGCCGCAGCGGCTGCACATCGTTGCTTGCATAGAATCCCTCCATCGGAAATAGCACTTGCGAAAGGAATTTCGCAAAAAAGAAACAGGGCGCCGCCGCCCGGCGGCGCCACAGAGTATAGACAATATGGGTTCCTGTCATTGCGAGCCCGGTGCGCACACCGGGCGTGGCAATCCGTTCTCTTTACGTGGCAAAATTCCAAAGAAACGGATTGCCACGTCGCTGCGCTCCTCGCAATGACAGCTTTCGGGGTTTACAGCAATCCACTCGTCAAAAAGCGGAAGGCCAGGAAGAAGCGGGCCAGGGTGGTGTGCTCCAGGGTGTCCTTGCCGATGATGATGCCCAGGAAGCTCAGCACCCAACTGAGCAAGATGCAGTACAGAAGGCCCTTGGCAAAGCCCAGCACCGCGCCGCCGATCTCATCCAGCAGCTCCATATTGGGCAGGCGGAAGGAGAGATTGCCGATGTTGGCAATGGCGGTAATAAAAATAATGATCAGCAGAAAGCCCAGGGTCATACCGACCACGTAGGTCGCCGTATCGCAGAGAATGGCCACCACCGCCTCGGTCATGCCGGTCATGTTCTCATCGGCGTAGGCCACGGCCCGGTCGGCCAGTTCCTCCGCCCGGTCGGGATAGACGCCCAGCTCCAGCATGCACTCATAGGCGTAATCGTAGCGCAGGGAGCTGTCCTGGGCCAGAATGTCCTCCACCGAATACTCGGTATTGCCGTAACCCATGTTGCGCAGCACCTCATCCCGGGTCACCTGGGAGTCGATGTAGCCGTCCACAAAGGGCTCCAGCGCGGGCACCACCTCATGGGAGTAGGCCGAGGACAGGAGCGAGCCGCCGAAGAGCGCGATCACGATGGCCAGGATCCCGGCCACGCCGCCGATCAGACCCCGTTTATAGCCGCCCCAGGTACAGAGCGCCACAATAATCAAAAGAACGATATCAAGAATCAGTTTCATGTGTCATTCTCATCCTTAACTATGTAATCATTCAACTGTGAAACATGTTTCACAGTTGAGGACTCGCGCTTATCGCAGCGGGCAAAGGCCCGCTTTGGTCGGCGCGAGAGCCAAGCTCCGCTCGGCTTAAGGAGTTTTTGAAGCGGCAAAGCTGCCTCAAAAACGATTGCATTTCCTTCGGGGCGGTTCCCCAAGCCGGTTTGGGGCTTTTGCAATCTGTTCACAAATACCGGATTATGTGATGCTTAAATTCTATATCGTCAGTATAGCACCATTTTATGAACAAATAAATCTCTTCAAACCTTATAAATCCTTAAGGAACATGGAGCCCACGGGCTCGGGATACCAGACCCGGTTGAGGTAGAGCCCCTGGGGCGGCATGGTGGGTCCGGTGAGACGCCGGTCGCCCTTTTCCAGCAGTTCGGGGATCTCCTCCGGCTCCAGCTTGCCGTAGGAGGCATAGACCAGGGTGCCCACAATGGCGCGGCACATGTTGTAGAGAAAGCCGTCGGCGCAGACGGAGATCGTGATGAGATCTCCCTCCTTCTCCACCCGGCACCAGTGCACCGTGCGCACGGTGGTTTTCGTCTCGGTGCCGACGCTGCGCACGGCCCTAAAGTCATGGGTACCCACGAAGCCCTCCGCCGCCCGCTGCATCTTCGCCAGATCCAGATGCTGGGGATAGAAGCAGGCCCGCTTCTCCAGGAAGGGATCGCGGATGGGGCTGTTGAATAGTTTGTAGATATATTCCTTTTTTATGCACGAGCCGATGGCGTTGAAGTCCTCCGGCGCCTCGATGGCGTCCACCACGGCGATATCCTCCGGCAGGCGGGAATTGACCGCCAAAGGGATGCGCTCAATGGGGATGCGGCAGTCAGTGCGGAAGTTGGCGCAGTAGCGCAGGGCGTGCACACCCGCGTCGGTCCGGCCGCAGCCCACGGTCTTGACCGGGTGCTGGCAGATCTTCATCAGCGCCGTCTCCAGCGTCTCAGCCACGGTGATATCCTCCTTCTGCACCTGCCAGCCGTGGTAGCGGCTGCCGTCGTAGCAGAGGCGTAAAGCGATGTTTCTCATGGCGCTTTACAGTCCGAAGTGCCGGAGCACGATGATCCCGGCCAGAAACAGCGCCGAAACGACAAGCGCGGCATAGTCCCGCCCGGCCAGATGCAGCTGCTTCATCCGGGTACGCCCCTCGCCGCCGTGGTAGCAGCGGCTCTCCATCGCCACGGCCAGCTCGTCCGCCCGGCGGAAGGCCGAGACGAACAGCGGCACCAGGATCGGCAGCAGGGCCTTGGCCCGCTGGATCAGGCTGCCGGTTTCGAAGTCCGCGCCGCGGGCTTTCTGGGCCGACATGATCTTGTCCGTCTCCTCGATGAGGGTGGGGATGAAGCGCAGGGCCATGCTCATCATGATGGTCATCTCATGCACGGGCACATGGAGCTTTTTGAGGGGATTGAGCAGCAGCTCCAGCCCGTCGGTGAGGGCCATGGGGCTGGTGGTATAGGTCAGCAGGAAGGTGCCGGTGATGAGCAGCACGATGCGCAGGATCATTTTCACCGCCCGGTCGATGCCCTCCCAGGTGATGATCCAGCCCTCCACGACGGGGGTGCCGGTGGTGTAGAAGATGTTCAGCAGGGCCGTGAGCACGATGATGAAGAGCATGGGCTTGAGACCCTTGAAGATGTTGCCGAAGGAGATATGGGAGATGGCCATGAGGATCAGCGTGGCCAGGGTCACCGCGCCATAGCCGATCCAGCCCTTGGCCTGGAACAGCGCCACGATATACAGTACCACCGCGATGAGCTTGGTGCGCGGGTCCAGCTTATGGATCAGCGAATCGCCGGGGAAATACTGGCCGAGGGTGATGTCTTTCAGCATAGCGCCGCCCCCTTTGCCGCTTCGACGGCCATGAGCAGCTGCTCATGGGTGTAGACCGCGCCCTTGAGGGCAAGGCCCTTCTCCTGCAGCGCCATGGCGATGGCGGTGGACTGGGGCACGGCCAGGCCGATCTGAATCAGCTCCTGCGGGCGGGAAAAGACCTCCTCGGGCGTGCCGTCCATGACCACGCCGCCATGGTCGAAGACGATCAGGCGCTCACAGAGCCGGGCCGCATCGTCCATGTTGTGGCTGACGATCAGCACGGTGGCGCCGGTCTCCCTCTGATAGCGGCAGATGTTGTCCATGATCTGGCGGCAGCCGGCCGGGTCCAGACCCGCCGTGGGCTCGTCCAGGATCAGGACGCCCGGGCGCATGGCGATGACGCCCGCGATGGCGATGCGCCGCTTCTGACCGCCGGAGAGCTCCAGCGGGGATTTCTCAAAGAGCTCCGGTTCCACGCCCACAAAGCTGGCCGCCTCGCGCACGCGCTCGTCGATCTCCTCTTTGCCCAGGCCCATGTTCTTCGGGCCGAAGCCGATATCGGCGTAGACCGTCTCCTCAAAGAGCTGGTATTCCGGGTACTGGAAGACCAGGCCCACCTTCCATTTTACATCACGGCGGGTCTTTTTATCCTTATTGATGTCCTCCCCGTCCAGCAGGACGCGGCCGGATGTGGGCTGCAGGAGGGCGTTGAGGTGCTGCACGAAGGTGGATTTGCCCGAGCCGGTATGGCCCAGCAGGCCCACAAACTGCCCCTGGGGGATGCGCAGATTGATATTCTCGATTGCGGTTTTCTGAAAGGGAGTGCCCGCGCTGTAGGTGTGGCTCAGGCCCTCCACGATGATCTCAGCCATAGATGAATCCCCTTATCGGATTTCCTTTAAAATGTTGTCCGCGCAGGCCGATACGTCCAGCGTGTCGATGGGCAGGGAGAAGCCCCGGCGGTTCAGGTCGTAGGCCAGACGCACCGTCTCCGGCACGGCGAGGCCCTCCGCCTCCATCTCCTCCACCCGGGAGAAGACCTGGGCGGGCGTGCCGTCGTCCACCAGGCTGCCGTTGGACATGACGAGCAGCCGGTCGGCCCCGATGCACTCCTCCATGTGGTGGGTGATCAGCACCACGGTCATGCCCTTTTCCCGGCACAGGCGCGTCACGGTGGAGATGACCTCGGCCCGGCCCTGGGGATCCAGCATGGCGGTGGGCTCGTCCAGGACGATGACCTTCGGCTCCATGGCGATGACGCCCGCGATGGCCACGCGCTGCTTCTGCCCGCCGGAGAGCAGGTGCGGCGCGTGCTGCCGCAGCTCATACATGCCGACGATCTGCAGCGCCCGGTCCACCCGGTCCCGGATCTGGCCCGAGGGGATGCCCAGGTTCTCCGGCGCAAAGGCCACATCGTCCTCCACCACGTTGGCGACGATCTGGTTGTCCGGGTTCTGGAACACCATGCCCACCGTCCGCCGCACGTCCAGCAGGCGGTTTTCGTCGGCGGTGTCCAGCCCGTTTACCAGCACCTGGCCGCTGGTGGGGGTCAGGATGGCGTTCATATGCTTGGCCAGCGTGGACTTGCCGGAGCCGTTATGGCCCAGCACCGCCACAAAGCTGCCCTCCTCGATGGCGAGGGTAATGCCGCAGAGGCTCTCCAGCTCGTCCTCGGGGTATTTGAAATGTACATCTTTAAACTCAATAATCGCGCTCAAAGCAATGCCCTTTCCGCTCAGCGTTCCCAGCGGCAGGTGGCCCCGCAGGGCAGCACCAGGCCGGTATCGGTCACCGGCAATCCCAGCTCCCGGCTCTCGGAGCGGCCGCCGAACTTTTTGGTAAAAATGCTCTCCGTCACATAGCTCAGCACCGAGGGGGAGAGCCCCGTGGTGTAGGAATTGATGATCACAAAGAGCGGATCCTCCGACAACACCCCGGCGCAGAGGGACACGAAGGGCCAGAGATTTGTCTCCAGCTTCCAGACCTCGCCCCCCGGTCCGCGCCCGTAGGAGGGCGGATCCATGATGATGGCGTCATAGCGGCGGCCGCGGCGGATCTCCCGCTCCACAAACTTGGCGCAGTCATCCACGATCCAGCGGATGGGCGCCTCCTGCAAGCCGGAGGCCGCGGCGTTCTCCTTGCCCCAGGCCACCATACCCTTGGCCGCGTCCACGTGGCAGACCTGGGCCCCGGCCTTGGCGCAGGCGAGGGTCGCCGCGCCGGTGTAGGCGAAGAGGTTCAGCACGCTGATGGGGCGGCCGGCTTTGCGGATCTTTCCCATGGCCCAGTCCCAGTTGGCGGCCTGCTCGGGGAAGAGGCCGGTGTGCTTGAAGTTCATGGGCTTGACGTTGAAGACAAGTTCCCCATAGCGGATCTGCCAGGCCGCGGGCAGACGGCCCTTGTCCCAGCTGCCGCCGCCGGATTCGCTGCGGTGATAGCGGGCGTCCCGGTCGTTCCAGTGGGGGTTGCGGCGCGGCGTCTCCCAGATGGCCTGGGGGTCGGGGCGCACCAGATAATAGTTTCCCCAGCGCTCCAGCTTTTCCCCCCGGGAGCAGTCCAGCACTTCAAAGTCTTTCCATTGATCGGCGATCCACATAGCAGTCTCCGCACTCCATACATAGTAATTCAGGATATTTTATCACGAAGCCGCGGCCCGGTCAAGGTATAAAGGCAGGGAAAACGGCCTGCCGCTGGACGTCTGTCATTCCGAACCAGTGCCGCAGCACTGGTGTGGGAATCCGTCTCTTTTCAAAAAGGGAACGG
>CACYOR010000110.1 GCA_902775985.1 Oscillospiraceae bacterium
CGTGTAAAGATCACATTCACATGTATGTAGAGATACCGCCAAAGTATTCCGTAGCAGAAGTGATGGGGTATCTGAAAGGGAAGAGCAGCCTGATGATCTTCGACAGACATGCGAATCTGAAGTACAAGTATGGGAATCGGCATTTCTGGTGTAAAGGGTACTACGTAGACACAGTAGGACGGAACGAAAAGAAGATAGCAGAATATGTCCGAAACCAGCTGCAGGAAGACCAACTCACAGATCAAATAGGACTGCGGGAATACTTTGACCCGTTCACGGGTGAGCCGGATAATAAGAGCAAAAAATGAGCCGCTTTAGCGGCGGCTCGTGAATGTATGCGGTTGGCAGACCGTTCAAGGGCCTTTAGGCTAAGCCAGCCCAAGGCCCTTATAGGGCCTGTGCAAGCCACCCGCTATGCGGGTGGTCTTGACTTCGCCGAGGAGGATCTGCTCTACGGCCTGGATATCCAGGGCGCTCTTCCAGTCGCAGCGGCAGCAGATCAGCCCGTCCTCCACCGGCGCGCTCAGGAAACCGCCGGTGCGGAAGCGGCTGCCGTCGGCCAGAACCAGCTCCGTGTCCCAGCAGGCGTCGTCGCAGAGATTCAGATAGGGCTCCGACTCCGGATACTGCTCGGCCTCAAAGAGGCGGACGAAGTCCTCCGAACGGAATTCCCAGACGGCGCTGATGGGGCTGAGCTCTAGGGCCACGAGCTCGACCTCCCGGCCGCTCTCCTCGTCGCGGCAGGGCACGCTGCCAAAGTCGAAGTGCCGCATCTCCGCCTCGGTGGGCGTGAAGACGAAGGAGCCGAGCTCCCGCTCTTTCTCACCCTGGCGGTAGCTGGCCAGGTGGAGCGTGATGCTGTCCTCGCCGGCCATGGCCTCCCGCAGGGAGGCGGCGTCGGTGATGCACTCGAGGGTCAGGGTCTGGCTTTCGCTGTCGTAGGCGTAGTCCCGGACGGCCTTTTGGATCTCCTCTTTCCCACTGAGCGTGAGATCCGGGGGCAGCTCCGGCGCGGCGAAGATGAAGAGGTCGCTCTCCTGCAGGGAGAGCCCGAAGGACAGCTCACCCGGCCAGGCGGCCAGCTCCTCCTCCGTGATGGGGGAGACGTTGACGTAGATCTTCTGCCAGTAGCCGTCGCTGATGGCGGAGAGCAGGACGATGCCGTCCGCGTCCTCCTCGGGGAGCGTGTACTCCTGATAGCTGTCGGTGCCGCTTGCGGCGATCTGGAGATCGTTGCGGATCTCCTGCTGGCGGGCGGCGTGGATGCCGCTGATGGCGTAGGCGGCGGCGCCCAGCGCCAGGAGCAGCGCGGCGGCCAGCACAAAGGTGAACAGGCGTTTGACTTTCATGGGTTCGATCCTTTCCGGGGGATCGCCCGAAAGACCGGGATCAAAACACGCGGTCTCGCGGATATGGCGCTCGTCCAGGAGGTTCAGCGCCGCGGAGATCGTTTCCCGTTTCATACCAGCAATCCCTCCTTTTGCAGATGTTGTTTGAGTTTTTCCTTGACGCGGTGCAGCCGGACGGCGGCGGTGCCGTAGCGCATCCCGGCCATCCGCGCCGCGTCGGGCAGAGAATCGGCGTACCAATAGCGGCGCATGAAGAGAAAGCGGTCCTCGTAGCTCAGCGTATCGAGGAAGCGGTCGATGCCCGCGGCCAGCTCCCGCGCCTCGCAGGCCTCCTCCACGCTCTGGCTGTCGGGGATGCACTCGGAGAGCTCATCCAGGGCCAGGTCGTATTGGCTGTTGCGCTTCTCGGCCCGGTTGGCGTGATAGCGCTTGGTGGCAAGATTGCGCGCGATCCTGCACACAAAGCTGCGCAGCGGGTCAGGGCGGCTCGGCGGGATGCTGTTCCAGGCGCCCAGCCAGGTGTCGTTGACGCACTCCTCCGCATCCTGCCGGTCGCCGAGGATGTTCCACGCCACGTGGCGGACCGCGCCGCCGTGCTTCTCGGCCAGTTCGGTGATGGCCTGCTCTGAACGTTCAAAGAACAGGTCGATGATTTCCGAATCTGTCATGGTCTTCACCTCTTCTCACCCCTGTACTACGGATCGGCGGGCGATTTTTACAGAAAAACTCAAAAAAACCCGGAAAGGATTGTCCGGGGATAGGGTAGCATGTTTTCAGGAAATGCACAAGAAAGCCTCGATCCTGTCATTGCGAGGAACCAGTGTCGCAACACTGGTGACGTGGCAATCCGTACTCTCTGCATCGCATAAAAAGAACGGATTGCGAAGCCAGTGTGAGCACTGGCTTCGCAATGACAAAACGGAGCTTGGGACAAAAATCGGGGAGGGCCGCGAGACCCTCCCCGAAGGTGTTGGCGTTACGAAAACTTGGTAAAGTCGATGTTGTCCGCGAAGAGCTGCAGATCCGCTCCGCTGCACATGCCGGGAAACTGCAGCAGCACATAGGCCGTGTCGGTCTCGTAGAGGCCGAGGGGCGTGGTGAAGCGGGGGTATTCCATCTCCCCGTCCACTGTGAGAGATACCTGCTCGCCGCAGGCGGTCTCATAGGCCCAGCTCTCCGCGCCCGGATGCAGGAAGGCCCGCACGGTGGGGCAGAAGCTGCCCTTGGGCACATAGCACAGCTCGTAGCTGGTGGAGCCGTAGACGATCAGCGCCTGCCAGGCGCCGGTGTCCCAGGCCACCGCGGAGGCCAGATAGCTCTCCTCGCTGCGCAGGAAGTTCTCCACGCCAAGCAGCTCCCAGGTTTCCTCATCCGTGGCCTCACGGAGATGAAAGTCCTCGTTGGACGCGCCCTCCGGGATGCGGTAGCTCATCAGGCTCGTCATCCATTCGGGCCTGGCCCAATCGCCGAAGAAAATGGCTTGCGCGGAAGTCGGGACACGCAGGGCGTACTGGCTCTGCAGCTCCTGAAGCAACGTGTCCAGCTCCTCCACGCCGGTGGGGAAGGGGGCGTAGAACTCCTGCATGTACTGGCCCTTGACGAAGTATTCGTGCGTTTGTTGCGCGTCATAGTACTCGTTGTAAGCGCAGTGGAAGCGGGAGGCGGCCTGGTACTCCGGCGTCTCGGCGAAGTCCGCCGTGCTCATGAGGCCCTCCTTGGGCTTGACCGGCGCGACCTTGCGGCCGTTGACGGCGTCCAGATCGGGCGCACCGCCGCAGAGAGCGTCAAAGTCGAAGCAGGCGGCCACGGCCTCCGCACCCTCGCGGCCAAACTCCGCGGGCGTGCCGGGGACAAACTGGGCGCCGTAGCTGAGAGTGATAAAATCCTCCCCTTCGCATACGAAGATCAGGCCGTCAAAGCCGGTATCATTCTGCCGCAGGGCCAGGTTCAGGCTGTGGCCGTCCTGACTGATCTGCCACTCGTCGTAACTGACCGGGTCACGGACGTACATGCCGTAGGGGGCCAGCACGCCCGCGCGGCTGCGCTGCAGCGTAAAGACCAGGCGGCCGCCCTCCAGGGCCAGCTCGCCCTCACACTTGAAGCTGCCGTCCTCAAAGATGTAGTGGCCCTGCCAGAAGTTGTCCTCCCCGCGGAGAAAATCGCCGAGGCCGGTGACCTGCTTAAACTGCTCCTGGGTCATGGGGTAGGCGACCTCGCTGTGCAGGCGCAGGCCGTACTCCTCGGCAATGCCGTGGAGCGTGTCCAGCATCTCCTGGTTGTAGCAGTGGTAGATCTCACAGGCCGGGTCCTCCTGCTGCGCTGTCCAGGCGTCCACCGCCTTCCAGTCCCAGTCGGCCTGGCGATAGCGCTCCTCGGCCTTGGCCCAGGCCAGCGAGGCCTGCGCCTCGGGGGAATCGGCCTCGCCGTTGGAGGCGACAAAGCCGCCGGGGGCCGGGGTCAGATCCGGCGTGCTGCTGCCGAAATCGGGGATTTCGGTCTCGATCATGCGTGTGGACAGGCCGAACCAGCCGCTGGCATAGGCCGTCACACCCAGCGCCAGGATCAGCGCCGCGGCGAGGGCCAGGGTCAAAATGCGTTTGGGTTTCATGTTTGCCTTCCTTTCCGGGGGGACGGCTGCCGCCTCGGGAGCATAGCGAAAGGCCTCTGCGATATAGCGGTCGTCGATCTCGCCGATGACCGTGAAAAGCTGTTCCCGTTTCATGTGAGCAAACCCTCCTCCGTCAAATACTGATGCAGTTTTTCACGGGTACGGAAAAGACGGACGGATATCCGGTGGCTTTTGCCCTGGGTCATGGCGGCGATATCCGAAACGGAATCCGCGTAGAAATAGCGGCGGACGAAGAAAAAGCGGTCCTCGTAGCTCAGTGTGCCCAGAAAGCGGCTGATGGCGGCGGAGAGCTCCTTGGCCTCGTACTCGGCCTCCAGGTTCACCGGCGCGGGGATGCACTCCTCCAGCTCGTCCAGCACGGCGTCAAAGGCGCTGTTGCGCTTGGCGGCGCGCCGGGCGTGGTATTTCTTCGCGGCCAGATTGCGGGCAATGCGGCAGACGTAGCTCACCAGGGGCTTGGGATTCTGAGGCGGGATCGTATTCCAAACCCCGAGGTAGGTGTCGTTGGCGCACTCCTCCACATCCAGCCGATCGTTCAGGATGTTGGCCGCCGTTTTCTTCACGGCTGCCCCGTATTTTCGGTTCAGTTCCACGATGGCCTGCTCTGAGCGCTCATAGAACAGGGCGATGATTTCACTGTCCTCCAATGGCGTCACTTCCTTTCCGCCTCACCTATATCCTACGGATCGGCGGGCGGATATCTCAGCGATTTCGAAAAAAGTTTAGCAGATTTGGTGGGAAAGGACAAGAAGAGGCAACAGGCAATAAGGCAACAGGCAACAGAGAAATTCCCTGATGCCTATTGCCTATTGCCTATTGCCTGTATCTTCAATTCTCCGCTGAGACGGGGGCGGGCAGCTCGAAGGTCTCCCCGCTGACGTGCACGGCGCGCAGCTTTGTCAGGTCGATGGTGCCGGGCCAGTGTGCGTCGCCGACGTGGAAGACGCCCTCCCCGTCGATGGTGTAGGAGTTGAAGCCCGGGCAGGCGATCTCGCTGCCGTCGGCAAAACGGAGGGCCGCGTCGCCCAGCACGTCATCCATGCGCAGCGACCAGCTGAACTGGCGCAGATAAACATCCATTGGAAGCTTGCCTTCCAATTCATAATGGGCCTCCGGATCGTCGATCCGGAACAGCCAGGTGATACCGACGGCGGAGATCTCCGCCCCCAGCAGCTCCCCGCTGCCGCTGTAGTCCGGATTGTCAAAGCGGATCGGCTCGGGGAAGCTCAAACGCCGTACGTCCGCCTCCGGGATCTCCACGGTGATCGTGCCGAAATCCTGGTGGAGCGCGGTCTCGTAGCCGCTCTCGGCAAAGCTGTGGGCCTCCGGGAACTCCCAGCAGTCGTAGCTGGCAATGTGCAGCGTCAGCGTGTCCACCTCGGGCATGACGGCGGCAGGAATGCCGGTGTAGAGGGTCAGGGCCCGGCTCTCCGCGTCATAGCTCTGGGCGAGGTAGCGCCGCTGCCGCCCCTCGGGGGTGATATCGTGCAGCTCGACGCCGCCCTCATCGACCCAGGTGTACTCCTCCTCCGGCCGGTACTCCCAGTCGCCCGAGGTGAAGATGTGGGCGAAGTGTTTGTGCCCGCCGCATTCCGCGGTATACATCAGATAGTGGACGCGGCCGTCCTCCTCCGTCTCCTGCATGAAGAGGTCGCGCACATCCTCCGGCGCCACGGGGGAGACGGTGAAATACAGGGACAGGCCGCCTCCCGAGGCATAGGCCGAGAGCAGGGTGATCCCCGGCTCCGCCTCCTCCGGCAGGGCGTATTCCACATAGGACTCCACGTGGTTTTCCTCCACCTGATATTTCTCCTTCACGGCCTCCTGCTGGCGCTGGCGGAAGCCGATGGCCGCCGCGTAGGCCGTCGCGCCCAGGGCCAGGATCAGCGCCGCGGCGAGGAGCAGGGTGAGGGCACGGCGGGGTTTGACCCGGCGCGTTTCGGGATAGGCGCTCTCCGCCAGCAGCACGTCCTCTTCCCGAATGCCGTTCATGGCGCGCAATAACTGAAAGGCGTTCAACAGTATCCCTCCTTCTGCAGATAGATCCGCAGCTTTTTCCGGGTGCGAAAGAGCATGCTCTTGGTTTTGCCCGGGCTGATGCGCAGACGCCTGGCGATCTCCTCCAGCGGCAGCAGATGCCAGTAGCGCAGCACGAAGGCCCGCTTCTCCTCCTCCGGCAGCCCGGCGACGAAGTGGCGGAGGGCCGCCTCCAGCTCCCGATCCTCCACGACGCGCGCCGGGTCCTCCCCACCGGGAAGGCACTCGGTCAATTCATCCAGGGCCAGATCCGTCTCCCCGCCGCCGCGCTTTTGCCGCGTCTCCGCCTTGATGCGGTCCAGGGCAAGGCTGCGGGTGATCGTCCCCAGAAACACCGAGAGGCGGGAGGGACGCTTGTCCGGCATCAGGTTCCAGGCCCGGAACCAGGTATCGCTGACGCACTCCTCCGCGTCCTCGGCCCGGCGGCAGATGCGCCCGGCGATGCTGCGGCAGTAGCGGCCGTATTTCTGTTCCGTCTCGGCGATGGCCTGATCGCTGCGCTGCCAGTACAGCTCAACGATCGCTGCATCCTCCATAGGGATTCCTCCTTTATTTTTGTCTACACCCTATATACGACAAAAACGGCGCCGAGGTTTCAATAAAGGAAGGGCCTGCTGCACCAGGCCCCCTCTTGTCATTGCGAGGCTCCATAAGGAGCCGTGGCAATCCGTCTTTCTCGACAAAAAAGTACGGATTCCCACGTCGGCCTGACGGCCTCCTCGGAATGACAGATGAGAGAGCTCTGCAGCAAGCCCAAGTATCAGTGCTTTGCTTCCAGATAGATCATCAAAACGGAGATATCCGCGGGGGAGACGCCGGAGATACGGCTCGCCTGGCCGAAGTTCTCCGGGCGGATCTGCTTGAGCTTTTCCCGCGCCTCCAGGCGCAGGCCGGTCACCCGGTCGTAATCCAGATCCCGGGGCAGGCGGTGCTCCTCCAGACGGCTGAAGTCCTCGATCTG
>CACYOR010000111.1 GCA_902775985.1 Oscillospiraceae bacterium
CATCGAGATGGCGGTTGCGAAGCGCTGCTTCGTCATGGCGAAGAAGGCCGGCGCCACCGACAGCATCACGCTGACGGGCGGCTGCGCGAAGAACGACGGTCTGAAGGAAGCCATCGAGCACGTGCTGAAGCTGAAGGTTGTCAACCTCAAGACCGACCCGCAGCTGATGGGCGCTCTGGGCGCTGCCGAGTATGCCCGCCAGAAGGGCCTCGCAAAGAAGTAAGAGAGAAGAAAAACCATTCCAACCGGAAAGGAGCATATCCACAAGATGGAAAAACTTGCAAAGATTCTGCTTGCGATTATCAAGGCTCTTTTGATCGTGGTCTGTGTTCTGTTCGTGGTCTATTTCTGGAACTTGGACCAGAAGCTCATGGGTTGGGCCTATAAGCAGGTCAACGCCATGTTTGACCGCAAGAAGGTAGACTTGGTATTCTAAAAGCCTATGGAGCTGTACAATTCTCTGATAAAAGAGACCAAAGGGCTGCTTGAACAGGGCAGCCCCAAGGTCTGGGAGTATTCCGAGCGCAACTGCTGGAACGATATCGGCTCCAGCGAGCTGGTACTCCAGAAGGACGCGGCCTTCGAGCTCGGCGCGGCCGGAAAGGGCTCGGCCAACTACGTGCTCTTTACCTCCAACCCCGAGCTGGTGGATAAGGATCAGGTGCTGCTCTACGGCCCCGATCTGAAGGACATCAAGGGCGACGTGGACTTTGCCCGTATCGTTCTGCTGCGTGTCGGCGTGCTGGACGATGACGATGAGGAAGTCTACCGCATTCTGAAGGACATCGAGTTTGCCAAGTACCATGTGTACCCGGAGGGCTATATGGTCCGCATGTCTCCCGAGAGCTATCGGGAGCAGGTGCGCGTCAGCAAGCAGGCGATCCGCCGCGGCATCAGCTTCCAGACCATCGGCAACAGCTACATCAAGGCCTATAAGAAGGACGCCAACGTCCTCAATGCGACCGTGATTTTTGTCACGGCTCCCGGCTTTGATTACAAGACGATGAAGGACGGCGCCAAGAAGGCCAACGACATCACCAACACCCTGACCCATATCCTCGAGGGCCTGCCCACGGACTGCTCCGTGTGCGCGCTCAAGGATATCTGCGATGAGGTGGAGGGCATGAAGGAGCTGCACTTTGGCGTCGGCGACAAGGGTACCGAGCACAAGCACTGAGCGGCTGCGAACCTTGAAAAATAGAAAATAGAAAGACAGGGCGTTTCAACCCTGTCTTTCTATTTCGTCTTCTCCCTGCATATACATAAAGCGGGGGTGAGAGCATGTCCTATGAAGAAAAGCCGCGTCCGCCGGCCAAGTTCCACAGTCTCAAGCTGGAGGGACGGGAAAAGCTCGAACTGAGCGGGGTGGACGACGTCACCGGTTTTGACGAGAGCCTGGTCATTCTGACAACAAATCTGGGTGATCTGAGCATTCGCGGCCAGCAGCTGCACATCGAGCGGATCGACCTGGAGAGCGGCACCCTGGAGCTGCGAGGCCATATCCAGGATCTGAGCTATGACGAGCCTGCCCGCTCCGGCGGCCTCTGGTCCCGCCTCTTCGGATGAGCCTGGCGCTGGATCTCAACCGCCAGGCCCTGGGGCTTCTGGGCGCGCTGCTGCTGGGCCTGGGCCTCGGCCTGGCCTATGACTTGCTGCGTCCGCCCCGGCAAGGGACGGGACCCCTCCTGACAGCGCTGCTGGATGTTCTCTTTTGCCTGACGGCGGCAAGCGCCGCCTTCCTCTATGCCATGGGAGCATCAGACGGCCGTCTCGGCCTCTGGGAGCTCACGGCTTCCTTCTCCGGATTTCTCCTGTATCTGCATTTTCTCAGCCCGGTCTTTCTGCCCTGGTGGCAGCGCGGGTGGCTACTCTGCTGTCACATCATCGGGTTATGCAAAAAAGTTTCCGATAAATTCCAAATTTCTGCAAAAAAAAACTTCCAAAAAGTGAGAAAATGTTTTATAGTAAAGCGGTAACGGAATGTAGCCGTTTAGCGAGGTAAAGATGCGGGAACGGAATCTGATCATGCGCCTTGTGGTGCTGGCTGCACTTCTCTATTCACTCACAAATCTGAGCACTGCCCGGCGGGAACTGCTGCGGCAGGAGGCGGAGACCCGGGCCCTGCACCGGGAGAAGCAAGAGCTTCTTCTGGAGCGGCAGGAGTTGGAGCGCCGTCTGGATGCGGTGGGGGATGCGGAAGAGATGCGGCGGCTGGCCTGGGAGAGGCTGCACATGGTCATGCCGGGAGAGACGGTCTTCTACTTCAGCGATACCAAATAACCAGCACATAAAGAGAGGAACCTGGTCATGGCATTGGAAGTCGGAAGTATAGTGGAAGGACGGGTGACGGGCATCACCAAGTTTGGTGCCTTTGTCGCGCTGCCCGATGGCAAAAGCGGTCTCGTGCATATTTCCGAGATCGCCAACAGTTTTGTCAGCGATGTGCATGAATTTGTGGCGATGGGCCAGACGGTCAAGGTGCGCGTCCTGAGTATCAGCGAGGAGGGGAAAATCAACCTCTCCATTAAGCGTGCGCTGGAGGAGGCACCCCGACCGGAGAAAAGCCACACGCCCAGCGCACCCAAGACCCAGGCGCGTCCCGCTCCGGCTCCGCGCCCGGCGGAGCGCACCGAGGCGGATGGCCCCAGCAATGACATGGCCTTTGAAGAGCGGCTCAAAAAATTCATGCAGGATTCCGACAGCCGCATGGCGGACAAGCGCCAGTATTTCGAGCACAAATCCCGGAATCGTCGGCGCTGAAGGGCCTGTTTCAATTTACAATTTAATATAGTAGAGTAGAGAAAGAATGTAGAGGTATTGATTCGATGACAGATTTTCGTGAGTGTTATGCGGCAAAACGCATGAGCGTGGAGGATCTGGCCGCAGAGGTCCAAAACGGCTGGACCCTGTGTACCGACGCGGCTCTTTCCGAACCGGTCGGCTTCCTGGCGGCGCTGGCGGAGCGCGCCGGAAAAGGCGAACTCAGCAATGTGACGATCCAGACCCTGCTGGACGTCTATCCTCTGGAAGTCTACGCCGATCCTGCACTGGCCGGCAAGCTGCTGGGCTGCTCCTGGTTCTCCAGCGGCGGGGCCCGCAAGGCCGTCAATGAGGGCCGGGCGGACTTCATTCCCAACTACTACCGCGATATTCCGCGCCATATCCGTGCCAATTACGAGTATGACGCGGTCTGCGTGTCGGTCTCCCCGATGGACAAGCACGGCTATTTCTCTCTGGGGGCGACGGCCTCCTACAGCCCGGCCATGATCGAGAAGGCCAAGCGGGTCTATGTGGAGGTCAATCGCAACCAGCCCCGCGCCGTCTGCGGCGCCCAGCTGCACGTCAGCCAGGTGGACGCCATCGTGGAGCACGATGTGGAACTGCCGGTGCTGCCCGCGCCGAAACTGGACGAGGTCAGCCTGACCATCGGCGGCTACATTGCCGAGCGGATCCCCGACGGCGCCTGCATCCAGCTGGGCATTGGCGCGATCCCGGACGCCACGGGCATGGCCTTAAAAGCCAAGCACGATCTGGGTATCCATACCGAGATGTTCACCGACTCCATGGTGGAGTTGATCGAGTGCGGCGCGGTGAACAACTCCAAAAAGCAGATCCACGTGGGGCAGAGCGTGACCACCTTTGCTTTCGGCTCCAAGCGGATGTATGATTTCATCGACGACAACCCCGGCATCGCCATTTTGCCGGTGGACTATGTGAACGATCCGGCGGTCATCTGCCGGAACGACAATATGATCTCCATCAACGCCGCCCTGGAGGTGGATCTCTGGGGCCAGGTCTGCGCCGAGAGCGTGGGCACCAAGCATATGTCCGGCACCGGCGGCCAGGTGGACTATGTCCGCGGCGCCTGCCAGTCCAAAGGCGGCAAGAGCTTTATCGCCTTCTCCTCCACGGCCAAGGGCGGCACCATCAGCAAGGTCAAGCCCATCCTGACGCCCGGCGCAGTGGTCACCACCAGCAAGAACGATGTGGACTACATCGTCACCGAGTACGGCGTGGCCCATCTGCGGGGCGAGAGCCTGGCCAGCAGAGCCCGGCAGCTTATCGCCATTGCCCATCCGGACTTCCGGGACGAGCTGCGTTTCGAGGCCAAAAAGCGCGGCATCCTGATTTAATACGGTATTCCTGAAGATTCAAAAAACGCTCCCGGACGCCTGCCCGGGAGTGTTTTTTGTAAATACCGCACAAAAATCAAGCTTGTTTTTGCACTTGTTGCACAAAGCTTTGGGCGCTTTGCCGCTTGATTTTTCGCCCCGAATGAGTAAAATAAGGGCTCCGAAAGGGGAGCGCGAGACCTGAGACAGTGCCTCCCCCGGAATGAAAGAAGGCGATTTTCTATGACAAGAGATATGACAACGGGCTCTCCCATGGCCCGCATGCTGGCCTTTTGCGCCCCGCTTCTGGTGGGCAATCTGTTCCAGCAATTCTATAATCTGGCCGACAGCATTTTGGTCGGCCGCATCCTCGGTGTGCGTTCTTTTGCCGCCGTCGGCGCCACGGGCGCTCTGAGCTTCTTGATCCTGGGCTTCGCGCTCGGCATCTGCTCCGGTTTTTCGATCCCCATTGCCCAGAGCTTTGGGGCGGGCGACATGGAGACGGTGCGCAGCCGCGCCGGGCAGACCGTCTGGCTGGGGGTAATTTTCACCGCCCTGATCACCGGCATCACGTTTTTCTGGACGGACGAAATCCTGCGCCTCACCCGTACGCCGGAGGAAATCTTTGACGATGCCTACCGGTATATTTTTATCGTGTTTATGGGAACCGGTTTCACGATCCTGTATAACCTGGCCTCCTCGGTGCTCCGCGCCCTGGGAGACAGCCGCAGTCCCCTGTATTTCCTGATCGGGGCTGTGACGGTGAATGTGTTCCTGGACCTGCTGTTCATGAAGGTGCTGGGCATGGGTGTGGAGGGCGCCGCCTATGCGACGGTGCTGTCCCAGGCGGCCTCCGGCATTGCCTGCCTGCTCTATATTTACAAGAAGGTCCCCGTGCTGCGTCTGGATCTGAACAGCCTCCGTCCCAGTCTCCGCCGCATGGGCTATATCGCCTCTGTCGGCGTGCCGATGGGCCTGCAGTTTTCCATCACGGCGGTGGGCTCCATCATCCTGCAGAGCGCGGTGAACGGCCTGGGTGCCGACGCGGTGGCGGCGGTTTCGGCCGGCGCGAAGGTGCACAACATTGTGGCGGCTCCTCTGGAGACCTGCGGCGTGGCCATGGCCACTTATTGCGGACAGAACCTGGGCGCCGGCAAGGTGAACCGGATCCGCCAGGGCATGCGCTCCATGACCGTTGTCAGCTTCCTGTACTGCGGCTTTGCTTTCCTGGTGAACTACTTCGGCTGCACCTCCATCGCCCAGCTCTTCCTGAGCTCCGGGGAGACGGCCATCCTGGATGATGTGCGCCGCTATCTGGTGGCGATGAGCTGCTTCTACCCGGAACTGGCGATCATCTTCCTCTTCCGCAACGGACTGCAGGGCATGGGCTTCTCCCGTCAGGCCATGCTGGCCGGATTGGCGGAGCTGGTGGCCCGCGTGCTGGTGGCTTTCGGCTTTGTGGGCCGTCTGGGCTTCCGGGCCGTCTGCTTCGCCAACCCCACGGCCTGGGTCTTTGCCGATGCGATCCTGCTGGTTCTGTATCGCTATGAGATCCGGAAAATGGACAGCTCGCCGGAGTATCTGCTGCGTTTGATGCGCGGCAGCGCTGCGGCACCGCTCAAGCGGGCGGCAGCCAAATAATACCAATCTCCCATAAAACGCTTGATAATCAAGCGCTTTATGTGCAGCGAATGCTGCGCTGCGCAAAGCAGTTGCTTTGCGCGAGATTGGTATTGCACGGCTTCTTCAAAGGCGCAAAGCGCCTTTGCCTGTGAGCCCGGTGGCTCACAGGCAATAAAACGATTTTTTATCGTTTTATTGAAGAATAGTATAAGACAAAACGCCATCGGAGAAAAACCGATGGCGTTAATCTATATAAGGGAAAAATCAGCTTTCCAAGCGCTCCTCCGGGAGCGAGCGAAAATAGTGCATCACGAAGGGGATGGAGGTCAGGGAGGTCAGCACGTCCGCGATGGGCTGGGCGAGCTCAATGCCAAGAATCCCGCGCGTGGCATTGAGCCAGAGAAGCAGGGGAATGAAGTACACGCCGGAGCGCAGCAGCGCCAGGAAGGAGGCGGGGAGCGCCTTTCCGGAGCTCTGCAGCGTCATGTTGGTGAGTACGGAGAAAGGCATCAGCACCATGGTGAAGCAGGTATAGCGCAGCGCCGGCACGCCGATGGCGATAACATCGGCGTCATCCCGGAAGAAGCGGACCATAGGCGTGGCACCGAGAAAGACGCACAGACTGAAAAGGGCCAGCGTGCTCATGGTGATGAGCAGTGTGGCCTTGAAGGCCTTTTTTACCCGGCTGTATTTACCCGCGCCGTAGTTAAAGCTGCACACCGGCTGATAGCCCTGGCCCAGCCCCAGCCCAACGGCAAAGATGAACATGGCGACCCGGTTGACAATGGCCATGGCGGCCACCGCCGCATCGCCGTAGCCGCGGGCGCAGCGGTTGAGCAGGATCGTGCCCAGGCTGCCCATGGCCTGGCGGAGCAGACTGGGGAAGCCCATGGCGAGAATGCGCAGCAGGATCCGGAGGTCCCGGGAGACAAAG
>CACYOR010000112.1 GCA_902775985.1 Oscillospiraceae bacterium
CATGGTCAACGCCGCCTATTCCTCCGGCACCCCGGCTCTCGGCGTCGGAGCGGGCAACGTCCCCGCAATCATCGACGACTCGGCGGATATCCTGCTGGCGGTGAACTCCGTCATCCACTCCAAGACCTTTGATAACGGCATGATCTGCGCCTCCGAGCAGTCGGTCATCGTGCATGAGAGCATTTACGATGAAGTGCGCAGGGAATTTGCAAGGCGCGGCTGCTTCTTCCTCTACGGGGAAGCGCTGGATAAAGTGCGCAAAACCGTCATCATCAACGGCGCGGTGAACGCCGGCATCGTGGGCCAGTCCGCCGCGAAAATTGCGGCTCTCGCCGGGGTTCAGGTCCCCGAGGGCACCAAGATCCTCATCGGCGAGGTGGAATCCACCGATAAGTCCGAGGAGTTTGCCCACGAAAAGCTTTCCCCCGTCCTCGCCATGTATCGAGCCAAGGATTTTGCCGACGCGGTAGACAAGGCGCAGGCTCTCGTGGAGGGCGGCGGCCTGGGCCATACCGCCTCCATCTATCTCAATACCGCCACGCAGCAGGACAAGCTCGAGACCTTCCAGGCCCGGATGAAGACCTGCCGCATCGTAGTCAATACGCCCTCCTCCCACGGCGGCATCGGCGATCTCTATAACTTTGCCCTCGCTCCGTCGCTGACGCTGGGCTGCGGCTCCTGGGGCGGCAACTCGGTATCGGAGAACGTGGGCGTCAAGCATCTGTTGAACATCAAAACTGTGGTGGAAAGAAGGGAAAACATGCTCTGGTTCCGTGCGCCGGAAAAGATCTACATCAAGAAGGGCTGCCTGCCTGTTGCCCTCAAGGAGCTGGGCGAGATGGGCAAAAAGCGTGCCTTCGTTGTTACCGGCCCGCACCTGCACAAGACCGGAGCGGCTGACCCGATCTTCCGGAAGCTGGAGGAATTGGGGATCGAGCACACCTGCTTCTTTGACGTTCCCAACGACCCGACCCTCGCCTGCGCCAGAGAGGGCGCCAAACGCATGGTGACCTTCAAGCCCGACGTGATCATCGCCTTGGGCGGCGGCTCGCCCATGGACGCGGCCAAGATCATGTGGGTCCTCTATGAGCATCCCGAGGTCGATTTTGCCGACATGGCGATGCGCTTCTCCGATATCCGCAAGCGCATTTATAAATTCCCGAAGATGGGCGAAAAGGCCTACTTCATCTGCATTCCCACCTCCGCCGGAACCGGGAGCGAGGCGACTCCCTTTGCCGTGATCACCGATGAGACCACCGGCATCAAGTACCCGCTGGCGGACTATGAGCTGATGCCCAACATGGCGATCGTGGATGTGGATTACCACATGACCGCCCCCAAGGGCCTGACCGCCTCCTCCGGCATCGACGCGGTGTCCCACGCGCTGGAGGCCATCGCCTCTGTCATGGCTACCGACTATACCGATGGCCTTGCTCTGCAGGCACTCAAGAATCTGTTCACCTGGCTGCCCAAAGCCTATGAAGACGGCAGCAACGTGCAGGCCCGTGAGAAAGTCGCCAATGCTGCCACCATGGCGGGCATGGCCTTTGCCAACGCTTTTCTCGGCGTGATGCACTCCATGGCCCACAAGTTAGGCGCTTTCCACCACGTGGCGCACGGACTCGCCAACGCACTCATGATGGACGAGGTGCTGCGCTTTAATGCCGCGGAGGCTCCCACCAAAATGGGCACCTTCCCTCAGTACGATCACCCTCACACCCTGGAGCGCTACGCCATGGTGGCGGATGCCCTGGGCTGCGGCGGCAGCACGGACAACGAGAAGCTGGAGGCTCTGATCCGGAAGATCGATGAGCTGAAAGCGTCCATCGGCATTAAGCCCACCATCCGGGATTACGTGCCGGATGAGGAGGCCTTCCTCGCCACGCTGGACGAGATGGTGGAGCAGGCATTCGACGATCAGTGCACCGGCGCCAACCCCCGCTATCCGCTTATGCGCGAGATCAAGCAGATGTATCTGGACGCCTACTACGGCAGGCAGTTTGAAGAGACCGCCAAACCCGACGTCAAACAGCTTGAAGGGAGAGAATGAGCATGAATTTGGATAATATCATTGCCGAACGCAAGAACAAAACCATCTATCGCGACGGAGATAAGTGCGTCAAGGTTTTCAACAGCAGCTTCGCCAAGGCCGACATCCTCAACGAGGCTCTCAACCAGGCGCGCGTGGAGGACTGCGGCCTGAATGTGCCGAAGATCCTGGAGGTCACCACGGTCGATGGCAAGTGGGCCATCGTCTCCGAGTTTATCGAGGGCAAGACCCTCTCCCACCTCATGCGCGACGACCCGGACAACACGGAGAAGTATCTCGAAATGATGGTAAACACCCAGCTTCTGATCCACACGAAGAAGAGCCCGCTGCTCTCCCGCCTCAAAGACAAGATGAACCGCAAGATCCTTATGGCCGATCTCGACCCTGTGACCCGCTATGAGCTGCTGATCCGTTTGGAGGGCCTGCCCACCCATGACAAGCTCTGCCACGGTGACCTCTGCCCCTCCAACATCATCCTCACCCCGTCGGGCGAACTGTATATCATCGACTGGGCTCACGCCACGCAGGGCAACGCCTCTGCGGACGCGGCGCGCAGCTTCCTGACCTTCCATCTGCGCGGCGAGGCGGAAAACGCCGAGCGCTATCTTGACCTTTTCTGCGAGGGCAGCAACATCGAAAAGGACTATGTCCAGAAGTGGATGCCCATCGTTGCCGCGTCCCAGTCCATCAAGGGCAAGCTGGAGGAACGGGACTTCCTCCTCCGCTGGGCAAACGTGGTGGAATACTGATCTCCATGGGGCCGAGTGTATCGGCTTCCCCTGCAGGAAAAACCGCGGCGAAGACAATCTTCGCCGCGGTTTTTCCTGCGTGCGCCCGGCATGGGCGACAACTTGGTGGTGAAAGTCCACTACGGACTCGGCAGCAGGAACCGTTAGCCAAAGGCAAGGGTGTCCATCGCGAGAGGGAATCAGAAGGAAGCCGGATTGCGGAGGTTGAAAGGTCCGCCGCAGGGCAAACTCTCAGGCCAACGGACAGAAACCACATACAAGGCTGGCTTGGGGCGGACGACCCTGCGCAACAAGGGAAAGTCCAATGCTACCCGAACCCCATACAGTAGATGTGGTGGTCATGAGAGGAAGGTTGTCGCTCTTACCCGGGGAGATCTGCAAGATACGCTCTGAAAGGAGTAAAAAGTGACCTTCACTTTTGCAATCTTTTCTACGTGTATCCGAATTGTAACATAAATGCTGTCCAATAAAACGGACTCTGTTTTGTGATGCCCCCAAGATTGCAAATCTGCAATTTTTTCTTCCCTGCGCCGCATAAATTGCAGATGTGTCGTTTTCCTGCGCGTTTTTCGCTGCCGAGCGTATACTCTTACAGAAGCGGATGCAGGAAAAAGCAGACAATCGAGAATAATGCGAAATTGCAAATTTGCAATTGTTTCACTCTTAACTGCACTGAAATTGCAATTGTGTCGTTTTCCTGCGCAGTTTTGGCTTGCCTTCGTATACTCTTATAGAAGCGAAGATGCAGACAACTGAATAGAAAAGTCTGAGACCTGAATTCTTTCGTCCATCCGTACTACCGTACCCGGACGAAAGCGTTCGGGTCTTTTTCTATTTCCGCTTCAAAACAGCGGGGTCTGAATCCAGATTCCGTTCTTAAACAACTGCTCTCACTCTTCGAGGGCGAAAGAAGGAGGTGAAACCCTATGGCAAACATTTTTGAGGCCGTCCGGGAGGCTGTGCCGGTCCCCGTGGCGGCAGAGCGCTACGGCCTGAAGGCCAATCGCGCGGGGATGGTGTGCTGTCCATTCCACGATGACCACACGCCCAGCCTGAAGCTGAACGAGGACTACTTCTACTGCTTCGGCTGTGGGGCTGGCGGAGACGTTGTGGAACTGACCAGGCGGCTGTTCGACCTGCGGCCATACGAGGCGGCCAGCAAGCTGGCGGTGGATTTCGGTGTGGACGTTCCGGCAACCGCGCCGCCAGACGGCAGCCTGAACCACTTCCGGTCGGACCTGCTTCGGTGCCAGCAGGTGCTGGACGAGTACCTGAATCTGCTGGTCCGCTGGCAGAGGAACTATGCGCCTAGATCCCCGGACGACGAGCCGGACGACCGGTACGTGGAAGCCTGTCAGATGCTGGAGCCCATGGACTATATGGCATCCATGCTGGCGGCAGGCACACTGGAGCAGCGCATCCGCGCGGTGGATCGGCTTCTGGCCGACAGCAAAATGGATCAGTTGGAGGAACGCTTGACCCGGCTGATCCAGGAAGAAAACACAAGCGAAAACCATTTTAAGGAGGATTTTTAATGGAGCATTACAACTACAACGGAAAAGAAATCATTGGGATCGACCATGGCTTTGGCAACATCAAGTGTCGGCATGTGGTCTTTCGCTCGGGCGTCAAAGCCTACGACAGTGAGCCGGCCATGACGGCGGACGCGCTCTTCTATGCAGGGAAGTATTATGTGGTCGGCGAGGAACACAAGGGCTTTGTCAGCGACAAGAGCCAGGATGAGGATTACTATGTTCTCACCGTGGCGGCCCTGGCTAAGGAACTGGAGTTCCGGCACATCACGGAATGTGAGGCCGTGCTGGCGGTGGGGCTTCCCATCCAGTGGATCGGCGCACAGAAGGAGGCCTTTCGCAAGTACCTCATGCGCAATGAACTGATCGAGTTCCGGTATCACGGGCAGGATTACCTGGTCCGCATCGACGATGTGCAGGTCTTTCCCCAGGGCTTCGCCGGGGTGGTGCAACGTTTGGGAGAGTTCAAAGGCCTAAACATTCTGGCGGATATCGGTAACGGGACCATGAACACCATGCTTATCAAGGACGGCAAGCCCATCTCCAGCCGCTGCTACACAGATAAGCTTGGCGTGGAGCAGTGCATCATCCGCATGTCCAATGAGCTGCTGGCGGTCAGCGGCTTTGCCATGCCCTACGACGTGTGCGAGGACTTCCTGCGCAGAGGGAGCGCAGACCTTGCAGAGAAATACACCTCGGTCATGCGCAAGGCCGCGGAGGAATACTCGGATTCGATCGTCGCAAAGCTCCGGGAATACGAGTTCAACCCGGAGATCATGCGTCTCACCGTCATGGGCGGCGGGGCCTGCATCCTCAAGCACTTCTGGAACGGTGAAAACTGCCGTGTGCAGTATATTGAGGATATCTGTGCCACGGCCAAGGGCTATGAGCTGTTGGCCTTGAACAATCTGAAACGGAGGGATGTGTGATGTAATCATGGGAAAGAACGAGAAGACGCTGCTTCTCCGCTTCGATCTCAACCGTAAGACAGACCGGGAGATTTGGGAATGGCTGCATGAAAAGAGCGAATCGCAGACGCTCTCCATGAACGCCTTCCTGATCGAAGGTCTGAGAAAGCTGATGGCGCAGGAGGCAAACGAAAAGCCGCTGGATGTACGTGCCCTGGCAGAGGAACTCTGCCGGGAGATGCGTACCCAGCGGCTTTTTGTGCTTCCGGAGGGCGAGAGCCCGGAATCCACGGTGGAGGCAGACGATGATATCCCTGCCGACATCCTGGATTTCGCCAACAGCTTTTGATGCTTGCAATTTGAAAGCATGTCCACGCGACCACTGCTTTCATTTTGCAAGCATGGATCGACGGCGCGGATGAGGCGGCGATCCGGCGAAGGGGTACAGGGGAAAAAGCTGTTTCCCCTGTGCTCTCGGCAGAGCCCACGACACTTTGCAGCTCTTCGGGCTGAAAGTGTCATAGTGGGTTACACACTTTGAAAAAGCTGTGTAACCCGCGCCCAACCCACGCAAAAAAACAAAAGAAGGAGGAATTGCCTATGAGTAAAAACTATGCCGTTGCCCGCGTCCAGCAATACACCAAGGCGAGCATCGGCAAATCCGAGCGCCACATTGAACGCAAAAACCAGAACTACGAGAATATGAACGTGGACTTATCGCAAACGCCCCGGAACGTCCACTTCCAAAGCTGCGGAGACCTGACCTATAACGCGACCCTGGATAAGATGATCGAAGAAGGCTCCGTCTCTCTTCGCGGCCTGAAGCTGGACGCCAAGCTCTTCGACGAGATGATCTTCGATGTAAACACGGCCTACTTTGAGGAACATGGCGGCTATGACTATGCTTGCCGGTTCTATGAGGAAGTCTTCCGCTTCGCTCAAAAGGAATACGGCCCGGAGAACATTCTCTCCGCCGTCATGCACGCTGACGAACTCAACAGCGCGCTGACGGAAAAGCTGGGCTACCCGGTCTACCACTACCATCTGCATGTGGTCGCCCTGCCTGTCGTGGAGAAAGAAGTCCGGTACTCCAAACGGTGTAAAGACCCGGCACTGGTCGGCAAGGTCAAGGAGGTCATCCATCAGATCAGCCACTCCAAGAAGTGGGCCTCACAGAAGGTCACGGACGAGGATGGAAAATCCCACATCATCAAGTCCTATAGCCTGCTGCAGGATCGCTTCTTCGAGCACATGCGGGACGCCGGGTTTGAGGACTTTGAACGCGG
>CACYOR010000113.1 GCA_902775985.1 Oscillospiraceae bacterium
AGCCCCAGCCAGACGACAGGGACGATTCCCAACAGGCACAGGATACGGACGGCCCGCTTATCTTGCTTCATCCCGGCTCCTGACCTTCTTGGTCGGCGCGTCGATGGTTTTCAGGAGGATCTCATCCACAATATCTGTGGGACGATCCTCTCCGATCAGATCGTTGCGCATATCGTTAAGGGCGTTGATGACCACGCCGTGCTCATAGGGGTCGAGGGCAAGAATGCGCTTTTCTTCCTTTGCCATTTCAACGCTCCTGTTCTTTCGCGCGGGGAGCCTTGACCTGCTCCAGCGCACGGTTCATCCGCCCGGTGATGTCCTTGGCCGTCTCGCTGATCTCGTTCAGCGCAGCGCGGACGGTCTGCGGGCCGGCATCCCGGATGCTGTCCGGCAGGGCGGAGAAGTCATAGGCGCTCACATCCACGCCGTAGCGCTTGCAGACCACATAGGAGACGCTGTAGGCGGCGAAGCCCGCGCTTTCGCGGCTGTATTCCGGCGAGGAGAGCGCCAGCTCCGCATGGGCCAGTTCCTTGGAGAGACTGCGGAAAATATCATGCGCCTCCATGCCCCGCCGCACGAAGATGATCTTCTGCTCATTGTCGTAATACGCGCCCATGCCGCGCGGCAGCTCGTCAACGCCCTGGATGGGAACGGGAGACTTGTGGATCAGCGCCTTCAGAAGCTGCCGGTCGTCCACATTGACGGAGGCCGCCGCTTTAATTTTGGAGGTGGTCTGGGAAACATCGAAAACGTGCTTCACATTCCAACTCGTTCCGATGCTCCCGTCGCCGCGCTCATAGCTGTCGCCGGCTTCCAGGATCTTAATGTGATTTTCTCCCCGCCGGATGGATACACCGTCCTTCTTCCAGGCGTTGAAATCCTTGAGCTGCGTTGCCAGCGGTTTCTGTGCAAGCACAAGCAGGGCGTTGGTGGCCGAGTAGTGGATCAGGCGGCTTTTCACATCCAGAAAGTTTCTGTACTTGTCACCGTCCGTGCTGACCTCCTCGGTGGTCTTGTCTGCAAGCTCATAGACCTCCTGCCGTTCCGCCTGCTTTTTCTCTGCCCAGGCGTCCTTGTCAAAAGGGCGTTCCTGCTGCTCCGGCTGGGCTTCAGGTTCAAACAGATCGTCAAAAATGCTCATGCTGCTTACCTCGCTTTCGTTTTCGGTTTTTTCTTCTTCGGCGGCTGGATATGTTCTGCCGTCTGGGAGACCGGCTTTTCTTTCAGCGCCGGCTCCTTCACCGCAGCCTTTTCCGCCTCCTTCTGCTTCTGCCCGGCGCGAATCTCCCGCAGCTCCTCCCGGACGGAGGGGCGGGCTTCCGGCCTTTTAGCAGTACCCTCGGCGGCTTTGGGCGGCGTCTCTGAGATAGGCTCGGACAGAGGGGATTTTTCCGTCCTCGCCGCGGAGGGGTTTGGGCTGCTACGCTCCTCCTTCTGGATGGGCGCGCCCATCAGATCGTCCAGCAGACGATCCTCGTCCGCCTTTTCCGGCGCGGCCTTCTCCGGGACCGGCTGCGCCTCCGTTTTTTCGGCACGGGACTGTTCGATCTCGTGCTTGATGGACGCGGCGTCCACTGTGGCCAGCTTAAAGCGCTCCACGATGCGGTTGATTTTGCTGGCGTCCTCAGCGCGAACCATAATATCTACCAGCCCGTCTGCCGATGGCTTCTTATCCCGCAGCGCACAGTAGACCACGCCGTAACGCTTGGCCTCCATCATGAACTGCCGCAGATGCGCCTCCGGCAACGTGAACACCTTCAGCTCCTTGCCGGATTTGAGCATGGCGGTCAGGCGCTGATGGCCCTTGGTCTTGGTACGGTCCTTGTTTTTCAGAATGGTGTAGAGCGCGGCGGCGATATTCTTTGCGGCGGAACCGGTCAGCCGCAAGGCCACCTCCGTTCCCTCCAGAGACAGTCTAACGACTTGTTCTGCCGCGTCGCCTGAGCTGTTCATCTCGATTTTCCTCCTGTTCCTTGTTTCGTTCTTCTTCCTGGATCACGCGCAGCTTTTCCAGCATCACGCCGGAGCGCTCGGCAATATCGTCACACAGCCGCACCTCCTTCCTCAGTTGTTTCAGTTCCCCGGAGAGCCGGTCGATCTCAGCCTTGAGCGCTGCCTGTTTCCCTTCATCCGATTTCACAGCGACGGTCCGCTTTTTCTTATAAAGGCTTTTCCTCTGTGCAGTCACGTTCTTGATTTTTCTCTCCAGGTCGGTCTTATACGAAGAAAGCTGCTCGCCTGTGTCGATCTGACAGCGGGCCAGCAGCTTTGCTTCTTCGGATATGGCGTCCATTTTCAGCAGGTCCTCTCGGAGAAGAAAATGGAGGCGTTTGTTTTGCCGGGGCTTGTTCTTTGGAAAATATCCCAGCAGATAGCAATAATGAAAATATAAGGCGCGGAAGCCGGTAGCTTTTTTGACCGCCCTGATACTGCCCTTGATCGGAACACGCCGGGAACGACGTTCCGGCTCCGGCAAAGGCTTTTCCCTTGTCCGTTGGTTGAGGATGCGCTCCGTGATCCCTGTCACAGAATAGTCTGGGCCAAAGTGGCGCTCGATCCGGCAGAAGTAGGGAGAGCCCGGCGGCTTCAGATACAGGAGCTTTTTGACCTTTACCTCATAGCCGCGCTTCTTCAGATTGCTCCAAAACTGCTGCATGGTCATGGACTGGCGGATGGCTTCATCCACATCATCTCGAACAAGACCGGGCCAGGTAGGACGGTCATCCTGCTTCGCTTTCCATGCTGCGTAATGATCGGCTTTTCCCGGCTGTGGGTTTTCGATCACGGACAGGCCGTATTCCCGGCATAGCGCGTCCGACGCCTCGCGCATGGCTTTGTAATCCTCGCCGGTGCGGTGGTATTTGAGGCCGTCCACAAAAGAGACTGTGTTCAGAACGAAGTGGTTGTGCAGGTGATTGGCATGATCCAGATGTGTGGCCACGATCACCTGATAGCGGTCACCCCAGAGTCGCTGCGCCAGCTTCACGCCGATTTCGTGGGCGATCTCCGGTGTGGCCTCGCCGGGGGCGAAGCTCTGATACCCATGATACGCCACGGTGCCGTCCTCTTTGCCGTATTGCTTCTTTACGGCCAACATCTCCTCGCGGGCGGTGCCGGGGTAGCAGTTGATACCGGATACGAAGCTCTGCAGCACCTCGTCGCTTTCGGCCTGCGTTTTCTCATTGTTGATCGCGTACTCGATCACATCACTCAGCCCCTGCGCCTGGGTCTTGGTCATCGCTGCCTTTTCGTAGAAGGCAGGGTTGGTCGTCTTATCCGGGTTTTCAATATAGATGACCACCTTACCCAGCCAGCCCTTAACCCGCCAGATCGAAGTGGTCGCCATCAGCGATCCAGCGGCATGGGCAGGATCACGGCGTCGGTGATCTTTCGGATAGCGGCCTCCAACTTCCGCACCTCCTCATCGTAGCGCTGGGCGTCGATCACGTTCAGCGTGTGTGCCTTCTGGGCGATCTGATTGAGGTTCCTGCCGATTCCGTGCAGCTCGCGCATCATACCGTAGTAGTCCGGGGGCGGCGCGTCCTTCGGTTGGAAGCCGTTGACCAGGTGGCGCAGGAATGCCTCGCGGGAGAGCCCGCTGCGCTTGACCCTCTTATCCAGCAGCTCCTTTTCTTTCCGGTCGAGCCAGAACTGAATCCGTATGTTGCGCTTTCTCATTCCCATTCCTCCTCGTCGTCATAGTCATCGCGGCGGTTGATCTGGAGCATGCACATGAGGGCAATTCCAAAGAAGCCGCCGAACATGCTGCCGAGCATAAACCATAAAACTGCGTGCATAACATCTTCCTTTCTATCTGGGGGTGCGGGGGCTTTGCCCCTGCTTTGGCCTTTGTGGGAGTACAAAGGCGATGCTTGCTGGTATGTTGCAGATCCGTTCTCCCTTTCGGTCGAATCAAAAGTGAAGCCGACTGAAAACAGTCGATCACCGATCTGCGCTTCGAGCCTTCGTCTTTGACATGGGCATACCCAGCCTTAAGCAAAGGCAATCATTGTAATCTTTGCCCTCGGGCGGGGATCGTATGCTGACCTCATATTCCGCCGCAAGCATGGCCTGCAAGGCCTCTGCTGCCGTGCGCCCCGCGTAGTCGTTGTCCAGACGGAGAACGATCTTCCGAATACCCGGCCAGAGAAAGCATGTGATCACCTCGCCAGTTTCGCCCCGCCAGCTTGCACAGGGTGGCGAAGGATAGCAGGTCAATGGCGCTTTCAAAGACGTGCACGGTGTGGCTGCTCCCCTCGGCCGGGATGCTGAAAGAGTAGCGCTTATCGCTGCCGGAAGCCTCGCCTTTGAAATCCGAAGTCGTTCCGCGCAGATTGGCATAGCGCGGCTTTCCGCTGCTGTCCTGCCCGACGAACACGACGTTATGATATTTCTCGCTCTCATACAGCCGCCCAGTGCGGATGCAAAAGTCGATCAGCTCACGGTCGATCCCTCTTCCTACCAGGTAGTTTGCAGCGCGTGTGTTGCTGCGGCTGGCCTCTGGGAGAAGAAGGCTGCGCTTGGGTGGCACTCTGGCCGGGGGAGGCACGGCTGGTAGATCCACGCTTCGGCCAATGATTGCTTCAACAGCCTCGGTGAATGGGAGGCCCCTGACCTTAATGAGATAGTCCAGAGCGGACCGTCCGCCGATATTCCGGGAGAACCAGTACCATTTGCCGTTGGAGATTTTCAGACTGTCGTGCTCGCGGGTGCAGTAGGTCCCGCCGCCGAAGTGAACAAGCTCCTGTGGCTCGTAGGTGCTGAGGTACGTGAATAGGTCCATCTGCTTGGCCTTTGCCACCACATCCGGCGCAATAAAGGACATAAAAAAGCCCCCTTTCCATAGCCATGGATTGCCCCTGGCGGAGCTGGCTATGTAAAGGGGGCTGAAAAACATAAAAGAGCCGGTTTCCCGACTCCGTCAAAATGTGTTCGGTTGTATGACTCCTTCATTGAAAACTTGCGATGTTTTATGCGTAAGTTTTCAATAGCACATAGAGACCGATTATCTGCATATAATTAGCGAAAAGATAGGCATTATAATCGACCTGTCGATTATAATGCCCCGATCTCTTTCAGATAGGCATAGGCGTCTGTGTGTCCGCGGAAATAGATGTGACGACGTTCCATGCTCTCCAGTTTCCGTGTTAGTTGCACAGCCTGGGCAAGAACTTCGTGTTCCTCTGCGGAGAGCTTGATCGCCCCCTCGCCCTCCAGTATCGTGTCAATAAAAGGATGTTGCTGCTTGATCTCGGCCAGTTCCCGATACAGCGCGACATACTCCGCATCCGTTTTGCGGAGATCCACCACAATATCGCTGTCAATTTCGGAGAAAGACATCTTCAGACGATCCGGCAGATCAGGATAGAATTCACTCATGTTCCAAGACTCCTTTTTTTGACATAGTATAACCACATCAGCACGAAAACTCAAAGCTGCAATGTCTCCTGCTGAGCGAGATTAAGCACGGGTACGCCTTTTCGCATGGCATATTGGACGGTTTCGTATGCGCCGCCAAAGTCGCGGTGAACACAGGCAAGCAGCACGTCGCTCCGATCCACCATCCAGCGATTGCGTTTATGGATCGCGGCCTTGGGGTGGATGTCTGCCAGTTCTATGGGGATCATAACATCATCGAAAGAGCTTTCATAGTAGTTCCTGTCGGTATTCAATCGGTTGGACATATAGGGCAGAACCAGAATCAGGCGGATCTCCTTGTCGTGGTGCCGGTGCTTGGCGGCACGGACCGCTGAAGCGCATTTACTGTCAAACTCGCCCATACCGCCCGTGTAGAAGACGAAGGTTTCATCCCTTGCGATAAGCCCGTCAAGCGCCGTCTCAATCTTTCTGTCGGCATCAGGGAGAAAAAGATTTCGGTGCCCGGCGAAGGTACAGCTCAGCATAATAAGGACCTATTTTTTCATGAAAATAATCTAACACCGTAGTCTACGGATATAGATTATTATAATACACTCGCCCCGTGATTACAATAATGCCAGACCATCACGGGGAGGCACTTATGGAGCTGGACTATAAAGCAATCGGAAAACGCATCAAGATCGCTCGAATCAATGCAGATATGACGCAGGAAATGCTGTCTGAGGCGGTAGAGCTTTCCCCGACGCATCTGAGTAATATTGAAACCGGGACGACGCATGTAAGCCTCTCCGCCATAGTCAGCTTGGCCAATGCGCTGTCCGTCACGGTGGATGATCTCCTTTGCGACAGCGTAATCAAAGCACGTCCGCAGATCGAAGGCGACATCGCCGCTGTTCTTGCCGATTGCGACGACTATGAGATCCGTATGATTCGCGATGTGGCAAGCGCCCTGAAAGAGACGCTTCGCCGGAATGAGAATCTGCGGAAATAAAACCGATCATTGCCGGCTTCCGATGGGGCCTCACAATTCAAATAGGAAAGAAAAAACCGATCGCCTTCAGTAGAAAGACGATCGGTCATTTCTATTTCTTTGTCAGCGCGCCCTTGTTTTCTTAACACTGGTTTATAGAACTCACTTGTAAAGCAATTCCAGATAGGCCGGGATCTTCCCTGCGCAATATAAGGGGAGATTGAGCAAACGGTAGGGATGTCCCGGAACACCATCCTTTTCAGGCGTCTGTGTTTCCAGCAGCGAGTATTGCTGATCGTACAACCGGATCGCAAAGGGCTCGCCGCCGTTGTCGATGAACTGATGCAGGGAGCGAAGGGTCCCGTCCTTGCCGGATTTCACCTCAGTGGGAAGCATGTGCCCCTGCCAGGAAATCATAAAATCAATTTCCGCATTGGATTGCTTTTTCTCCTTCACCCAGAACGTGGGCACGTTCAGCTCACGAGAGCTCTGGCAAAGCAGTTCCTGCCAAACCATTTGCTCGGCAAGCGTTCCCCGGTAAACATCAGACAGCTTGATGTCCTGGAAATACAGGGCCTGTATACCGAGGCTGTAATTGATCAGGCCGGAGTCCAACACCTGTAGGCGGGGGCGGAGCTTTTTGTCCGGATAGATCGGCAACTCATACTGTTTGACGGGGTAGCGCAGATATAGCAGCATGGCGCGCTCCAGCTTCCTCATGCTGTTGCCCACGTCTACAGAACGATAACCGCTGTTTCCGAACTTTTCAAAGGTGATCCGATTGCCGCTTTCTTTCGGCGCCGTTTCAATGACATGCCGGATCACGTCGCCCTCGTGGGTGGTGGAGGCATATTTACTGACGTCATCCTTATAGGCCGTCAGCAGGCTGGAATACACCGGCGAGAGCTGAGAGAGATCCCGCGTTTCCACATAGCGGCTGACCGCCTCGGGCATGCCGCCAATGAACGAATACAAACGAAACAGACGGGACAGCTTGTCATGCGCCAGGGAAGGAACCGGTGTTTGACGGTAGAAGCCCAACGCGGTCTCCTCTCCAAGTGCCATCAGGAATTCCTCAAAGCACATCGGGAACAGATACAGGTATTCCACCCGCCCGACCGGAAAGCTGATCTTGCGCTTTTCCATCATGATTTCCAGCAGAGACCCTGCGCTGATCACATACAGCTCCGGGAGTTCCTCATAGAAATAGCGCATGAGCATGACTGCGCGGGCAGAGTATTGGATCTCATCAAGAAACAAAAGGGTTTTGCCCTGCCGCTGAATGCCTTTTTCAAGGCAGATATATTGGATCAGATCTTGGACGGAAAGATCATTTTCAAACAATCTGCGATCCTGATCGACCTCAAGGTTGAGATAGATAAAGGAATCAAAGCTCTTGCCGAATTTCTTGATCAGCGTTGTTTTCCCGGTCTGGCGCGCGCCGCGCAGCACCAAGGGTTTTCTATAAGACGAATGTCTCCACAAATCAAGATCGCGCTCAGCATTCCGATAGAAATCCATAGCAAAGCACCTCGCTTTTCAAAGTCAAGGCAATTTTAACGCCTCCTTCCATCAAAGTCAAGGCAATTTATGCCGAATCATTGACCAGAGTCAGCCCATTTGAGAAGCTCATGTCACACCATACCGCCATTCATCATATTCCTCCCGTGTGAGCTTCCCGGAGGCCAATCTGTCCCGCATGATCTGCCATAGGAACAGCATGCAGTAGAGGTGTGTCACGCTCTGGCTGGGAATGCTGATTTGCACGTTTGTGGCGCAGTTGCTCTGGGACAGTTTCAGATCATAGCGATCCTCCAGCGCGAAAAGGATGTGCAGCAGCGTGGCGGGATCGTCGAGATCCGGTACCGTCAGCGATGCGGGGGAAATCTCCAGCGCCGCTGCCAGGGCATTGAGCATGGGTTCTTTTGGACTGCGGCTGCCGCTTTCATACTGCGCGATCCTGACATCGGCGGAGGCGGGCGGGAAGCCCACCTCCGTCCCCAGTCCCCGTTGGGTCATATCCCGGCGCTTGCGATGGAACTTGATTCTTTCACCGACGCTCATGACGATCCTCCTTATTTCGGTCGGCCAGGCCGCCTTCATCGTCCTCACGGTCTCCGTCGACGATCTCATTCTCCCGCTTATCCATGTTCAGCGAGATATTGAGCTCATCCAGACGGGCCATCTTCTGCCTCAACTCTTCCTCCTGGGGGAAGGGCTTTTCCACCTCAGCCTTGGCATTCTCCAACTGCGCCCGCACGTTTTCCAGTTGCGCTTCGGCATTGTGCATCCGGTCCTCAAAGCCCTCCAGCAGATGATCCAGACGCTGGATATTGCCATAGATGTCTGTGCCCAGTGCGGTCGTGTGCGTCAGACTGCCTTTCAGTGAGATCTTGTATTCCTTACTGAAGCTGTCAAAGAACAGCTCCATAGCGAAGCCCCGATACTGTCCGATCGGAACAGCGTCGGAGCTGGTCATATTCTGGCAGGCTTCCAGGATAGCGGAGCCTGCCGCTTTCTTTTCGGCGTAGGTCATTCCCTCTACGGCCATGGGGGAAAAGCCATCCTCGTTCGGGTGCGTGTTTTCGGCCAGCCTGGTCATATCCTCCCTGTAGCCCTCAATCCGCTGCTCATAGGAGGAAATCTTCTGCGGGAACTCCTTGATGATTTGATCCTCCAGCGCGTATCGCTGACTCAGATGGTTGGCCTTCAAGAGCTTCAGGCGTGAAACCGCCACATCCAGATCCATTTTCTCCTTGATCTCTGGATTGCCGCTGCAGAGTGCCTTGATCTCGGCGTAGCTGAGCGCCGTCTCGTCAATATCCTCCGCCGAGCGTACCGGGGACTTGCTGGTCATGATCTGCCCGATTAATTTCTGTTTGGATTCCACCAGCTGATACAGATAGCTGTCGAAGGTGTTCTCGGTCACATAAGTGTAAATGTCCACTTCCGGGTTTTCGTTACCCTGGCGAATGATGCGGCCTTCCCGCTGCTGCAGATCCGCCGGACGCCAGGGACAATCCAAATGGTGCAGCGCGATCAGCTTTTTTTGTACGTTGGTGCCGGCGCCCATCTTCTGTGTGGAGCCAATGAGCACGCGGACCTGTCCGCTGCGGACCTTGCCGAACAGCTCCTTCTTCTTGACTTCGGTGTTGGCCCCGTGGATATAGGCTATCTCTTCAGCCGGTATGCCCATGGCGATCAGCTTGTCCCGGATGGCATCATAGACGTTGAAATGGCCATCGTTATGCGGAGTAGAGAGGTCACAGAAGATCATCTGAGTCGAGCGCTGATCGGCGGTGCGTTGCCAGATCTCAAAGACATTCTGCGCACAGGCTGCCACCTTGCCGGTCTCGCTCTCCGGCAGCAGCTCGTTCATCAGCCTTTGATCCAGCGCCAGCTTGCGCCCATCATTGGTGATGACCAGCATGTTGTCCTGCGAGGAATTGACCATACCGGCGCGCACCTTTTCGGCGCGCTCGGCCACTCCATCCACCATTTTCTTTTGCAGCTCTGAGGGCTTCAGCACCACGTTGTGATAGTTGGCTTTCGGCACCGGCAGCTTGAGCATATCCGCTGTCTGGATGTCCGCCACTTCCTTGAACATGGTCATAAGCTCCGGCAGATTGAAGAACTTGGCGAACCGGGTCTTGGCCCGATAGCCTGTGCCCTCTGGGGCAAGCTCAATGGCCGTGACCGTCTCCCCGAAGGTCGAGGCCCAGCTGTCAAAGTGGATGAGATCGTTGCGGCGCAGGGTGTCATACTGGAGATATTTCTGCATGGTATACATCTCCACCATCGTGTTTGAGATCGGCGTGCCGGTCGCAAACACTACGCCGTGTCCGCCTGTCAGCTCGTCCAAGTATTGGCATTTCATATAGAGATCACTGGACTTCTGTGCCTCCGTCTGGCTGATGCCGCCCACGTTTCGCATCTTGGTAAAGGCGGCGAGGTTCTTGTAATAGTGTGCTTCATCGATGAACAGCCGGTCAATACCGAGTTCCTCAAAGGTCACCACATCGTCCTTGCGGGACTGATCGTTGAGCTTTTCCAGCTTGAGCTGAACCTGCTTTTTGCTGCGCTCC
>CACYOR010000114.1 GCA_902775985.1 Oscillospiraceae bacterium
ACGTCTGCCTCTTCTCTTTCTTATGATCGCGGTGTTGCTGCTGATCGGCTGCGGCTTTGCCCTGGCCGCCCCCGCCTCGGCGGAGGAGCCGCTGCCCTCAGCGGAGGAACAGCAGCAGCTTTTGATGGCCCACTACGGCGAATGGAGCATGGGCGACGGGCTGTACGAGCCCTGGTCCTATGCCTTCACCGACCTGGACCGCAACGGTCGGCAGGAGGTGCTGGCGGTCTCCACCCAGGGGTCGGGCATCTTCACCACGGCGGAATGCTGGGAAGTCAACGAAAGCTTTGACGGTCTTGTGCGCTGCACCGCCGCCAATGACGAACACGACGGCACCTTCTGGCCCGAGCTGATCGTGGACAGCGCCTTCGGGTATCGGGACGCCGCCGGACGCTGCCACTACCTCTTCACCAACCTGACCCGGGACGGCGCGGCCCATTATCTGGAGTCTCTGACGGAGGTCTGCCTCGCTGACGGCGTGCTGACCCAGCGCGTCCTGGCCAGCCATGAGACCCTCTACACCGACGCCGAAAACGAGTATCCCACCGAGAGCTATGCCGATGCGGTGGGCAATCCCATCTCCGCGGCGGAGTTTGACAGCGCCGGCGACCGAGCCTTCGCCGGCTGTGAAAAGCTGCTGCTGACCCTGGAGTGGACCACGGTCTCCGCCCCCATGGAGAGTGCGGGTCCGGCGGTGGTCATCACCAAGCACCCCAGCAGCGAGGCCATCGCCATCGGCGGCAAGACCTGGTTCATCGCCCACGCGGACAACGCCGACAGCCTCTTCTGGATGATGGTGGACCCGGAGGGCATGGTCTACGGTCTGGAGGAGGCCATGGAGCGCCATCCCGGACTGCAGCTGGAGGAGTTGCCCCAGGACACGCTGGCCGTCTCCAACGTGCCCGCGTCCGCCAACGGCTGGGGCTTCCTCGCCGGCTTCTCCGGCCCCGGCGGCTATGCCGAGACCGATCCGGCCTATCTGTATGTCGGAGATTATGTCAACCTGTATGGTTCTGTGATCCAGGCCTACCGGGATGCCTATACCACGGGGAGCACCGACGCACAATACGCCTGGGAGCACGGCATTTCGGAGATCATCGGCTACAGCCAGCACGTGGGCTACGCCCTGAAGGATCTGGACAAGAACGGGATCCCCGAGCTGATCATCGCCGGCATGGGCACAGACGATTTCTCCGAGGGCATGGTCTATGAGCTCTACACCCTGGTGAACAACACCCCGGTGCAGCTGGCCCTCTCCCAGGCGCGCGACCGCTACTACCTGCGCACCGACGGCCTGTTGGTCAACGAGGGCTCCGGTGGGGCGGGCTTCTCCGCCGTGATCCTCAAGCGCCTCAACGGCCACGAGCTGACGGTAGACTCCGCTATCATCACCTACTTCCCCGGCAACGCGCAGGACGGCTGCTATCTCCAGCAGGGCGGCTATTCCTGGGAGCCCCGGCCCGAGGACATCCGGATCTCGGAGGAGGATTACGGACGCATGTGGGAGAACTTCGAGGCCAAGCAATGGGTGCCGCCCCTGACGCAGATCGCGTAAAACAGGCGCTATATATGAAAACACCGCTGTGGAATCGTTCGGATTTCACAGCGGTGTTTCTTATACGAAAACCCAATAGAAATCAGACAATCTTTACGGCCAGACCAGGCCCAGGAGGGAGTCCCGGGGCAGGCCGACGACGGCGCCCAGGAGCAGCACCACCGCACCGATCAGCAGACCCAACAGGGAGCCGCGCTTGGTTTCCATCAATAGGCCTCGTCGGGCGCGCCCTCGGCCTCTTCCTGCTCCATGGCCAGCTTCACGATCCGGCTGGTGCCCAGGCGGTCGGCGCCCAGGGCGATGAAGTCCTCCGCGTCCTGCAGAGAGGCGATGCCGCCGGCGGCCTTGACCTTCAGGGAGGCCGGGCTGTGCTCGCGCATCAGCTTCACGTCCTCCCGGGTGGCGCCGCCCTTGGAAAAGCCGGTGGAGGTTTTGATGTAGTCCGCGCCGCAGTCGGATACGATCTGGCAGAGGCGGATCTTCTCCTCCTCGGTCAGCAGGCAGCACTCGATAATGACCTTCAGAAGCTTGCCCTTCGTGGCCTCACGCACGGCGGCGATGTCCTGCGCCACGCCCTCCCAGCAGCCGTCCTTGACCATGGAGAGATTGATGACCATGTCGATCTCGTCCGCGCCGTTGGAAACCGCGTCCGCGGCCTCAAAAGCCTTGGCGGCGCTGGTCATATACCCGTTGGGGAAGCCGATGACCGTGCAGAGCGTCAGCTTATCGCCCACATAGCGCTTGGCCCCGGCCACATGACAGGGCGGGATGCAGACGCTGGCGCAGTGATACTTGATCGCCTGGTCGCAGAGGACACGGATCTCCTCCGAGGTGCAGTCCACCCGCAGCAGGGTGTGGTCGCATTTTTCCAGAATGTCCTTTATCTCCATGATTCTTACGCTCCTTGTCGATGAGATGGGAACATTATACCTGCTTTTCCGGGCATAATCAAGTGCGGAAGCGGAATAGGATGGAGCATCTCACAAAAAGGATGGCATTCGAGCATGGATGAAATGGATCGGAACAATCAGGTCAGGCTGGTCGGCGTGCCCGCCGGCCGCCCGGCTTATTCCCACAGCAGCCGCGGCATCGACTTTTTCAGCTTTCCCCTCTGCGTGCAGCGCCTCTCCGGCAACAGCGACATCCTTAACATTCTCCTGCGGCGGGAGCAGCTGGAGACGCTGGAGGTGGCGGATCAGGGCAAGCTCTGCGTCGTCGGGGAGGTGCGCAGCTTTAACAGCCGCCGCAGCACCGGCGCGCGCCTGGTGATCACGGTGCTGGCCCGGGAGCTGACTATCTGCGACGAGGAGGACGACAACCGGGTTTTTCTCACGGGGACACTCTGCAAGGCGCCCGTCCTGCGCTCCACCCCCATGGGCCGGGAGATCTGCGATCTGATGCTGGCGGTGAACCGGCGCTACGGCCGCTCGGACTACCTGCCCTGCATCTGCTGGGGTCTGAGCGCCCGGGAGGCGGCCCGCTGGGAGGTGGGCACCCGGCTGGAACTGGAGGGCCGGCTCCAGAGCCGGAATTACATCAAAATGACCGAGACAGGCCCGGTGGAAAAAACCGCCTTCGAGATCTCCGCCATCCGTGTCGGGCGGATCGATCCGTAAAAAAGGAGTCTTTCCCGAAGCTTTTCCCTAGTTTTGTCGAAGCCCTTGACCGCCTCAAATCGATGTATTATGTTAACCGACGGAGGTGGTTTTTTTGAGCATAGGAAAGGGAAAACGATGGCTCGCTCTGTTGGCGCTGCTGTTTCTGCTGGGGGTGCATCTGCACCCGGTCTGCCGCGTCACGGTGGGCGGCGAGGCGCTGGCGGGGCGCTTCTCCCCCGCTCAGATCCGGCTGGCACAGCGGGCCGCACGGGCGGCGGCGGAGGAGATTCTGGACAGGCCCACGGCCCTGATCCGGCCCCGCTGCTTCTATCGGCTGAGCCTGAGGGCGGCAGACGGAGACCCGGCCCGGCTCTGCGACGCGCTGCTGCGCCGGGCGGACGGGATCGTTCTGGCCGACGGCGTGAGCGTCAACGGTACGGCGCTGGGCACGGTGACGGACGGGACGCTGCTGCTGGAGCGGCTGTACGAGGCCATGCGCGGGGACATGCCCGAGACCGCGACGGTGGCGCGGCTGGGCGGCAATCTGCAGATTCATCGGGTCTACAGCCGCGCCGGGCATGAGTCCCCGGTCTGGGACATGGTGCTGCGCGTCACCGGCGCGGCCCCGGTGTTCTATCTGGACGGCGAGGGAAAAGTGGTGTAGACGAGCGCTGTTATCGCAGCAAGCCCCGTCCTGTCATTCCGAGGAACCAGTGTCGCAACACTGGTGACGTGGGAATCCGTTCCTTTTCATTGCCAGAAAAAGAAACGGATTGCCACAGCCAGTGTGCGCACTGGCTTCGCAATGACTCCTCCGTGAGACGTTGCGTCAATGCACACAAGGACAGGGCCGGAGCTTCTTGCCCGGCCTTGTATTTTTTTCTTGCATTTTTATACATGATACGTTATACTTGCTTCAAGATTTTTAAATAAAAAACTTGAAGGAGCCGTGTCATGGATATCTTTGAAAAATGCGAACGCTTTACACTCGCCAAGCAGTACCGCGAGCTGGGGATCTATCCCTATTTCCACGCCCTGGAATCCCGCCAGGATGTGGAGGTCATCATGGAGGGCAAACGCCGCATCATGCTCGGCTCCAACAACTATCTGGGCCTGACCACCGAGCCCTCGGTCGTGGAGGCCGGGCGCAAGGCCTTTGAGCAGTACGGCAGCGGCTGCTCCGGCTCCCGCTTCCTCAACGGCACGCTGCAGATGCACCTGGAGCTGGAGCGCGAGCTGGCCGACTTTGTCCGCAAGGAGGGCGCGGTCACCTTCTCCACGGGCTTCCAGTCCAACCTGGGCATCATCAGCGCCATCGTCGGCCGCGGGGACTACGTGATCTGCGACCGGGAGAACCACGCCAGCATCTACGACGGCTGCAAGCTGTCCTACGGCAAGATGCTGCGCTACAAACACAACGACATGGAGGACCTCCAGCACATCCTCGAGCGCATTCCCGAGGAGGCCGGACGCCTGATCGTCACCGACGGCGTGTTCTCCATGGGCGGCGATATCGCCAAGCTCCCCGAGATCGTGGCCCTGGCCGAGCAGTACGGCGCGCGGGTCATGGTGGACGACGCCCACGGCCTGGGCGTGATCGGCGAGGGCGGCCGCGGCACGGCCAGCTACTTCGGTCTGGAGGACAAGGTGGACATCATCATGGGCACCTTCTCCAAGTCTCTGGCCTCCCTGGGCGGCTATATGGCGGCCTCGGAGACGGTCTGCGACTACGTGCGCCACAACTCCCGCCCCTTTATCTTCTCCGCCTCCATCCCGCCCTCCGCCTGTGCGGTGGCTCTGGCGGCCCTGCGGCACCTGAAGGCCCATCCGGAGCTGCCCGGCCATCTGCTGGAGCTGGCCGCCTACGCCCGCGCCGGACTCAAGAGCCGGGGCCTAAGCATCCGGGAGTCTAACACCCCGATCATCCCCATCTATACCTACGAGGCGGAAAACACCCTGCGCAAGAACAAGGAGCTCTACGAGGCGGGCGTCTACGTCAATCCCGTGCTGCCCCCCGCCACCGCCCCCGGCGAGTGCCTGCTGCGCACCAGCTATATGGCCAGCCACACCAAGCCCCTGCTGGACGAGGCCATGGACATCATTGCTCAGGTATTGTTGGAGGCATGAGGCATTAGGCATTAGGAATTAGGCATTAGAAAACAGGGACGGAGCTTTCCGTCCCTGTTGTTTCTTTTCCTGATGCCTAATGCCTGTTGCCTAATTACTCTACATAAAAGAACTCCAGCAGGCCCTCGGTGCAGAGACGCCCTTCATCGTCCAGGGCCTCGGCCCGCACCAGACAGGTCTGCTTTCCGGCCTTGATGACCTCACAGCGCACGTCCATGCGGCTGCCCATCAGCGGCCGGACATAGTGCACGTCCGCGCTGCGGGTCACCACATAGCGCAGTTCCCCGTGGGCCACGCTGGCCGTGAAGCCGCCCACCGTATCCATCAGGGCGTTGATGGCCCCGCCGTGGGCAAAGCCGTAGGGGTTGAAGTGCTCCGGCGTCAGATCGCAGTGGCCGGTGCCGTGGCCCGGCTCCAGCGTGTCAATGGTGATGCCGATGTGGGGTGCAAAGCCCACCAGGCGGGGGCGGGTCACCTCGACCCAATCCACCGCTTTTTCCACGGGCCGCTCAGACATTGAAGCGGAAGAGGGTCACGTCCCCGTCGTGCATGACGTAGTCCTTACCCTCGCTGCGGACCAGGCCCTTTTCCTTGGCCGCGTTCATGGAGCCGCAGGCCTTCAGGTCGTCAAAGGCCACGATCTCGGCCCGGATGAAGCCCCGCTCGAAATCGGAGTGGATCTTGCCGGCGGCCTGGGGAGCCTTGGTGCCCTTTTTGATGGTCCAGGCGCGGCACTCGTCGCTGCCGCAGGTCAGGAAAGAGATGAGCCCCAACAGGCTGTAGCAGCACTTGATCATGCGGTCCAGGCCCGACTCTTCCAGGCCCATCTCCTCCAGAAAGAGCTGCCGGTCCTCTTCCTCCAGTTCGGCGATCTCCTCCTCCACCTTGGCGCAGATGGGCAGAACCTGGGAGCCCTCGGCCTCGGCGATGGCGGCGACGGTCTGGTAGTAAGGGTTGTTTTTGTAGTCGGAGACGCCGTCCTCGTCCAGGTTGGCGGCATAGATCACCGGCTTGATGGTCAGCAGATCGCTGGTCTCGATGAGGGCGCGGTCCTCCGCGTCGCAGTCGAAGCTGCGGGCGCTGCGGCCCTGATCCAGATGCTCCCGC
>CACYOR010000115.1 GCA_902775985.1 Oscillospiraceae bacterium
CTGGCGGGACGAGGCCTGGGAGATCATCCGGCAGCGGCCGGACCTGAAGTTCTTCCTCCTGACCAAGCGGCCGGAGCGGGTGGCGGAGCATCTGCCCTGGGACTGGGGCGAGGGCTGGGAGAACGTGATGTTCAACGTCACGTGCGAAAACCAGCGCCGTGCCGACGAGCGCATCCCGCTCCTGCTGTCCCTGCCCTTCAAGCACAAGGGCATTATGTGCGCGCCAATGATCGGCCCGGTCTCCCTCCGGGCCTATCTGGCGGCCGGGCAGATCGAGCAGGTGCTCTGCGACGGAGAGAACTACGGCGGCACGCGGCCCCTCCACTATGAGTGGGTGAAGACGCTCCATGACGAGTGCGTGGAGCGGGATATCACCTTCGTGTTCTGCACGACGGGCCGGCGCTTTGTGAAAGACGGGAAACTCTATACGATCGAGGACGGCAGGCTGCAGACCGAGCAGGCCTTCCTCTCCGGGTTGAGTTATCAAGGGAAGGCCATAGACTTCAAGCTCTGTGACACCTGGGGCTTTCCCATCCCCAAGGAGGAGCTCTATGTGCCCTCCTATGGCCTGCGCTGCCTCAAATGCGGCATGAAGCTCAGCTGTAACGGCTGCAGCCATTGCGGGAAATGCGGATAAAGCAATCCAATATAGCCGTCGTCCTTGCGGACGGCGGCTATTCTGTCAGGACTCCTTTTGCAGGCCCTGCATGAAGCCCCGCAGGGCGGTGCTGTGCACATCGCCGGCGATCAGCTCCCGGCCTTGAATGTAGAGGCTGATTTGTACGGTCTCCTCCTCGTCCGGGTAGTTGGTGACCGTGTAGCAGTACTGCTCACAGCTCTCACCCAGGTGAGCCGTCAGATCCAGGCCCTGCTTTTGCTGGATCTCGTTGTAGTGTTCCAGCACCTCGGTGAGCGGATCGGGGATGCGGACGCTTTTGTGGGTCTCGCTGGCCGGGTCGATCTCCCAGCCGAGGGAGCGGATGTAGGCCTCCCGGCCCTCCGCTTTTCGGAGATCCGGCCCCTTGTCGCTCTCGCAGCCTCGGATGAAACAGACGGCCAGCGCGACGGCGGCCGCCAGCAGAAGCAGCCGCAGCCAGCTCTTTTTGGAGAATTGTCTGCCGGTTTTTGCCATGGAACATCACCTCAGAGCCAGTCTATGCGGCATAAAGGGCAGCTATGTGGGGGACGGAAAAGTCAAAAGAGATAAAAATGGTTGCAAAATGGTTAAAAACGTACTATACTGGGGAAGCCTGTATGGCAGCGGGGAGGGGAGAACTATGGCTTTGATGCGTTTGGACAAGTTCTTGGCGGATCTGGGCGTCGCCTCCCGCAAGGAGCTGCGGGACATCATTCGCGTCGGCCGCGTCAGCGTGGACGGCACGGTGATCAAAAAGCCGGAGCAGAAGGTGGACCCCGAGACCCAGAGCCTGACGCTGGATGGGGAGAGCCTGACCTACCGCCGCCATCACTATTACCTGCTGGATAAACCCCTTGGCATAGTCACCGCCACGGAGGACAGGGAGCAGAAAACCGTGCTGGATCTGCTGCCGCCTCAGCTGCGGCGCATGGGCCTTTTCCCGGTGGGCCGTCTCGACAAGGACACCAGCGGCCTGCTGGTCCTGACGGACGACGGGGATTTTGCCCATCGGGTCATTTCGCCAAAATTCTGTGTGGAAAAACGGTATTATGCACGTGTTGATGGCGAAGTGGACGCGGAAGACGCCGAAGCCTTTGCCGCCGGTCTGACACTGCGGGACGGGACCGTATGCCTCCCGGCCCGGCTGGAGAAAATCGGCCCGGGCGAATGCCTGGTGACCGTGACGGAAGGGAAGTACCACCAGGTCCGGCGGATGCTGGCCGCCCGGGGAAAACCCGTTCAGGAGCTGCGCCGCCTCTCCATCGGGGCGCTGTGTCTGGACGAAAACAGCGAACCCGGCAGCCTGCGCGAGCTGGGTGAAGACGATTTGTGCAAGATGTTCAGAACCGGGAATGGGGAAAATTAATCAAAAATTGATTGTTTTTTTCTTGGTTTTTTGAGCGCTTGGAACACAAAGCCAAAAAAATTCACAAAAAATCCACGCGAAATCTATTGAAAATCACATACTTTGGAGTTATTATGTAGAAAGATAATGGCCGCGGCCTTGTCAATTTGACAATATGTCGGGCGACGCCGGCGGCAACGGGAGGCTGAATAGTATGTCCAGCAGAATTTTCCAAAATGTGATTATCCAGTTGAAAGATGCCGTAGACCGTACCATCGGCGTCGTGGATGAGCAGGGCTTCGTCGTGGCGAGCAGTGAGCTTGCGCTGATCGGCTCCCGGCTTGACGACTTCCGTACATACGATTTCGACGCGGCGGACAAGCTCGTCACCACGGCGGGCAGAAGTTACCGGGCCTTGACAAGTGAGAATGGGAAGCTGGACTATGCCGCCTTCGTGGAGGGGACGGATGCGCTGGCACAGACGCTGTGCGCGGTGACCGCCGTCGCCTACAACGAGGCCAAGAGCGGCTATGAGGAAAAGCACAACAAAGCCGCTTTCGTCAAGAACATCATCTCCGACAATATCCTGCCCGGCGACGTCTATGTCCGCGCCAAGGAGCTGCATTTTGTCACCGATGAGCCGCGCAGCGTCCTGCTGGTGCGGCAGGTGGACAGCGCGGACGTGGCGGCGATGGAGGTCATCCACCGGCTCTTCCCGGATAAGCAGAGGGACTTTGTCATCAACATCAACGAGACCGACGTGGTCGTGGTCAAGGCCCTGTCCTCTCCCGAGGCGGACGAGGAAGTGCTGAAGACTGCCCAGAGCATTGAGCGCTCGCTCCATGAGGAGCTGGGCATCAAGAGCGTCATCGGCATCAGCACCACCGCCAATCACCTGCGAGAGCTGGCCGACCGCTACAAGGAGGCCCAGGTGGCCATCGACGTCGGCCGGGTCTTCGAGGCGGACAAGTCCATCATCAACTACGAAACTCTGGGTCTGGGCCGCATCATCTATCAGCTGCCCACCACCCTGTGCGAGATGTTCCTCAATGAGGTCTTCAAGAAGAACCCCATCGAGACCCTGGACGAGGACACGCTCGAGACCATCAACCGCTTCTTTGAAAACAATCTGAACGTGTCCGAGACCTCCCGCAAGCTCTACGTTCATCGCAACACGCTGGTCTATCGCCTGGAGAAGATCAAAAAGCTCACGGGCCTGGATCTGCGGGAGTTTGATCACGCCATCGTCTTCAAGGTGGCGATGATGGTAAAAATGTACCTGGATTCTCTCAATACCACCCGGTATTGAGTTCTGACGCCGCGGCGGCGCTGAGGCGCTGTGGCGGTGCGGAATCCCATGGAGGATAAGCTATGATTCGAATGAAAAATGTGACCGAGGTCTACGACAGCAGCGACACGGTCGCGCTGGACGGCATCGATCTCAAAATCGACGAGGGTGAATTCGTCTTCCTGGTCGGCCCCTCCGGCTCCGGCAAGACGACGCTGATGAAGCTCATCACCGGCGAGGTGCGGCCCACCAACGGCACGGTCATCGTCAACGACTTTGACATGTCCAAGATTCGCCGCCGGAAGCTGCCCAAGATGCGCCGCACTCTCGGCGTGGTCTTTCAGGACTATCGCCTGATCGACAACATGACCGTCTACGACAACGTGGCCTTTGCCATGCGCGTTGTCGGCGCCCGGAACAAGGATATCCGCAAGCGCGTGCCCTATGTGCTGGAGCTGGTGGGCCTGGAGGGCCGCGAAAAGCGCCTTCCCAACGAGCTCTCCGGCGGCGAGCAGCAGCGTGTGGCCATCGCCCGTGCCCTGGTCAATTCGCCCCGCATGCTGGTGGCGGACGAGCCGACCGGTAATCTGGATCCGGTTCGCAGTCTGGAGCTCATGCTCCTGTTTGAAAAGATCAACGAGATGGGGACGACTGTGCTGGTCGTTACCCATGAGAAGGAGCTGGTCAACGCGCTGGCCAAGCGGGTTATCACCATCGAAGACGGCCACGTGATCAGCGACGGAATGGACGGGTATTACAGCTATGATCTTGAGTAGAAGCGGTTATTTGATCCGCGAGGGCTTCCGGAGCATCAAAACCCATGCTTTCATGTCCTTCGCTTCGGTCACGATCATCATGGCCTGCCTGATCATCATGGGCAGCGTGACCCTGCTCTCGTTCAACATCGATGCCATGATTCAGAGCCTGGAGGATCGCAACGAGGTCGTCGCTTTTGTGGATGAGGAGCTGACCCCGGACCAGGCCGAGGCGCTGCGGCCGGCTGTCGAGGCCGTGCCCAATGTGCAGGAAGTGTTCTTTATGACCCGGGAAGAGGCCATGGACATCTTCATGGGCAAGTATGACGCCGCCCTTATGGAGGGCATCGACGCCACGGTGTTCCGCCACCGCTTTATCATTCATCTGAACGATATCGCCCAGATGGCGCAGACCAAGTCGGCGCTGGAGAATGTGGAGGGCATTGCCAAGGTCAAGGCACATTTGGAATACGCCAGCGCCTTTGTCACACTGCGCAACATCTTTACCGTGGTTGCCCTGGTGTTGACGATCATCCTGGTGCTGGTCTCCGTGTTCATCATGTCCAATACCATCAAGCTCACCACCTTCGGCCGCCGGGAAGAGATCGCCATTATGAAAATGGTCGGCGCCACCAACAGCTTTATTCGCCTGCCCTTTGTGGTGGAGGGTCTGGTGCTGGGACTGCTGGGCGGCGGCCTCGCCTTCCTGGTGGAGTGGGGCCTGTATACCGTTCTGGTCCGCCGGGTGACGGGCGCTGTCGTCGGCAGCGTGATCACCGAGACGCTTTTGAGCTTTATTCCGTTCAGCGCCATCGCGCTCCCGCTGCTGGCGGCCTTCCTGGCCATCGGTATCTTCGTGGGCGTCTTCGGCGGTGTCAATGCGATTCGGAACTATCTGAAGGTCTGATTATCGTCCTTCCGGAGGAATTATGAAACGTAAAACAGCAGTATCCATTTTATGTATCCTTCTGGCTGTGCTGATGATGCTCTCTTTGGTCATGACGGTGATCCCTGTCCGGGCCTATGCCGTCAGCCAGAGCGACATCGACGCCCTGCAGGCCAAAAAAGATGAGATCAGCAAGCGGGTCCAGGAAGCGCAGGAGCGGGTGGACGGGCTGAAAGAAGAGCAGAACACCGTCCTGCAGCAGAAGGCCGCGCTGGATGAAAAGAACAAGGCGGCCAAGGAAGTGCTGGAACTGGTGGCGGAAGAGATCGCCATGTATGACGAAATCATCGCCGAAAAGACCGCCGAGCTGGAGGCCGCCCTTGCCAAGGAGCAGCTGCAGCTGGAGCGCTATCGCGCCCGCGTGCGCGCCATGGAAGAAAACGGCGGCTACAACGTCATGTCCCTGGTGCTCAGCTCTTCCAACTTTACCGAACTTCTGACCGCGCTGGACGATATCGGCGAGATCATGGAGAGCGATAAGGAGCTGGAGGCGGAATACCGCGCCGCCCGTGAAAAGGTGGAACAGGTCAAGGCCGAATACGAGCAGGTCCGCGCCGAGTGCGAGCAGAAGCAGAGTGAGCTGCGTGAGGAAAAGACCCAGATTGAGGCGGAGATCGCCGATACCGAGGCACAGTTGGAACAACTGGCTGACGATCTGGAGGCAGCACTGGCTCAGTATGAGGCCGAGGCCGCTGCGGAAGAGGCGGCCGATGCCGAGGTACGCGCCCTGATCGCCCAGTACCAGGCGGAGCAGGAAGAGAAACGCCGCGCGGCGGCGGCTGCAGCGGCAGCAGCGGCCGCAGCGGCGGCTGCACAGCAAGGAGGCGGTGAGGCCGTCGGCGAGGGCGGCTATACCGGCGGCGGTGAAGCTGTCGGCGACGGAACGGCTTATACCGGCGGTGGAACCGGCAATACCGGTGGCGGTGAGTCTATCGGCGAGGGCGGCTATACCGGCGGCGGTTCCGCGGGCTTCAGCGGAAGCTTCACCTGGCCCTGCCCGGTCTGGAACGGCTACATCACCGGCCGCTACGGCGAGCAGAGAAGCGGCCATGTCCACGCCGGCATCGATATTGACGGCTACGGCTGCGACGGTGCGGCTGTGGTGGCAGCGGCCGGCGGCACGGTCATCTCTGCCGGCTATAACGGCGGCTACGGCAACTGCGTGATCATTGACCACGGCAGCGGCTATACCACCTTGTACGGGCATCTGTCCGGCTGTGCGGTCTCCAGCGGCGCTTATGTCTCCGCGGGACAGACCATCGGCTATCTGGGTTCCACCGGCAACTCGAGCGGTACCCACTGCCATTTTGAGATCCGCATCAACGGCGGTACGGTCGACCCTGAGGGTTGGTTCCCGGGGCTTCCGCACTATGGCTGCTGATGGAGAGCCTGCGGAACTTGAAGCAATCAT
>CACYOR010000116.1 GCA_902775985.1 Oscillospiraceae bacterium
GTGCTGGTGCCGAGCAGCATGTTGATCATGCCCGTCGGGGCCAGCAGGATGCGCACGATACCGCAGAGGACGATGACAGAGATGAAGTTGGGCATGTACAGCACCAGCTGGATCTTCTGCTTGATGCTCTTGGAGAGGATGCGGTTGAGCAGGAAGGCCAGCAGGATCGGAGCCGGGAAGCCCCAGAGCAGGCCGAACACACTCAGCTTGAGGGTGTTCATCAGGTAGCGCATGAAGTCAGGGGATGACAGGAAACGCTGGAAGTGCTCAAAGCCGACCCATTCGCTGTGCAGGATGCCGCGGATGGGGTTGTACTCCGTGAAGGCGATCAGAATGCCGCCCATGGGAATATAACGGAAGATCACCGTCAACGCAAACGCCGGCAGCATAAAAAGCACATACAGCTGCCAATGCTGGCGGATATAGACCAGCGTGTTGTGCATTTTGCTTCCGCTCTGTTTCTGAGCGGGAGCGTTTGCCAGAGCTTTTCTCATGGAATTCCTCCTTTTCTCTTCGCCGTCCGCCCTCAATTGTGCAAATGCGCAATCGTCGGACGAATCTTTTGCACAATCATCTTATCACCCAAGCCCTTTCCCTGTCAATCGCTATTTCGCAAATGCACAACATTCGGCGGAATTGTTAAAAAGAAAACCGACCGACTGTGCAAACTGCACAATTACGCATGTGTGCATTTGCACACTTTACCGGTTTCATAGGATTTGACACCCGCTTTCCTTCTATGATAATATGAATACAGTTATGCGGAACGGAGTAATGACATGAAAAAGAAAGTCACCATTCAGGATATCGCGGACGCGCTGGGCGTCTCCCGCAACACGGTCTCCAAGGCGATCAACAACTCCGAGGGTCTGGCCGACGCCACGCGGGAAAAGATCCTGCAGAAGGCCGTGGAGATGGGCTACAAGCAGTTTTCTTACGTGGCCACGCTCTCCAACATCAAGGCCGCGCCGGAAGCGGAACCGGAGGCGACGGGCTTCGTCGGTGAGATCGCCCTGTTCACCACCGCCTTCCTCACCCAGTCCCATTTCGCCTCCACCATGCTGGACAAGTTCCAGCGGGAGATCTCCCAGCTGGGCTATACGCTCAACACCCACCGGGTCACGGATAATAACCTGCGGGAAAAGTCGCTTCCCTTCACCTTTGTGCCGGAGCGGACCAGCGCCATCCTCTGCATTGAGATGTTCAACTACGACTACGACGAGATGGTGTGCTCTCTCGGCTTCCCCGTTCTGTTTGTGGATGGGCCGAGCAAGCGCTACGGTCGGTCCCTGCCGGCCGATCAGCTCTACATGGACAACAGCACCGAGATCACCCGCTTCGTCAACGACATGCTGGAAAAAGGGCAGCGCCGCATCGGCTTTATCGGCAATTACGACCACTGCCAGTCCTTCTATGAGCGCTATGCCGCCTTCCGCTGCGCCATGCTGATGGCCGGGGTGCCGGTGGAGGAGCGCTACTGCATCCAGTACAACCATCAGAACGAGATCGCGGGGGCCCTGTATTCCCTGGGCGATCTGCCCGACGTGTTCATCTGCGCCAACGACTTCGTGGCCGGGGACGCCATGCGCGCCCTGTTCTCCATCGGGAAGACCGTGCCGGAGGACGTGCGAATTCTCGGCTTTGACGATTCCGCCGAATCCCGGCTCAGCCGTCCGCCCCTGAGCACGATCCACATCCACACGCAGATCATGGCCTTTTCCGCCGTGCATCTGCTCATCACCCGCATTCGGGAGCCGTCGCTGGACTATCGGGTCGTACACACCGAAACGAATCTCATCTATCGCGACTCCACCAAGCTGGAATAAAGGAAGCCTTCGTATGAAATTCTTTTCCTATGAGAGCAAGTTCAGCCAGATTCTGCTGAAGCTCTGCTGGAGCTGTTATTTGAATCTGCTCTGGTTTGTCTGTTCCCTCCCGATCGTGACCATCGGCGCCTCCACCACCGCGCTGTACTACGCGAGCTTAAAGCTGGTGCGGGAGGAGGACAGCTCCCTCACCCGTCAGTTTTTCCGCTCCTTCCGAGAGAACTTCAAGCAGGCCACCGTGCTCTGGCTGATCCTGCTGGGCGTGGGGCTGTTTCTCGGTGCGGACGGCTACATCCTCTATCATCTGCGTCTGAGCGCCGCGGGGCCTCTCGCTGTGATGTGGACGCTGATCCTGGCCGTGGTCATCGCCGCGTCCGTGGTCTATGTCATCGTGCTGCTCTACGTCTTTCCCCTGCTGGCCAGCGTCTGCAACACCAACCGGGCCATGCTGAAAAACGCCTTCCTGATCGGCACCCACTACCTCTTTGCCACCATCCTGATCTTCGCGGTCCACTTCGCCATGTTCTTTGTGGTGGTGGCCTGGTTCACGCCGCTGATCGTCTTCGGTGAGGGGCTCTGTGCCCTGATCAGTGCCTGGCTTCTCAACAGCATCCTCATCGCCAGCTCCGGGACGCCGGAGGACCGGAAAGCGGAGGAGCCGAAGGAGGAAGGCGAATGAAACTCTCCCCGCAGGAAAAAGCCGCCCATCGGGCGGCTTTTCAGGCGATGAGCCCCGGCAAAAAGCTGGAGCACATCCTCACCTATTACAAGGCGCCCATCCTGCTGGCGCTGCTTTTACTCTTCATTCTCGGCTCTGTGGTCCACCGGCAGCTCACGCAAAAAGAGGAGCTGCTCTATCTGGGCCTGCTCAACGTCAGCATCGGGGAGGAGCTGGAGGAAGGGCTGAACGAGGGCTATCTGCGCTCGGCCGGGCTGGATGAGACGCGGCAGGAGGTCTATCTCTACCGGGATCTCTACCTCTCGGACAACGCCGATGTGGTCAATCACGAATATGCCTATGCCTCCCGCATGAAGGTCATGGGCGCGATCCAGGCCAACAAGCTGGATCTGGTTCTGATGAACCGGGAGGCCTACGACCTCTGCTCCCGGAACGGCTACCTGATGGCCCTGGACGCCTGGCTGCCCGCGCTCGACGCGGCGGAAGCCCTGAGCCCTTATCTGGTCAGCAACACGGTTATTCTGGAGGACAATACCATCGCCTATCAGCTGGGCGAGGCGGCGTCCCATGAGCTTGTGACGGAGGAAGTCAAAAACGGCCTGGATGTCTCCCGCCTCCCGCTGATCGCCTCCGCCGGCTTTCCCGAGGCCACCTATCTCGGCGTCCTCGCCAACTGCGAGCGGCTGGACGCCTGTGCTGATTACCTCGCCTATCTGGCCGCCGGATCGGAGCAGCCTTGAGCAGCTTAAAAGGACATACAAAACCCCCGCAAAGCCAACCACAAGGCTTTGCGGGGGTTCTTTTATCGGGTCATTCCCACTCAACAGGACTTAACTGATTCCTTTTAGGAATTATTGCTCGTCCTGTTCATGGTTCCTTTGATTATTTGATGTATCCATATGATCCAGCCTATCACCCCTTCTGTTATCATTCTGTTATCAGCGTTGATAACAGTGGAGTGAAATTGCTATGGATAATAGTGCTGTTATTATACCAGAACAGAGGACAATTTCAAAATGCTTGTCCTAATCTTTGCTACCGTTTCCAACGCTTCAAATCATTTTGTAGAGTTCATAGCAGTCATGCCCTTTGGGAACGTCCTTGAGTTCGCCTCTGAGAAGATAGCCGTTCTTTTTGAAGAAATCGACGTTCCAGTCGCCCGCATTCGTCAAAATCATGGAAGCGCCGTTTTCCCTTGTGAAGTCCTCCACCGCCTTCAAAAGAGACGTGCCCAGGCCCTGATGTCGGAGCGCTTCCTCCACAAAGAGCGCGTCCACAAAGCCGTAGGCGTCCTTGTCCACGTCCGCGATCACGCCGGCAATGAACCTGCCGTCTTTGTCCACGAGCTTCTTGTAAAAATCAACGCTCTCGTATTCCGGCTCGTAGGCTTCGCTGTATGTCCGAATGCCGTTTTCGATAACGTCCGCGTCGTCCCTGCTGCCGAGCGAGACCCTGAACCGGGCGCCGCTGTTGTCCGACGGCACATATTCCGGCGTTTCCCTGTCAAGATATTTGACCAGGGAATAACTGATATAGCCGTTTGCCTTTTTCAGCGTCGTGAAAACTGTGTAGCCGTGTTTTTCATAGAAGGGTCTTGCCATATAACTGGCGGTTCCAAGCGTCACGACCCGACAGCCTTTCTCTCTCGCGATGCGCTCGACTTCGCGGATGATCATAGAGCCGATCCCGTGATGCCGATAGCGTTCATCCACCCAAAGCGTGTCAAGGAACATTCTCGACCAGCGGTATTCGTAGGCCTGGGCAATACATCCGCCGACGATCTCGCCGGCTTCGTTCTCGACCTTGAGGACGAATTCTTCCTCGTCCGCGTCCACCTCGCGGGGCACGATCTCATTGATTTTTTTGCCTATATATATGGCTTCTTCTTTCGTCAGATCTCCGATTTTATAATCCATTTATTCTTCTCCTCAAAACCAGATTTGTCCATTGTCTTCATCTATTCTTCAGATAGTCGTCATTCTTCGGTTCATAAGGCACAGAAATGAAGTCTTTCTTCTGTTGGTACAAGCAGCATACCGTTTCCACATGCCTTGGGACAACAGCGTGAATAAAATGGCACATATTCATGCTGTTGTCACGACCCTCGGCGTCAGGAATATGCCGTTGACCGATTGCGTCAGGACGCCCGGATCGATTTCATTGTCCCGGCAAGCCGGAATTTAGAGTTTTAAAACAAAAATAGCTTCTCCGTCTTCTATCTCTCCTGTTTCCTTAAAGCCCACCTTATGGTACACGTGCAATCCGACCTCGTTCTCAGGTGCAGTCGACAGATAGATCGTGTCCACACCGTTCTCTTTGAAATACTTGATGATCTCATGAAGTGCCGCCTGACCGTAGCCCTTGCCCTGTTCGCTTTTGTCGATCATAAAACGCCAGAGACAGTACCTGTCGACGGGGTTCTCATCCTCGGGGTCCAGAGCGAGCATACAGAAGCCGACAATCTTTTCCCCAGCACAGATCGCAAACGGTCTCGCCGTGCCGGGCGCCTTGGCATTGGCCTCGGCTGCCTCTCTCAATGAATAGTCGTTCGTCGCGACAAAGGGCTGATCCTCTCGTACGGAAAGGGCCACAACAGCATCTCTGTTATTATCATTTATAGGTTCCAGTTTAATTATCATAATTGGTTTTTCTCCTTTAACATAAGATTTGGTATGTAATCGTTCCTGTGTGGCGTCGGCACCTGAAAATAGGCGCAAAAATACCGCAGCGAAGCAGCTCCCGTTGTGGCTGCGTCCTGCGGTTCCCACTATCCGAAAGTACCTCAAAAATGGCGCACTAACCCAGAGGGGGATACCCCTCAGTCATGCTCTGCGCCTTTATTCAGTTAATCAGCGATAACCACTCTATTAATCATTGGTTTACGCTCCTTTCATGGATTCGCAAAACAATTATACATGATATCTCCTTGAAAATCAATGCTCAAGTACAATCATACCACCTCGTAAGCCGCAACGAAAGAAATGCTGTATCCTATTGTCGCCTCAATTCTAACTCCCGGTTTATTCTTTCTGCCAGTTTTTTCTGCCGGCGATAGGAAAAAACTGAAATGACAAATGCTGTCAAGAGCATGGAAACAACCGCCAGAAGCGCAGGAAGCAGGCCTTTATCTGTCGGGATCCAGCCGACGAGAAAAGCGATTGTCAACATGATCGCGCAGCCAGTCACCATGTGAATCGCAATCTGCACGGAACGGCTTAGCTTTTCGTTGGTGTAAATGATACAAGGAAGGCCGAATCCGAGGCCGATCCCCAAGCTGCCAAGAGCCATTTTGGTGACGGAATAACCGGAAGCGGAATAGACGCCGCCCATGTTCAGATCGGCAATCAAGGAGCCGAGCAGAAACAGGAAAGAGGAGATCGCCACCGTTGTTTTGGTACGCTGGACTAAAAATACGATACTATCTTTCTTCTTCATTATGATTCCTCCTATAATCCCAAATAGTTTTTAAGATCAGGCAAGTACTTTCGGGAAACGTAATCAGACAGCCCGTTTCTCATTTTCAGGAGCAGACTTCCCCCGAAACTGGCTTCCACGCTTTGTACATAAGAAAGGTTGACGGCGCAGGATTTGGATATCTGCATGAAGCCGCTGCCCAACTGATCCAATACTTCATACAAGCGTTTTCGCGTCCTGAACTCTTCCTTTTTCGTATAGAGCTTTGTTTCCCCGCCCACTACCCGGATCATGTAGACCTCCTGCTCTGCAAGAAGGAACGTACGTCCGTCACGCTCCGCCAGGACAGGGGTGTCCTTTGCCTGCAATATGTCCAAAGCCCGTTGTATCTCCGGGGTTATTCGATCCGTATAAATGACCGCCCGCGGAGGCGTGTGCTCCGG
>CACYOR010000117.1 GCA_902775985.1 Oscillospiraceae bacterium
TTCTCCGCTGATTTCATATTTCTCTGCCATAATCGTCACCCTAGACTATTATAGCATATCCATTCTCCTATGTCAGCTTTTTATTAAGGAATAGTATGAGTTTAGCTGCACAGGACCGTGATGATGAGGGGCGAGAGCCCGGCGGCCCGGATCTTCTCAAGCTCGGCCTCCAGCACCGGCTGCCCGCGCGTAACGCTCTCTCCCGCTGCGACCAGGGGATGCAGACCCTCGCCGTTGAGGGTAAAGGTGTCGATGCCGATCAGGAGGAGAATCTCCATGCCGTCGGCGGTCTTGAAGGTGAGGGCATGGCTGGTGTCGGCGATATCGGTGACCACGCCGTCGCAGGGGGCGAGGATGTGCCCGCTCTCCGGCAGGATGCCGATGCAGTTGCCGATGACGCCGGAGGAGAACATGATGTCGGGGATCTGCTCCATGGGGACGGTCTCGCCTCCCACGGGGGCTGTGAGCGGCAGATCGGCCAGACCGTGCCGCCTGCCGGACATCAGTCTTTCCCCGGCGGCGATCTTCCGGGACTTGGCCCGGCTGAGCCGGGTGAAGGCGGTGCTGCGCCAGGCGGTGACCTGTTCGGCCGAGAGGGGCGGCTCGTAGTTCAGCTCCTCTTCCCGGTAGAAGGCGTTCGTGACCAGGTAGCCGCCGATGTAGCTGATGACAAGGGCGATCAGATAAAGCAGCACGCTCCGCCTCGAGCCGCGGGGTCCCGCCGTCATCACGAAGGCGCCCAGAAGTCCGGAGGGCCCCCAGGTGGTGGAGGCCACCTGCGTGGCCATGATGAAGGCGCCGCCGAAGCCCGCGCCCAGCCCCGCCGTGAGGAAGGGGCGGCCGAGAGGCAGCGTGACGCCGTAGATCAGCGGTTCGCCCACGCCCAACAGCCCCGCGGGCAGCGCGCCGGAGATCACGGAGCAGAGATTGTCGTTGCCGACCTTCCGGGCCTTTTTCCAGAGCGCGAGGGCCGCGCCCACCTGACCGGCGCCCGCCATGGCGAGAGCGGGATAGAGGGTGATATAGCCCAGCTCCTGCAGCTGCACGCTGTAGAGAGCCACCAGACCGTGGTGCATGCCCGCGGCCACCAGGGGTAAGAAGAAGGCCGCGGCGAAGTAGCCGGAGATAGCCCGGATCACGATGTTCTCGGACAGGCAGGCCCGGCTGAAGAGCCACACGATGCCCCCCGAGGCATAGCCGAAGAGCGGCATGATGAAGACGATATAGGGGATCACGCAGAGAAACATCGTGAGCAGCGGCGTAAAGACGATGTCGATGGAGTCGGGCATGATGGAGCGGATCGTCTTTTCCACATAGGCGATCAGCAGCGCGCCCACAATGACGGCCAGCACGCCGCCCTTCCCGCTGCTAAGCACCGAATCCAGCGGAACAGCGCTGTTATACAGCCCCATGATGGCCGCGATCTTGTTGATGCCCTCCAGGGAGGTGATCATGCCCAGCATGCCGCCCAGAATGGGTGTGCCGCCGAAGCGCTCCGCCGCCCGATAGCCCGCCCAGGCGGTGAGAAAGCTCATCATGGCGGTGTTGATGAGGGTCAGAATCTGGTACAGAAAGGCCCAGATGGTATTGTCGGTATAGTTCGGCACCGCCTGCGCGATCAGAGACGCGAAGCCGCCGCAGAGGCCCGCGGCGATGATACCGGGGAGCAGCGGAATAAAGATATCGCCTATGACCCTCAGAAACTTTCGGATCCTGTTCCTTTTCATGCTTTCTGTCTCCTGTATGCAGAATGGATGCCGTTTCAGCTGTCGCCGGCCACCGGCCCTCGATAGCGAAAGCCCAGCATCGTGATATCGTCAAACTGTTCCGCCCCGTCCACGAAGCGGTTGATGTCCGCTGTGAGGTTGGCAAGAACCTGGTCCGGCTCCGCGTCCGCATCCCGGTTCAGGGCCTCCAGCATGCGCCCGGTGCCATAGAGTTCCGAATTGCGGTCCGTCGCCTCCGGCACGCCGTCCGTGTACACAAAAAAGCTGTCGCCCGGGTTCAGGTGAAATTGGTGCTGCCGGAAGGGGACGTCCTTCATGACGCCGACCGCCAGGGAGTGCCGGTAGACCTGCAGCTCGTATTTGCCGCCGGCGCGGCGCAGCACCGGATGCTCGTGCCCGGCGTTGGCGGCGATCCCGTTTCCGGTCGAGAGCTCAAGGACCGCCAGCCACACGGTCACGAAGAACTCCTCGTCGTTGCTCTCGCAGAGCTGGTTGTTGACGCTTGCCAGGGTCTCCGCGGGGCTTTTCCCGTTCTGCAGGCCGGACTTGATAAGCACACGGGAGACCATCATCAGCAGTGCGGCGGGCACGCCCTTTCCGGATACGTCCGCAATGACAAAGCCCATGTGATCCTCGTCGATCATGAAGAAATCGTAGAAGTCGCCGCCCACCTCTTTGGCCGGGTCCATGCTGGCATAGAGGCTGAACTCTTTCCGGTCCGGGAAGGGCGGGAAGAGGTTGGGCAGCTGGCTGCCCTGGATCCGGCTGGCCATGTCCAGCTCCGCGCCGATGCGCTCTTTTTCCGCGGTGACGCGCTGGATCTGCTCGATGTACAGCGCGGTCCGGGCGGACTGCTTGGCAAAGGATTCCGCCAGCACCTCGATCTCATCCCCGGTCCGGTACACGTCCTCCATCTTGAACTGCCGGTTCCGCACGCCCAGGGAGGCCACGCGCCGGGTGATGGTGTTGAGCGGATCGGTGATCCGGGTCGCCGTGGAGAAGGCGGAGGCCAGGCCGGTGGCCACGATCGCCACCACCGAAATCATCAGGATGTTCCGGGCGTGGAACATCTCCCGCTGAAAGCGGGCCACGGCGCTGCTCCGGAAGCTCTCATACTGGTCCTCCAGACCGTAGACCTGATAGAGCCTCTGCTGTTCCTGATAGGTGCTGTCCACAAGCTGCTCCACCCGGCTGGACTGGTATAAAAAGACCGCGGTATAGGCCGCGATGATCAGAACGATCGTGATGAGCAGCATGCGGAATATTTTCAGTCGGATACCGCCGGAGAAGATACGTCTTAGTTTTTCCATGAGCGTCTCCCTGTGATGCCGTGCATGATTTTCGCGGTGGATACACAGAATATTCTACTGAAAAACCGGGGAAAAAACAAGATCGTTTTGAAAAAGATGAAGCGGGGCGATACGCTGCCGAGGGAAAAGCTTAATCTCCCTTAAGTCGCTTGCCATTTCGGCGCAGGGGCGATATAATCTCAAACACAAAACAACCCGGGAGAAAATCATGAAACGGAACTTCTTAACCTTACTCCTGTCTCTCACCCTCACGCTTTCCCTGGCCGGCTGCGCCTTTTCGCGCCCGGTACAGAGCGCAGCGCCCACGGCCGAACCGGCCGGCAGCGCCGAAGAGCCCGCGGACTCCGAGACGGCCAACGTTGTGGTCGAAACCGGCAGACAGAACGGCGAGCGCTTTGAATCGGTCATCCAGCTCGAGGGCATGGAGGAGACGGTCCAATACGAGCACGTGGTGAGCAGGGCCGCGGGCTTCGAGATCGACTACGAATACGAGAACCTGGTCCGGCGGAGCGAGGCGGACCGGGAGCTCTTCCTCTCCGCCTGGGACGATCCCGCCCAGCCTGTGAACTATCTTGAAGTGCGCTATGACACCGGGAATGCGGAGCTGGTCGCCTCCGCTTTGAACGCGGGCCTCGCGGCAAGCTATGACACGACCTTGGAAGAGACCGACCTGGACCGCGCGGGCCGCTGCCTGTGCATCGAGGCCTCCCAGGTCAAGGGCGGAGGTCTGGCAAATCAGCTGCAGAGGGTGTATATCATCCCCGCCTCCGACGGCTGCCGCATCGCCACGGCCCATTATTCCCTTGAGGCCGCCGAGGGCTTCGGCAGACGCTTCCAATCCATGCTGCACACCCTCTCCGTCATCGAGAGAAGCGCGCCGGCTCTGCTCTCGAACGAGCAGGCGCTCGCCGCGATCAAGGCATACTGCTACCGCAGCAATCCGGATCTGGAGGCCATGGTGAACGCGGGCGAATACCCGATCTTCTGGGAGATCGCCGCCGCCGATGAGCAGCAGGTCGTGGTCCTGTTCCGCTCTTATACAGGGGCGGAGGTCCGCTATTATATCGACCGGGCCTCGGGGGAGGCCTACGTCACCGAGTTTGTCCCCGGCATCACGCCCGAGGAACAGCGGACGGAAGAGAGCCTGAATGTCCGTGACTATCTGGGCTGAACGAGGCAGAGGCACCGCAGGGGAAAGACAGGGGCTGTGAAAAAAGAAATCTTGACAAAATAGGATTTATCCCATATACTGTTTATGGGATAAATCCTATTTTGTTGAGGTAAGATAGAGATATGCAGGAACTTGAAATCCTCTTTTATGACAGGCCGGACGGCACGGAACCCGTCAAAGATTTTCTGGATTCTCTGAATGTAAAAATGCGGGCCAAGATGCTGCGGACGATCTTGCTTTTAGCGGAGAACGGCACGCAATTGCGGGAGCCGTATTCCAAGCCGCTGGACGAGGGCATCTTTGAATTGCGGGCTAAGGTCGGAACGGACATTTCCCGGGTATTGTATTTCTTTGTGGTAGGGAAGCAAGTGATCCTGACCAACGGCTTTGTCAAGAAGACGCAGAAAACGCCCACGGCGGAAATTGAAAAGGCAAAGCGATATCGCAAGGAGTATCTGAGCAGAAAGGACAATCAGCATGACGAAGTTTAACGACTATCTGAAAGAACAGATGGAAGATCCCGGTTTCAAGGCGGAGTGGGATGCGCTGGAACCGGAGTTTTCCATCATGCAGGCCATGATCGATGCGCGGAAAGCCTCCGGATTGACGCAGAAGCAGCTCTCTGAGCGCACCGGCATTGCCCAGGCTGACATCAGCAAGCTGGAGAGCGGCAACGCCAATCCCTCCCTGAAAACCCTGCAGCGCCTGGCCGCCGGCATGGGCATGAAAGTCAAGGTGGAGTTTCTTCCGGCGAGGAACTGAAAGCTTTCATACACCATAACGGAATTATTTCATGATATAACGAATGATCCCCCCTGAAATGGAGAACCCTATGAACCTAAAACGACTCTCAACACGGCGCATTCTGATGAGCGCTCTGGGTGTGATCATCTGCGGCCTCAGCGTGGGCATGTTCAAGCATGCGTCCCTGGGCGTCGATCCCTTTCAGTCCCTGATGAGCGGGCTGGACGCGGTGATCCCCATCCGCTTCGGCACGCTCTACGTGATCGCAAACCTCCTGCTGCTGGCCTTTGCGCTGCTCTTTGACCGACACAAGATCGGCCTTGCCACACTCATCAATCTCTTCCTTCTGGGCTATATCGCGGAGTTTTCCCAGCGCTGCATGGCCCGGCTCCTGCCCGGCCCCACGCTGTTTCTCCGTTTCGTGATCCTGGCGGTGGCCATTGTGATCATGTGCCTGGCAGCCGCGCTGTATTTCACGGCGGATCTGGGCGTCTCGCCCTACGACGCGGTAGCCCTCATCTGGTCGGAAAAGCAGCGGCGCGTGCCCTTCCCGATCTGCCGGGTCATCACGGATTTTGTCTGCGTTTTCGGCGGTGCGCTGCTCTGCCGCGCGGCGGGTTTTACGTTTCGGCAGATCACGGGCGAGGTGGGCGTCGGCACGATCATCACCGCCTTTTTCATGGGCCCGCTGATCGCCTTTTTCAACCGGCGCGTCGCCGAGTCCATGCTCTACGGCCGGGACGGGCAGAGGGACAGCCATGCAAAAAACGAGCTTTGACCTGGACGGCGTCGCCGTGACACTCTGCGCCGAGGAAGGACCGGAACTGCTGTTCCTCCAGCCGGTGGACGCCCACGACGCGGCCCTCCTCGACCGGGAGATCGCGGCCCTGGGGGAAGTTTCGCGGCCCTTTGCCCTGGCGGCCTTTCAGGTGCCGGACTGGAACCGGGACCTGAGCCCCTGGGAGGCACCGCCGGTTTTCGGAAAGGTCCCCTTCGGCGGAAGGGCGGAGGCGACCCTGGCCTTCCTCACCGACCGGCTTCTTCCGGAACTGCGGGATCGCCTGGCTTTACCGGAGAGCGCGGCCCTCTGCCTGGGCGGCTATTCCCTGGCGGGACTCTTCGCCCTCTGGGCGGCCACGAGGACACAGCTCTTTTCCGCCGTCGCGGCGGCCTCGCCCTCGGTCTGGTTTCCCGGCTGGCTCGAGGAGGTAAAAGCGCATCCCATCCAGGCCCCGGTGGTGTATCTGAGCCTCGGTGACCGGGAGGAGCGGACAAAGAATCCCCTCATGGCCACGGTCGGCGACTGCATCCGGGCGCTTTATGCCCTGCTGC
>CACYOR010000118.1 GCA_902775985.1 Oscillospiraceae bacterium
TCGGAAGAAGATCTGCGTCTCCGCGGCCCCGGCGATTTCTTCGGTTCCCGGCAGCACGGCCTTCCCGCCATGCACATCGCAGATCTGGGCGGCGATGTGGAGGTCCTCCAGCAGGCGCAGTCGGAGGCGAATGAGCTTCTCCGTCTGGACCCCATGTTATCCGCCCCGGAAAACCGTGCGCTCTCCGCGCGCGTCGAACAGATCTTTCAGCGCAATGCCGATAATTTGAATTGAGGAGGTCCACGATAAAACACCGTTCCGTTCTGCGTTTTCTGTGCAGTCTGTTATTGTTCGCGTTGTTGGTCTCCTTCGGCGTTCCGGCTCTCTCCTCTGCCGAATCCACGTCAATTCAGATTTCACTCGGGACATCCACGGTCCCGGAGGAAGTTCAGAGAAAACTCATTCTGAACAACTATAACAACTGGGCTGTCCGCGATTCCGGCTCGTCCCCCTGGTTCTATGCCATCACGGACCTGGATCACAACGGGCGGCTTGAGGTCATCACCGCCTATCTTCAGGGGACCGGGCTCTATACGACCGGCAAGATCTGGGAAGTAGACGCGGACTTTGCCTCTGTCGCTGCCTGCCGCAGCGTGATCAACGGCGGTGAGAACTGGCCCGATCTCATCCAGGACAGCTTTGTCTCCTATTACGACAAAGGAAACAATTCCTACAACTATGTCTTTGAGACCGTCACCCGGCAGAGCCCGTCCCGCTATCTGTACGCCTGGCGCACGCTGTGCCTCACCGCGCAGAGTGTTGCGGTGGATCAGCTTGGGACAAAGAGTGTGGACTATGTCAGTGTGAACAGCAGTCCCGCCGTCACCTGCACCAACAAGTACGGCCAAGCGATTCCGGAGGCCCAGTATAACAGCCTTCCCGAGCAACAATTTGCCAACTGTGAGCGTACCGTCACGGCCGTGACCTGGGTCCCGGTGGAGACCGCTCCGGCCGCCCAGCCCCCGGTCACACCGACGCCTGTCCCAACGCCGGCACCGACGCCTGTCCCCACCCAGAATCCGGCTCTGCCGCAGGTCCTGATCACGAAAAATCCCACCAGCGAATCCCTGCCGATCGGCGGGCGAACCTGGTTCATCGCCCATGCGCAGGGCTCTAATTCCGTGAGCTGGCAGCTTATCAGTCCCGACGGCCGCATCCATTCCGTCACGGAGTCCATGGCGCTCAATCCCGGTTTGGCGCTGAATCTCCAGTCCGGCGGCGACACCATTGAGGTCAGCAACGTTCCCCTCTCTCTCAACGGCTGGGGCTTCCAGGCGCGATTTGAAAACAGCTCCGGCAATTTTGCTCTGACCAGTCCCGCCTATCTCTATGTGGGTGATTTCCTCTGTGCCTACAGCAGTGTAATTGAGAAATACCGCAATGCGTATCAGACCGGGAACAGCAAGAACAGCCAATTTGCCTACCAGGTCGGCATCTCGGAAATGACGGCCTACAGCGACCATGTGGGCTATGGCTTTAAAGATCTGGACAAAGACGGTATTCCGGAATTGATCATCGCCCCGCTGGATGGGCAGGGGGATAACAAGCAGCTTGTTCTCGATGCCTATTCGCTGAATAACGGCATCCCCGTCAATCTCGCCCGTTCCCAGGCCCGCAGCCGCTTCTTCCTGCGCACCAACAGCAATCTCTTAAACGAGGGCTCCAGCGGTGCCGGCTTCTCCAACTGCTCCATCTTCCGTGTCTCCGGCTACACGCTGGTCCCGGTTGAGAGCATCATGAGCTATTTCCCTGGGAATGACAAGGACGGCTATTATTTCCAAACCGGCGCCTATTCCTTCGAACCCCGCGCAACCGACGCCAAGATCTCCGAGGCGGATTATCAGGCCCGTCAGCGGGACTACGAATCCAGCCTCTATCTTCCCCCTATGACAAAGATCGCTTAAAGACCGACTTTCCCGGCACATAACACGCTCCCTCTATGAGCGGCAGTGAAACACTGCTTCATCTTAGAGGGGGCATTTTAATCCAGTCATCTTCTCTTGCTCCAAACGTCATTTTTTCTACGGTACACGCATGCTCTTCTGAAACAGTTGATATTTCCCTATAGGAGGGCTGGCGCAGATTCCTACCTTGTTATTCCCTTGTTCGAATGTTCTCGCCAGCCCGACCCTTTCTTTGTTTTTCTTTTCTTTTATTATCTTTATCTTTATTTCTGCATCAGGATGCGAAACGCTGCAAAAGGCGGATAGACGGGAATAGCTGCCGGCTATGGAAGAGAGGCGCAGGGCTTGATTGCCCATACGCCTCTCCCATATGATTCAGGTTTTATAGTAGTAATGCTTTTTCAGCCAGGTATAGCCGTCCGGATGCAAGAGGAAGACATTCTCCCCCATATATGCCAGTTCTTCCGGAGGGGCACGATAGCTGCCGGCCCGGCTCTTTCTCGGCGCACGTTCCGGAAGAAAGGTCTCCCATGCGCTGGGGATATCATCATCCGGCGTATAGCGCCCGGCCTGGTCAGCGAAATACAGCTGGGTCGTCCTGTCCGTTACCCCGAGATTGCACTTGTAAGCCGCATTATTGAGAACACTCTCTCGTGCTTCCCGACCATAGACCAGATCCATATCGGCCAGTGACTGCGCCAAAAGCAGCACTCGCACGTGAAACTTGCGCAGTTTTTGCATCGGCTGGACGATATCGATCCAGCCAAAGCTGCACAATTCATCCAGGGCAAGGAGGATAGTCTCTTTCTTATCCTCCGGTCTGGCCAGGAGATAGGAGAAGGTCTGGCCCATAAAGAGCCTGACAAGCGGGGCATAGTAGGCAAGCTTGCTGTCCGGAATCCGGAGGAAAACATCCTGATTCTCAATGCTTTTGGCGTTCAGCTCCTCTTCTCCCAGTTCAGGCCGATGGATCAGCTTGCGCATGTTCTCATTGTTCAGGAAGAGCGATATTGCCTGGATGGCATTCTGGCGGCAAGCCGCCTGCGTTTCGGGCTTGATTCCCCCAAACTGTTTCATACAGCGTTCCGCATACCGGTTGCCGCTGCTTTGGACGATCTTACCCAGTTGGGGTGACAGTACCATCTCAAGGCTGGGAATGAAGTCCATTCCGAGGTGGTACCCACAAATAAGAGCAGCCGACAAAAGAGCAATTGCACCCATTGTAAAGAAATCGTTCTTGTCTTTGTCGTCTCTTACGGGGATCAGCATCTGGGCCAGGCGCTCCAGCGCCTCATCCCTCTCTTCCTCGGGTAATTCGTCGATCTCGGCGAAAATATTATATACGGCCGACGATCCATCCCTGTTATCCGGTGAAAAGACCACGCGCTTTATTCTGTTCTGGCAGTTCTTAAGAATGTCACCCGAGATATCGATTACCAGGCAGTGGCCCAGAAATGCCCGAAGCGTCGGTATCAGGATGGCGCTGGTTTTCCCGGATCCGGATCTGCCCAGGATAATGCTGTGTTCTTCGCTTTTCGAAGCATCAACATCGGTTTTTCCAAAACACAGCTTTCCTGCCGCGTCTTTGGTCTGCTTCCGGAACGCAATAACAAGGCCTGCCGTGATCCCGAGAATTGCAATCAAGAAAATGCTCATGGCAACAATCATGAATGTTTTCATTTTCCCTCCAAATATCAATTTGATCGGTCTGCGCCGTATTTATACGGCGCAGACCTGCGGACTAGGCGAGCCAGTGGGCGTACCACTCGTCCATGGGCAGCGGCTGCTCCCCCTTGGCCTTGGCCGCCTTGGTATGGGCGGAATAGGCGCGCAGGACGATTTTTGCAGCGTACACATCGGCGTTGTAACGCATGCACTCCTCCGCAGCAGGCAGGGCCGCCGCCACGGCGCGCATATGGGTCTCCTGGCGCTGCCAGCTGCTGCTGTATGCCGCCAGGCAGCGGATCAGCTCAGCGCTTTCGTCATGCGTGAGCACATCACCGGCCAGCCCCAGCACTCCAGCCGGAATCAGGAAGCTGGGCACGTACACCTTGTGAGCCAGGATGGCCCAGTGCCCGTACTCACGGGCTACAAGATCTTTGCAATTCATGTTTTATTAATTCCCTTTCTGGATAGCGCCTGGTATGGTACCTTTACCAAGCGCAACCCCGTCAATTCCGTAATGCTTTCTCGGACGTCCTGGGATCAGGATAACACTTGTTAGCCCTTAGCGCCATTCCACCGGCATACACATTTTTGTTATTTTTTTAACGCGTTCTGCGATTGAAAGGCCCGTGGATCACATGCTTACAGGTGATCCACGGGCTTCGTAATCTTTTCAGCATATTGCACACTGACTTCTATGATGTCGTCCCTGAAGGCGTGGATATACTGACGCATACTTTTCGGCAGTACAGTAGTGCTGTATTTTTCCAAATTTTCTATTTTTATTACTGTGCGGCGATTGATCTTGCCTTCTTCTGCGACTTGTTCTTGACTCTTACCGCTGTTCCTTCGCATCGTCTGGAGTTCATGAGAAAGCCATTTGAGATAGGCGTAACTACCTGGTACTGATGGGTCTACTAATTGTATTGTTAGTATGCCGTCTTGCTCGTGGATAACGTCCTGTGTGCGTGCATATTGTAAATGGTTTTGCGCAGGAAATAATTATGCCGGAATACTGCATAAAAAGACATATGCACACACTCCTTTCGTTCGGTTGGACCGGCTTGCGGGGGCAAAAGCACACTGGGCCACCACACAAGCAGCAAGGCAAGTTGTTATGTGAAAAGTTGTGCCACATATCTGTATCACAATGCTATTGCGCTCCGGAATGCTACCCTATTGCAATACAGATATGCTTTCATGTCATTTAATTCACGGCAGTCCATAACTCGATGTCATGGACTGTATCCCATTTTATATTCCCGCCCGTTGGTTCCCCAAGCCTCATGAGACGCGAAAAAGACATGCCGGCCCAGCATGTCTTACTAATTCCGATCGTCGTACTATGGATATTTGCTATTTATATTATAACGTATGCAATTTTAAAAGTCAACTTTTTGGGGTATAACCTGGATTTCAGTTTCTGATGGCTTCAAGTGGGCCGCCAGTGTGCTATCCAGCTCCCTCAAAAAGAACGCACCAAACGGAGCGCAAGAAACTGCGAACTCCGTTTGGCGCGAATCACTTAATGCACCTATTGTTTGTCAACTGGCGGCCTGCTAACCTTCAGGCGCCATAGATATATTGATGCAAATACTTGCTGTTTGCCTCCAGATCCGGGACAAGTACATCCATGCCCCAGATCTTCTCGGCTGTGTAGGTTCCCTCTACCGGCAAACGATAGGTCTCACCGATCGTCATCTTATGGCTGAGAACGGTATAGACATACGAAAGGATCTCCATGTTGCTCAAATCCGTACGCAGGCAGGGCAGGGCCGCATCGACCAGATCGGTCAGCTCCGCAAAGGAGCGTCCGTGCACCTTGTTGAAGGCCGCTGTCAGGACCCGGCGCTGGCGTTCCGTGCGCTCCCAGTCGGCACGGCCCGCATAGCGCATACGGGCATAGCGAAGCAACTGCTCCGCGTTCAGCGAATTCACCCCTGTATGCAGTCCCCAGGTCGTGCCGCTGTTCATATAACCGACCTCGTAGTCTTTCAGCTCGATCTCCAGCGGAGCGATCAAGCCCATCACATCCAGGAAGCCCTCAAAATCCACTTCCACGTTGCCGTCCAAGCGGATACCAAAGTCCTCCTCGACCGTTTGATCCAGCAGCTCGATCCCGCCATAGGCGAAGGCCGAATTGAAGCGGTTGTCGTAGTATCCCGGGATGGGAACATACATATCGCGCATCAAGGAGGTCAGGGTAATCTTGTTCGTTTCCTCATTGATGCTGCAGATAATGACCGTATCGGAGCGGGCTCTTGTCTCCGCCGCGCCGACGCGCCGATCCTGGCCAATCAAGAGAATGTTCTTGACTTTCGGCTCTTTCTTGGTCACCTGCGGCTTGTGCCAGACGATCTCCTCCGCCTTGACGGTGTCCTCGCCCGGATTTGCCAGATCCGTCTCTTCCAGTTCAAAACTCTGCTCCTCCGGCGGGACAGTCGGCTGCGGCACATCCTCATAGCGTTCGATCTTATTGAGCTTGGTATTCAGCACATAATAGGCGCCGCCCAGACAGAGCCCGACCAGCAGCACAAAAATCAGCAAAGCCAGCAGAACCGGATGGCTCTTTTTGCGCCTGCGGCGCTTTTTCCTCTTTGGGACTGGCGAGACGCGCCTGGTTGGCACCTCACGCTTTATCGTTTTTTCATCATGTAAGTGTCTGGCCATCGTCGTTCCTCAACTGTATCAGTTTCTTATAATATGAGGGAATCCTTTTGGATTATCCTACCCATTCTTCCCACCGGTATTCCCCTTTTGGAACAGGCAGGCCAGCGCGCCTACAAGCGCGCCCAGTGTGTTGCAGATCACATCATCCGCTTCGGCGTTGCCAACCAAATAACGAAATTGACAATACTCGACCGCCAGGCTGGCCGCCAGTCCAACGAGCGTTGCCGTCAGGATGCGCATCCACCGTGCCCGCTTTTCCGGCATCAGAAGGGCAAGCGCCGCTCCCAGAGGTTCAAAAAGCAAAACATTCAAAAACAGGCTCCGGAAGATCTCCCGGTTTTCTCTCCAGGCCTTTTGCAAAAGCAGCAAGGGTGGGCTGACAAAGTCTGCCCGCTCCGCAACACTTCTGCTCAGCAAGGTGATATGTAAGATGACATAGATCACCCCAAGCAGGAGTACAGTATTCAGGATCTTGTTTACTTTTATCCGCGTTGAAAGAGACGTCAGCAGCCCCCACAGGACGGGAAACAGCACGATCTCCGCAAGCATCCAAACAACAGGCTGTGCATAAATCTGGCCGTAAATGTTAATTGGCATGTATTTCCTTTATACTCTATCAGTAAGCAAGTTATCACTTATTTGAAATCCGTCTTTTGCATTTCCTGACAACAGCTATAGACACTCTCATTTTATAACAGTATCAAGCTATTTCTTATCAACATGGAGTAGACTGAGCGTCTTGTCATTTCTTTCCGAACGTACGTCCGGCTTTTCTTATCGCGCGTTTCCAAAGCGGTGTAGATGAATTAAGCAAAGGAAGCACCTTTTCGATCCCCTCTGTGCGAATTCGCTTCAAAACCGCATCTCTTTCCCCTCTTATCTCGGACGAGGAGAGCATGGATGGGTTTTGCCGGCTGCATTCTTCGAGAGAAACCGGCTTCGCCTGAACGTGTGCTGAAATGTCATCCCACATCTTAAGTCCTTTTGCAGAATGAAGCAAAACAACCGATGTCCCTCGATCATCGTCCATTTCCGGGGCAACATCCCAGATTCCCCAAAAGTCGCCCAGTGTGATATCACTCGAACGGCTATAGCCTTTGAACATGCAGTTCCCACAGGATAAGCGCGAAAGATAATCCTGGGTAAAAAGCTTCATATAGACGCTTTTCGTACTGATTTCCCTGCATTCTTTTTCCTTGTCATACCGGAATGTATTGGAATACTGATATCTGCTCCAGCCGCTGCTTTTATCTCTGAGATTGATTCTTACTGGCAGTCTTCCCTCATTATCAATTTTTGCACGGTATTCGACATACCGCCGCCAAGCCATCGGCGAAGGAACACCATGGCAGACGAAATCAACACACAGCAGATTGTCGTAATCCTTTTTCAAAAAGGCTCTCAACCCCGCCACCTGACAAGGTGTGCCGCAGAACAAGACTTCCTGCTTTCTCTCAAGACAGTCCTTTATTTCCGAAAAAGAGGCTCCCATGAAGCTTTGAGAATACTTTGCGCCCCGAAGATCCTTTAAGGCCGATAGCGTGGATACCCCCCGGTGATATACACGAAAGCCTTCATCGTAGGCTGCGCCATATACGATTCCGCCTTTTTCAAGAACTGTTTTAGCGATTTCTGAGAAAATGCCGCCGGAAGAGCTGTCCGCTCTCAATTCCTCGTCGAGCGAGTAGGCTGCATACGCTTCCGGCTGGGCTACGATTTTGGGAACATTATTCAGTACCGGGCATATCCGCTCGCAGGCACCGCAATTGACACAGATCGAAGCGTCTACATGAGGATAATAGAAGCCATTCTCATCTTCCTTCATCTCGATGCAGTGCTTTGGACAGATGCTGGCACAAGCCGTACAGCCGGTGCATGTGTTCTTATCTGCGAGGTGGACTTTCAACGCTTTCTCCTCATTCAGCACCGTATCCGTATACGCACGAAAGATACGTCTCTCTGCCGCAAGCCGCCCGTCGACTTTCCCGAAATCACAGTTCAGATAGTCATTCTCATCAAGTAGAGTGTCCCACCGATCTGAAAAGCCGAATTTACTCAACAACGTGTCCATCCGGGAACTCATATTATTGTGCTTACCCTTTCGAGCATATACGATAAAAGGCTTTTTCATCAGGATCGAAAACGCTATGCAATGGAAAGAATCGGAACACACCAAAGCGGCACGATCAATCAGTGTGAGAAACTCACCCGGCCCGGCAGAGTACAGCGCAGGATTATCCTTTTTCATCAACTCATATACTCTGTATCCGTTTTGCTCTGCCCAGCGGTCAATCTTCTTGTCGTCTTCCTCACCCAGGTAGTATTTCAAAACATACGGTACTGAACAGTCTACCCGCGGCTGTTCTGCTGTGGCGAGCCATTCTTCCCTGTCAAGCATCATCACCGGATCCACCAGCACGCGAACATCCCGCCCGGTGAGCTCCTTTACGATCTTCGCCCCTGCGTCCTCTCTGACAGAGATATACTTCATCCCGGCGAGACCTTCTATATAGCGTGGCTTCCACTCATCCGGGATCTCCTCAACACCGAAGCTGGCAGATAATGCCGCACGCTTGTCATACTCGGCAAACTGCAAGAAATAATTATAGAACCGATCAGAGGAGAACGAATAGTTCCAGATTTGATCGCTGCCGGCAAAGAGGCAGTCAAATTTTTCCCCCAATTCTGCAGGCAGATCAAAGCTGTTGTAATAATGCTTTGTGGGAATGCGTCTGCTCCAATTGACAAAGTTGACCCAGCGGTTCACACGCGAATTGAAGCGTTTTTCCACAATTCCCGGGAAATGCGAGAGGCCAAGAACGACTTGATTTTTTAGTTCCACGGGTAAGCTGTCCTGCTCAAAGCGTCCCTCTTTGTGAGAAACAAGCGTTATGGCGTTCACGCCATACGTTTTTTTTAAAAGATGATAGATGGCATAATTTTGTAGGCGATTTCCGAAATTGTAATTGTCGACAATCGTTACAATTCCAATTCTTTTCATGTTCTTTTCCTCTACCGATTCAATTTGGTAAGCTTCATCTTCTCAATGAAAGAAAGCGCTATATCACCCGGCCTTTCGTCGGCCGAATCAGGCATCAAAGCGCACATTCAAACGTCATATATTATTCAGATATTACTCTCGTTTAAGGACTTGCCTCTTTTTCGGAAGGAACAGATAAACACCCCGAGCAACCAAACTGCCCATTTTTTTACCAAGCTTCTTTTCTGCAAATTCCGGCCAAACGGCGTGAGGATTCCGAAATGAGCGGCGTGGTCATTCCGAAGTGAACGGCGTGGGTATTCCGGGACAAACGGCGTATCTTT
>CACYOR010000119.1 GCA_902775985.1 Oscillospiraceae bacterium
GAGCTGTCGGGCATGGCGCGCAGGCGCACGTTGTTGCCCTTGATGAAGCCCTGCGTGCCGGAGGCGGTGTTCCCGCCGGTGCCGGCGCTGTCGGTGATGACGGGCTGCACCGCGCCGCCGGTCTGGCCCGGCTGCTGCACGGGAACGGACGGGCTGCCCGTCACAGGCTGCGCGGCTTCTCCGGCGCCGACCTGCACGTACTGGCTGAACACGTAGCCGTTCTGCCCATCGATGCTGCAGTAGGTCCACTCACCCGCGGTGCCGAGAACACTGATGCTCTTGCCCTTGTCGTAGGAGCTGAGAATGCTGTAGGTGGCGCCGGGACCCTTGCGGAAGCGGACCCGGTCGGCGATGATGGTGCCGGTCTGGGCCTGGGCGTAGCTGGTCACGTTGCCCTCGCCCCCCGCTGCGGGGGAGCCGGCGGCCTGCGTCTGGGTCGGGGTCTGCGCCTGTGGTACGGGCGTTGCCTGAATGACGGGCGCAACGGTGGCAACCGGGGCGGCCGTGCCGGAGGCGGGCGGCTGGAACTGGACGATCACGCCGCTGCCGCCGCTGACCGTCCCGGTATTTCCCGCCTGGGTAGAGGCGGAATCCCGGATCAGGATGCCGTTGCCGTTGGGGGTGGGCGTCGCGGCGGGCTCCGGCGTCTGGATCACGGTGGCAGGGCTGGCCTCCGCCGCGGAATCGACGGAGACGAACTGGCTGTACACAAAGCCCTCCTGCCCGTCAATGACGCAGGCGGTCCAGTCCCCGGAGGTGCCGAGAATCGTCAGGGCCTTGCCCTGGCTGTATTCCCCGAGAATCTCCGAACTCGAGCTGGGGCCTTTGCGGAAACGCACATAGGAGCCGTTGATGGTTCCGCTGCTGCCGCTGCTTGAGGAAGAGGCGCTGCCGTCCGGAACCACGGCGGCGGGATAGGAGACGTCCTCCAGCGTCACATAGCTGGCGGATATGTAGCCGACGCGGCCGCCGTAGGAGATGGCGTACCAGTCGCTGTTGGAGCGGTCGGTCACCTCCAGGATGGTGCCGCGGGAGACGCTGCCCAGCACGTCATAGCTGACGCCCGGGCCGGAGCGGACGTTGACCTGGGAGCCGGTGACGGTAGCGCCCTCGGCATAGGCGGTCACGTTCAGGCAGGAGCCGATCAGCAGCGAGGCGATCAGCACCCGAATCACATGTTTGCGCATAAGAATGACCTTCTTTTTCTTCTTCAGGGAGGGGGACGAAGGCGCACAGCGCCCTCGGCTTTCTCCCGGCGGTCAGCATCTTGAAGCGTAGAAATGCAGCTTGATGCCCTTTCTTAACGGGAGGCGAGAGCCCGCTCCAGCCAGACGGCGGCAACATCAATGGCGGCGTAGAGACTGTCCTTCTCGGCCTTCTTCACCACGCGGTCGCGGGATTTGATCGAGGGATCGGTCAGCTGCAGCTGGACAGATACCTTGCTGGCCACATCCAGATCCTTGACCTTCTTTGTGTCGAGAATCTGCATCATGATGATGTACTTGTCCGCGAAACTGCCGTAATAGATGATGTTGTCCTTGCGCTGGAGAGGATGACCCTTGTACTCCAATGTTTTTGCCACGAAAAGCACCTCCGTTATTGTAATCAAAAATGTAGCATGTGGGTCGAAAACTGTCAACAGGTAAAACCTGGATACGTGCAGAAAAGTTGCGAAAACCGGGCGAAATAGCCGAATATGTAGCCTTCTTTTCTCTTCCGAAGGCAGAGAGCCTTCGGAAGAGAACACGGTCAGCCGAAGATGATGGTGGCGTCGCCCTCGTCGGGGACGACGGGGTTGAAGGGATCCGAGGGGATATAGTAGTTCTCCTCGGGGGGCGTATAGACCTCGGGCGGTGTGTAGACTTCCGGTGCGGGGGTGGAAACGCTGATGCCGTTGCCGTTATCCCAGATGGTCTCGCCGCCGAACTGGACGCCGTTTTCACCGATGATGTTCGGGGTCTCCACCGGGGCGTTGGCGTTGAAGATGCCGGTGTCGGGCCCCAGGTAGGGATAGGTGAATTCCTTCCAGCCCAGCCCGTCGTGGATCGGCGCCATGACCTTGCGCCAGAGCTTGGCGGCGGGGTTGCCGTTGACGTGCATGACCTCGGGGATGTCATAGCCGGTCCAGACCACGGCGGCGTAATACGGGGTGACGCCGGCAAACCAACGGTCCTTATACTCGCCGGAGGTGCCGGTCTTGCCCGCCACGGGAACGGACCAGAGCTGGGCCTCGGTGCCGGTGCCGCTCTCCACGCCCTGCCGCATCATATAGGTCATGCAGTAGGCCGTGTTGGGATCGAAGGCGGCGATGGTCTGGGGCGCGTTGTCGATGACCACGTTGCCCCGGGAGTCGGTGATCATGGAATAGGTGCGGGAGTAGGTGAAAATGCCGTCGTTGACCAGGGAGCAGTAGGCCTGGGTCATCTCCCGGACGGAGACGCCGTTGGTCAGCTGGCCCAGGGACATGGAGGCGTAGCCTACATCGTTCTTTTCCCCGCTGGTGACCAGGCTCGTAAAGCCGAGGCGCTGGGTCATATAGTCGATGGAGGTCTGGGGCCCGTTGGGCAGAATATCCACCAGCTGGGCGGCGATGGTGTTGCGGGACCACTTGAGCGCCTCGGTCAGGGTCAGGGCACCGTAATACTGGTTGTCGTCGTTGTGGGGATACCAGCTCGTACCGCGCAGATAGATGTTGGGGCTGTCATAGACGATGGAGTTGGGCGTGACCAGGCCCTCGTTGATGGCCGGGGCATAGGAGGCCAGGGGCTTGATGGACGAGCCGGGGGAGCGGACCGTGCCGCCGTAGTCGAAGCCGTCCACCATGCGGGGCACGGCGCGGTTGAGCTCGAAGCTCTGGGTCTTCTCGCCGACGCCGCCGGACAGGGCCAGAATGCGCCCGTCGTAGGGGTTCATGATCACGATGGCGCTCTGCAGCTGCTGGCTGCTGCCGGACTTGAAATTGCTCAGATCGGTGTAGATGGAGTCCACCACCGACTGGATGTTGGTGTCGATGCAGCAGTAGATCTGATAGCCGCCGTTATAGAGCAGGGTCTTGGCGGCGTCGTAGCTGATACCCTTGAGGGCCATCAGGTCCTTCAGCACATCGTTGATGACGACCTCTTCATAATAGGTGTAGGGCCGCTGCACCACGCTCTCGATGCCGGGGGAGCGCTTGAACACCAGCTCCTCGGCACAGGCCGCTTTGTAGGTGTCGAAGTCGATGTACTCCTGTTCGTACATCTCGCGCAGGATGACCTCCTGCCGCTCTTTGTTGTTCTCCTCGTTATAGAAGGGATCGTAATAGGTGGGCTTGTTGGTGATGCCGACGATGGCGGCGCACTCGGCCAGGCTCAGATCCTTCACATCTTTGCCGAAATAGGTCTGGGCCGCGGCCTGCACGCCGTAGCAGCCCTCTCCGAAATAGACCGCATTGAGATACCACATCATGATCTCCTGCTTGTCGTATTTCTTTTCCAGCTCCAGCGCGCCGAAAATCTCGCCCAGCTTGCGCTGGATGGTGACTTCATTGTGGCCGGTCAGGTTCTTGATGAGCTGCTGGGTGATGGAGGAGCCGCCGTAGCTGGTCTCCATCTTGGCGAACATTTTGATGAAGGCGGTGGAGGTGCGGAACCAGTCCACGCCTTTGTGCTGATAAAAGCGCTTATCCTCGATGGCCACCAGGGCCTGCTCCATATATTTGGGGATGTCCTCATAGTCGACCCAGATGCGCTTGGACTGGTTGGCCAGGGTGACCAGCTCCTGGTATTCACCGGCGGAGTTCTGATACCAGATGGTACTGGACTCGCTGAGCTGATAGTCCTCCAGGGAGAGGTCCATCTGCGGGGTCAGGAAGTTCTTGACGTAGTAGGCGAAGACACAGGAAAACAGCAGCCCCGCGATCAGCAGGATCAGCATGAGAGAGCCGAGAATCTTGAAAATCGAGCTGACCACGGATGAGGCCGCGTCAATGGTAAAGCCGGCGGCCTTGAAGGCCAGCAGACCGGCGGAATTCTTTTTGGGTTTTGCACTTGAGGCGTTTCCCGTATGTTTGGGATCACGCGCCATGAACGAACACCTCCTTCGGTGGAAAGAATCGATTGTGAAACTCCGTTTCACAATCGAGTTGCTCGCGCACATCGCCCTCGGCTTGCGGGGGACAAGCCTCGGTTGGTCGGCGCGAGGACTCGCATTGCTCGTCTCAGGGTGTTTTTACCGTAGCAAAGCTACGGCAAAAACGATTGTAATTACCTCGGAGACAAATCATTTGGCTTTCGTCTCTGAGGATAAACATGGGTCGCAGAAAAAAATCCATATTGGATTATACCACAAATCGGGACGCGAGGGTAGAGGAATTGTAAAATTTATGAAAGCTTAAGGAAAAGCCACAAGGAGCCCTGACGTGTATATTTTCCCCAAAATGAGAAAAAATAGCAGCGATAGGAAAAAAACTTGGAGGGAAACGATGACACTCAGAGCGAAAGCGGCGTTGCTGCTGGGCCTGCTGGCGGCGGCGCTCTGGTCGGGGGCGGAGGCGGTGCGCAGCCTCGCGCCGGAGAAAAACGCCAACCTGCCGCAGGAGATCTACCAGAGCTACGCCCGCCGGGCGGAGGCCGCGGAATACGTGCTGCGGGGAGATGCCGGCTATGTGGCGGTCTATGAGAAGGCGAAGGACCGGGAGCCGGTCTCCGTGACGGGCATCGAGCTCAAATGCCTGCGCGAGGCGGACCGGGCCATGCTTGAGGCGGGCATCCCGGTCATCAACCGGCGGGAGCTGCTGCTCCTGCTGGAGGACCTGGGCTCCTGACAGAGCCCGGATTGACTATTGATTTCTGCTCCTGTTTCGGTTACAATAAGATTATCAGATCATATCCTACAGGAGGAGATAACATGAGCGAAGCGTTTGGCGGCGATTTTATCACCATCGTGGACGACGACGGCCAGGAGTTTGAACTGGAGATCCTGGATTCCATGGACTATAACGGGGAGAGCTATACGGCTTTCCTGCCGGCCGATATGAAGGAGGACGATCCGGATTACGGCATCATCATCCTGCGCTGCGTGCAGGATGAGAACGGGGACGATATTTTTGAGTCCATCGACGACGAGGATCAGCTCCAGGATGTGTACGAGCACTTCATGGTTCTCCTCTTTGACGATGAGGACGAGGAGGAATAATCTCATCCTCCGCGGCATAGAATGAACTGAACTTTCTGCGGTGCCCGTGTCGGGTCGATCGACCTTTGTGGCCCATTAAACCCACATCTCTTATAAGGGATGCCGATTTGAATCTGCGGATTGCAGGCCTCCCGCCCATGGCGGACGTTGGAAGCAGCGAAACAGAACTTAGGCGACCCACCTGCTCTTTTGTGCAGGTTATAACTGGGCCAGCACGACACACGCGGAAGTCTCCCTCCGGGCAACCGGGGGGAGATTTTTTGCATCCGCAAAAGTTCTGCCATTGTAGCAGAAGTCCCGGGAAAATGCAATCCCGCATTGACAGGGGGCGGCCTTGTCGATTAAAATGGTTTTGCAAAACCAAATGGAGGCGAGACCATGAAGAGAGGAAGAGAATCTGTGGCCTTTGTGATCGGACTTGGGATCTACGCGCTGCTGTGGCTGGCGGCGCTGGAGCTGAACAAAAACGCCCTCTGGGGCTGGGCCGCGGCGCTGGCGCTGCTGCTCGGCTACGCGCTGCTGTACCGGAACGTTCTGAGCGGGCAGCGCTGGTTTGTGAAGCTGGGCGGCTTCCTGCTGCTGACGGTGCTGCTGGCACTGAACTTCTCTCTGAGCCAGGGGCCGGTGAAGCGGCGCCCGGCGGTGGAGGGAAAGAACCCGGCCATCACGGACGTGGTCACGGTGGAGCAGGGACAGCTCACCGGCGTCTATACCCCGGACGGCGCCGTGGAGGTCTATACCGGTATCCCCTATGCCGCCCCACCGGTGGGCGAGCTGCGCTGGCGGGAGCCCCAGGACCCCGCGCCCTGGGAGGGCGTTCTGGCGGCGGATCATTTCGCGCCCATGTCCATGCAGGTGCTAAACTCCAATCTCTACAGCTCCCTGGCCCAGATCATCGGCTATCACGACTATGAGATCTCCCTGAAGGACAATTTCCGGGACGCGGTGAGCGAGGACGCGCTGTATCTGAACATCTGGAAACCGGCGGGGGCGCAGGAGAAGCTGCCCGTGCTGGTCTATGTCCACGGCGGTTCGCTCCAGACCGGGCAGCCCTGGTACGCCGATTACAGCGG
>CACYOR010000120.1 GCA_902775985.1 Oscillospiraceae bacterium
CGGCGCCGATTATGCCCTGCATCTTCAGGAACAGGTCAGCGCCTTAGGGGTGGCATTTCGCTACGAGGAAGCCCTGTCTCTGGAAAAAACCGGGGATCTCTTCCGTGTTAATCAGGATGAGGCCCTCTCCGCCAAGGCGGTGGTTTTGGCCACCGGGGTCCATCACCGGGGTCTGGGCCTTGATAGGGAGGAGGATCTGATAGGAGCCGGCATTTCCTTCTGCGCCGTCTGCGACGGGGCCTTCTACCGGGATAAGGTGGCCCTGGTCATCGGCGGCGGGGATACGGCCCTCCAGGATGCGGTATATCTTTCCGCCCTGTGCCAAAAGGTCTATGTGGTCCATCGCCGGGAGGCCTTCCGGGCCGCCGGGGCCCTGGTGGACAAGGTGAAGGGGATCGGAAATATCGAGCTTTTGACCCCCTGGGTACCCCTGGAATATGTGACCTCAGAGGGCTTTATCAGCGGTATCCTGTTGGAAAATAAAAAGGACGGCAGCCGCCGACAAATTGATACGGAGGGGATCTTCCTGGCCGTGGGCCAGGTTCCCAATTGCCGCTTTGCGGAGGGGCTGGCAGAGCTGAGTCCCGAGGGTTATCTGCTGGCGGGGGAGGATTGCCGCAGCAATGTGCCGGGACTTTTTGCCGCCGGAGACGGCCGGGTCAAACAGGTCCGCCAGCTCACCACCGCCGTGGGAGACGGGGCCGTGGCCGGGACCCTGGCCTGCGAGTATGTGGACGCGCTGTCATCCTGAGGCCCTGGGCCGAAGAATCCCCTTCTTTTCATGGGATTCTTCGCTTTGCTCAGAATGACACAATTACAAGGAGATCCATCATGTCTATGCGAGGAATTTATACATCGGTGAATGATATCCGCCACCGGGTCTTTGCGGAGGTGGCCAGGCTTTCCTATGCTTATCAGGGAGCGGAGGATCTAAAGGACATGGCCGCCATTCCCTACCGGATTATTCCCGGAGAGGTTTCCACCTACCGGGAAAGCGTGTTTCTGGAGCGGGCCATTGTCCGGGAGCGCCTGCGGCTGGCCATGGGGCTTCCCCTGCGTACCGCCACGGAGCAAAGCGCCGTTTTCGATGGGGCCGAGGAATGCGTGCACCCGGAAAAGTATTATCAGCCCCCGCTGATCAATATCATCAAATTTGCCTGTCACTCCTGCCCGGAAAACCGGGTGGTGGTGACGGATCAGTGCCAGGGCTGCCTGGCCCATCCCTGCAAGGAAAGCTGCCCCAAAGGGGCCATCAGCTTCAAAAATCATCGAGCGGAGATCGATCAGGAACTTTGCATCAAATGCGGGCGCTGTATGGAGGCCTGTCAATATGGGGCCATCCTCCATCTGGAAAGGCCCTGTGCCAAGGCCTGCGGCATGGATGCCATCCACAGCGACGAATACGGCCGGGCAGAGATCAATCAGGAAAAATGCGTCAGCTGCGGCATGTGCCTGGCCAACTGCCCCTTCGGAGCCATTGCGGATAAGGCCCAGATCTTCCAGGCCATCCAAGCCATCCGCAGCGAAACCCCGGTCTATGCCGCCATTGCCCCGGCGGTGATCGGCCAGCTTGGTCCCGGGGCCACCCTGGGGAAGCTCCGCTCCGCCCTAAAGGCCATCGGCTTTAGGGATATGGTGGAGGTGGCTATCGGCGCCGATCTGTGCACCATAGAGGAGGCCCGGGATTTTTTGGAAGAAGTGCCGGAAAAGATTCCCTTTATGGGCACCTCCTGCTGCCCGGCCTGGTCGGTGATGGCCAAGCGGGAATTCCCCGAGCAGGCCTCCTGCATCTCCATGGCCCTAACGCCCATGGTGCTCACGGGCCGGCTCATCAAACAGCGCTACCCGGACTGCAAGGTGGCTTTTATCGGGCCTTGCGCCGCCAAAAAACTGGAGGCCAGCCGCCGCTCCGTCCGAAGCGACATCGATTTCGTGCTGACCTTCGAGGAAGTGCTGGGCATGCTGGAAGCCCGGGAGGTGAATATTGAGGATATGGCGGATGAGCCGGATCTGATCGAAGCCTCCAGCGACGGCCGGGGCTTCGGGATCGGAGGCGGCGTGGGGGGTGCGGTGAAAAATGCCATTGCGGAAATCGATCCCCAGCGGGAGGTTAAGATGGAACGGGCCGAGGGCCTGAAGGAATGCCGCAAAATGATGCAGCTGGCCAAGGCCGGAAAATACAATGGATACCTGCTGGAGGGCATGGCCTGCCCCGGAGGCTGCGTGGGCGGGGCCGGCACCCTGGCCCCCATTGCCAAGGCCACGGCGGCGGTACAGAAAAGCACCCGGGAGGGCAGCACCGCCCATTCCATGGAGAGCCGCTACAAGGATCTGCTCCCCAGTCTGGAGGAATAAAGCCAAAGAAAAACGGGGGCCCTCAGGGCTCCCGTTTCTTCGATTCAGATGGTTTTTAACATGTAGGAAACGGCCAGGTACAGGCCGAAAATAATCAGCAAAAGCAAAATCAGCAGCAGCACTGTGAGCCACTTTCGCTCTCCCACCACCTTTCGGCGGCTTCGGCTGCCAGTCTGAAAGGCCGGGCTCTCTCCCTTCTGATTCTCTTCGATATTGGTATTAGGATTCTGATTCTCGCTCATCATCGTTCATCTCCGTTTGGGAAATAGTACCACAAGTTCACCAAAAAATCAAATCAGGCATTTTCCGCCACAATGGAGCGGGCCCAGCTTCCCTTGGCTATAATCCACAGGCTTACCGCCACCTTTACCAGCATCCCCGCTTCCACCAGAGTAAAGAGGGCTATGATGCCAATATCCGTATAGCGGCTGAGAAGATAGGCCCCCAAACACTGGACCAGCCACAAAAGGCCGCAATCCGTAAACATGGTGATAAGGGTCCGGCCTCCAGAACGCACCATAAAATAACTGCCGTTTAAGGTGGCATCCACCGGCATGAAAAGGGCCGTCACCAGCATGAGCCGCGACTATAAGGACTACGACAGCATCATGGCAGCGCTCAAGTCGGGTGGTCTCACGCGCCATCAGCTCGAGGTCAATGCGAGCCGCGTGCTGCGCATGTCCAGGCGGCTCAACAGCTAGGAGACGGAAGATGTCCAGGCTCGGCACGCTCATCTGATGCTGGGTCTTCGAGAGCGCTGATCGGGGGCCTGATTAGACGAGCGTGCTCGAGGACTGTCGGAATAGCACCGCTGCCGTCATGAGCGGGACGACAACCCGGCCTGCGATAGGGTAGAATCTGAGCAAGGAACCCGCTGGAGCCCATATGCCAAGCTTCGGCACGAGAAGGGACAGGTGCATGAGGGTCTAGACGATGCAAACGTCAACCGCCCGTTTTCGCGGATGGGCCGACGCGGCCTGCGGATCGGGCATGCATCGAGAGGATTGTCATGCAGCTCAATCTATCCAACATCGAATACTGCTATCCGCTCGCGGAGGATCCCATCCTGCGCGGCATCACCGCTTCGTTCCCGCGGGGCTGGACCGGCATTGTGGGAGACAACGGCTGCGGCAAGACCACACTCGCGCGCATCGCCTGCGAGCTCATCACGCCCGACGCCGGTTCCGTGGGGCCTTCGCTTGTGAGCGCCTACTGCGCGCAGGATGCCACGAATCCCCCCGACAACCTCGAGGAGTTCGCCGCAGCGTACGATCGCCGAGCCTCCCGACTCAGAACGACGCTCGCGCTGGAGGACGATTGGCCTTGGCGCTACGGAACGCTCTCGGGAGGGCAGCAGAAGCGCCTGCAGGTCGCCTGCGCCATCTGGGAGGAACCCGATGTGCTCGTGATGGACGAGCCCACCAACCACGTGGACGCCACCACGCGCGAGGAGATCTTCCAGGCGCTTGCCGGCTTCGGCGGCATCGGCATCCTCATCTCGCATGACCGAGCCCTGCTCGACGGTCTGTGCACGCAGTGCCTCTTCATGTCGGACGGTGCCGCGGTCATGCGGCCGGGCGGCTATACGCAGGCGTCGGGGCAGGCTGCGCTCGAACGTGAGAGCAGCATGCGGGCGCGCGAGGATATGCGCCGCGAGAAGAAGCGCATCGAGCGGGAGGCGCAGCGCAGGCGCGAGACCGCCGCGCAGAAGGAGGGCAAGAAGAGCCTTGCCGGCATCGCCAAGCACGACAACGATGCCCGCCATAAGAAGCGGCTGGCGATCGTGACGGGCACCGACGGAATCGCCGCCAAGCAGGCCGGCGTCATGGAGGCGCGGGCGGGGCGCATGTCGGAGCAGCTCGACCAGATGCGCGTGGAGAAGCGCTACGACGCCGACATCTGGCTCGAGGCCACTCCGAGCAGGCGTCCCGTGCTGCTGAGGCTCGAGGCGGCAGAGCTGCCGATGGGGGAGAGGACCCTCGTCTTCCCGCCGCTGTTCATCGGGCGCAGCGACCATATCGGGCTCGTGGGCGACAACGGCAGCGGCAAGACCACGCTGGTCAAGCATCTGGTGGAGCGCATGCCCGAAGGCGTGCGCGTGCTCTACATCCCGCAGGAGCCGACGATGCGGCAGCAGGCCGAGGCGCGCGAACGCCTCGTCGGGCTCGCAAGCGCGGAGCGCGGGCGTGCCCTCTCGATCGTCGCGCAGCTCAATTCGGAGCCCGACCGTATCCTCGAGGGCGACGCCATCAGCCCCGGCGAGATGCGCAAGCTCATGCTCGCCCTCGGCATTCTGGAGAGCCCCGAGCTCATCGTCATGGACGAGCCCACCAACCATCTTGACCTCGGGTCGGTGGAGGCGCTCGAGCGGGTGCTCGCAGCGTTTCCGGGAGCGCTGCTGCTGGTCAGCCACGATGCAGCATTGCTCGGCTCTACGACGGACATCACCTGGCGTATCGATGCGGGAGACGGTGCGTGCATCGTCTCGATCGGGTGAGCACGGCGGACTCTGCCAGAGCGGCTGCAGGGATGATTTGCCACGTTCACCGCCGAAAGGGCGGATTGACGTCGTCAACGGCCTCCTCCAACCGGCGTTTATCCAGACATAAACCCTTTTATACTGGTCAACCTTTCAGGCAACCCATACGCTAAGGGTGTAAGGAACGCGGGTACCGTGATGTGCCCGTTGCCACGAAGCCAACGGAACAGTGAGGAGAGACCAATGCCCAGAATCGAGAATCCCGACCGCGTCGTCATCGCCCTCGGCGGAAACGCCCTCGGCGACACCCCCGCCGAGCAGATCGCCAAGGTCCGCGCCGCCGCCCCGACGCTCCTCAAGGTCATCGGCATGGGCAACGAGATCATCATCACCCACGGCAACGGCCCGCAGGTCGGCATGATCCAGAACGCCTTCGCCGTCGCCAACGAGGCCAGCGGCGGCAAGTACCCCAAGATCGACCTGCCCGAGTGCGGCGCCATGAGCCAGGGCTACATCGGCTACCACCTGCAGCAGGCCATCGGCGCAGCCATGCACCGCAACTTCAAGCGCTGGCACGTCGCCACCGTGGTCACCCAGATCGAGGTCGACCCCGACGATCCCAGCTTCCAGAACCCCACCAAGCCCATCGGCGCCTTCATGACCAAGGAGCAGGCCGACGCCGAGCTCGCCGAGCACCCCGACTGGACCATCGTCGAGGACTCCGGCCGCGGTTTCCGCCGCGTCGTGGCCTCCCCCGAGCCCAAGAAGATCGTCGAGGCCCCGTCGATCCTCAACCTCCTCGACGACGAGTTCATCGTCATCGCCTGCGGCGGCGGCGGCGTGCCCGTGGTGCGCGACTACTCCGACAAGGGCTGCTACAAGGGCGTCGCGGCCGTCATCGACAAGGACATGGCCGGCGAGCTCCTCGCTGAGGACTGCCGCGCCGACATGCTCGTGCTGCTCACCGCCGTCGACCACGTGGCCATCAACTTCGGCAAGCCCGACCAGGTCGACCTCGAGGACATCACCACCGAGCAGGCCAAGGAGTATCTGGCCGAGGGCCAGTTCGGCAAGGGCTCCATGGAGCCGAAGGTCCGCGCCGCCATCAAGTTCGCGGAGAGCCGCCCCGGCCGCACCTGCATCATCGGCTCCCTCGAGAAGGCCGACAAGGCCATCTCCGGCAAATCCGGCACCCGCATCCACATGTAGCCTCCCCGCCGCCGCGGCGGCGTCCCAACAGGAAGAGGGCCCCCGGGGAACCGGGGGCCTTTTCATATACCGTCGGAACGATCGTTTCTGCCAAAGGGACAGGTTGTTTGACAGGTAAACCGTTTACCTGTCAAACAACCTGTCCCTTTGGCAGAAACGTCTTCTATGCGGCCCAGAAGCTCTTCTTCAGCTCCTCG
>CACYOR010000121.1:0-6193 GCA_902775985.1 Oscillospiraceae bacterium
CTGTTTTCCACCGGGATCACGCCGTACTGGCACAGGCCCTTTTCAATGGCCGAAAAGACCGCGCCGAAAGAGGCAAAATAGAAGATATTCGGAAGCTTGAAGAGCCGCTCACAGGCCAGCTGCTGATAGGAGCCCTCCACCCCCTGGCAGGCCACAACGGCGTGGCCCGGAAAGAGGGGCGGTGTCTCCTTGAGCGCCGTCTCGATCTGCTCGGTCAGCTCGCTTTTCGTGCCGAGGAGGCGGCTCTGGCAGCTGCGGCTGAGCTCAAAGATCAGCGAATACAGGCTCACTGCATAGTCCTTCAGTCCCTCCGGCGTCTTCTCTGCGATCTGCAGCAGCTTCTCCTTCTCCCGGCGCATATCCAGCACCGGGAGATTGTTCTCTTTCTTATAGGCGGCGATGCCGGCGGCCACCTCCATGCGCTCGGCAAAGAGGCGGACCATCTCATCGTCGATGGCGTCAATGCGCGCCCGGTATTCGCTCAGTTCCATTTATCGGACTTCCTTTCTGCGCTGCAGCAGCGCGTCATACACCGCGATCGCCGCCGCCGCTTCCACCACTGGCACGGCCCGGGGGACGATGCAGGGGTCATGCCGTCCCTCGATCTGCAGCAGCATCTCCTCCATGGTATCCAGATCCACGCTCCGCTGCTCTTTTGAAATGGAGGGCGTAGGCTTGAAGGCCACGCGAAAACGCAGGGGCATGCCGTCCGTAATGCCGCCGAGGATACCGCCGCAGCGGTTAGTCGTCGTGACGACGGTGCCGTTTTCCACCGCAAAGCCGTCGTTGGCCTCGCTGCCGCGCAGGGTGGCCAGGGTGAAGCCGGCGCCGAATTCCAGGCCCTTTACGGCCGGGATGCCGAAGACGATGCGGGCAATGCGGTTTTCCATGCCGTCAAACATGGGGTCTCCCAGTCCGGCGGGCAGGCCCAGCACCGCGCACTCCACGATGCCGCCCAGGGAATCCCCCTCGGCCCGGGCCGCGGCGATGCTCTCCCGCATCTGCACGCCTTTCTCGTCGTCCACCACCGGGAAGTCCTTCTCCGCCGTGGAGGCGTTCAGCGGCCCCCAGTCGCAGATGCGGCCGATCTGGGCAATGCGGGAGATGACCGTGATCCCCTCCCGCTCCAGAAGCTGCTTGCAGATGCCGCCGGCAATGCAGAGCGGTGCTGTCAGCCGCCCGGAGAAGTGTCCGCCGCCGGCATAGTCCTGGTGGCCGCCGTATTTTACCGCAGCGGTATAGTCCGCATGGCCGGGGCGCGGCAGATGCCGCAGGTTTTCGTAGTCCTTTGACCGGGTATCCTTGTTCTCGATCAGCGCCGTGAGCGGTGTGCCGCAGGTCACGTTCTCCTTAAGCCCGGAGACGAAGAGCGGTCGGTCGGCCTCTTTCCGCGCCGTGGACCAGGCGTTCTGCCCCGGGGCGCGGCGGTTCAAAAACTGCTGCAGGCTCTCCCTGTCGATACTCTCCCCCGCCGGGATGCCCTCGATGGTCACACCGATGGCCGGGGAATGGGACTGGCCGAAAATGGTCAGGCGGATATTCTCTCCATAGCTGCTGCTCATAGCTCTCCTCCAAACAGGGACTCATAGTCCTCCCAGAAACGGGGATAGGATTTCTGCACGCACTCTGCGCCGAGGATCTCCACCGGCTCCCGGCAGACGGCGGCCGCCACCGCGGCTGCCATGGCGATGCGATGATCGCCCACGCTGTCCACCCGGCCGCCCTGAAGCTCCGGCTTTCCCCGGATCACCAGGCCGTCGGCCAGTTCCTCGATCTCCGCCCCCAGAGCGCGGAGCATAGCGGTCGTACTGCTGAGACGATCGGACTCCTTCAGCCGCAGGCGGGCGGCGTTCACGATCCGCGTCTCGCCCTCGGCCACAGAGGCCGCCACGCTCAATACCGGGATCAGATCCGGGATGGGCGCGGCGTCGATGCCCTGTCCCCGCAGCGGGCCGCGGCGGATCAACAGATCGTCTCCGTCCCAGACACATTCTGCGCCAAAGCGGCGCAGAATGTCAAGCACCGCCCGGTCACCCTGGTGGCTCTCCGGATTCATGCCCATGATTTTCATCCCCTTCGGGGAAAGCGCGCCAAGCGTCAGAAAGAAGGCCGCGTTGGACCAGTCGCCCTCCACCGCAAGTTGAGAGGGCATCCTTGCCCTCTGTCCGCCAGAGATAAGATACTCCCCGTTTTCCTTTTGAACCCGGACGCCCGCCAGGCGCAGCGCGTCCTCGGTCATGGTGATGTAAGCCGCCGACTCCACCTTTCCGGTGACGCAGAGACGGCTGTCGCCCGCCAAGAAAGGCAGCGCCATCAACAATCCGGAGATGTACTGGGAGGAGATGTTGCCCGGCAGCGTATAGTCCCCCGGAAGGAGCTTGCCGCTCACCTGCAGCGCCGCCCCCTCGGAATGAAGCCTCATCCCGTGTTCGCTCAGCTCCCGATCCAGTGGGGCCAGCGGACGCTGAGGCAGGCGCCCCTCCCGCAGGAAGACCGCCGAAGCACCCAGCGCGCCCACCACCGGCAGCAGAAAGCGCAGGGTTGAGCCGCTCTCCCCGCAGGGCAGCAGACATTCCCCTGCCGGGATCTGCCGGATCGGCTGAACCAGAAGGCAGTCGGCCTCTTCCCGAATCTGTGCGCCTAAGGCGTTCAGACAGGCGATGGTGGCGGCGATATCTTTTGATATCCCGTCGCAGACGATCCGTGTCTCGTCCCTTCCCAGCGCCGCCAGGATCAGGAGACGATGCGCCTGGGATTTGGAGGCCGGGATGCGGACGCAGCCCCAGCGCTCCCCCGGTGAAAGCCGCTTGTTCATACAGCGCCTCCCGCCCGGAGCCAGTCCGGGATCTCCGACACGGGCACCGCCAGGATGCGGCAGCGGCCGATCGCCTCCGGCACCACCAGATGCATGGTACTGCCGGTCCGTTTTTTATCCAGGGCCATGGCCGCCGCCAGCTCTTTTAGGGAGAAATCCGTCTCCGTGGGCAGACCATAGTCCCGCAGTGCGGCAGTCAGCCGCTCCACGGTCTCTTGATCGCAGTAGCCCTTGGCCGCGGCGGCCCGGGCGATCAGCGCCATACCGATGGCCACGGCCTGACCGTGCAGGATGGAAAAGCCGCTGCAGGCCTCCACCGCGTGGCCGAAGGAGTGGCCCAGGTTCAACAGCTGTCGCTGTCCCCGGTCGTATTCATCCTCATGGACAATGTCCCGCTTCATGCAAACGCAGGTCTCGATCACATGCTCTTCCTGCTCGCGGATAGGGCGGCGGCAGAGTTCTTCAAAAAAGGCGGCATTGCCCAGCACGCCGTATTTTAGCACCTCGGCGCTGCCGCAGCGATATTCCTCCTCCGGGAGTGTCTTCAGCACATCCGGGTCGCAGAGGACGACGGCAGGCTGATAAAACGCGCCCACCTGGTTTTTGCCGGTTTCCAGATTGACCGCCGTTTTGCCTCCCACGGAGGAATCCACCATGGCCAGCAGTGTGGTCGGGATCTGAACAAAGTCGATCCCCCGCTGATAGGTGGCCGCGGCAAAGCCGGTGAGATCCCCGGTCACCCCGCCGCCCAGCGCCACCAGAACGTCGCTGCGGGACAAGCGGTTTTCCGAGAGGAAACGCAGAAGGCTCCCATAGTTCTCCAGGCTTTTGGCGCCCTCCCCCGCTTCGATCACATAGGGGATAACCTGCAGGCCCGCGGCCTCCAGGGAGCGTCTTACCCGCTCTCCGTAGAGGGGAAAGACGTTTTTCCCGGCGACCAGAGCCGCTGCCTCCGCCTTAGTGACAGCGCGGATCTCCTCGCCGGCGTGGTCCAGCAAGCCCCGCTCGATCAGCACCCTATAGTCCCGGCTCGCCGAGACCGGAATCCGAATCATGTGCCGTCCACCTCTTCTTTCCGCCGTTTTCCGTCCTCCAACAGCCGAACCAGCCTCTCCCGGTCATCGGCCACCATGGCCGCCCGGTATTCGTTCAGACTCCCGATCAGCCAGTCCAGCTCGTCGATCAGATAGTCCTTGTTTTCCAGAAACAGCTCCGCCCACATGCCGGGATTGAGCCAGGCGACGCGGGTCATGTCCTTATAGCTGCCCGCGGAAAAGCCGATGTGCAGGCCCGCTGTGGGGCTCTTGACATAGGCATTGGAGACCACATGGGCCAGCTGGGACGTGAAAGCGATCATGGCGTCGTGGTTCTCCGCCGTGGTGACGGAGATATGGCCGAAACCTGCCGGCGCCAGCAGGGCCTTTGCCCGGTCCAGCAGCTCGATATCGTCGTACACCGGCGGGACCAGCACCATCGGCGCCCCCTCATAGAGATTGGCCCGGGCGTACTTATAGCCGGAGAACTGGGTGCCGGCCATGGGATGTCCGCCCACATAGGTAAAGCCGTGCTTCTCCGCCAGAGGGAACACCGCCTCGCAGACCACCCGCTTGGTGCCGCAGCAGTCGATGACCAGCGGTTTTGGGCCGATGAAGGGCCCCATGTGCTCCAGGTATTCGATGGCCGCCGCGGGATAGAGCGTCACCAGGATCAGATCGCAGTCGGCGATGTTCTCCTCGCTCAGTTCCCCATCCACGTCGCCGCTCAGCATGGCAAAGTCCAGCACGGATCGGGTACGGTTCCAGGCCAACACCCGCTCGCCCGCCGCGTGATAGGCCTTGGCAAAGGAGCCGCCGATCAGGCCCAAACCCACAACCCCAACCGTCATGCCGTCACGACCTTTCGCACTGCGCGCACCTTCTCGGCCAGCGCGCTGAATTCCTCCGGCCGCAGGGATTGGGCCCCATCGCAGAGCGCGTGCATCGGATCGTTGTGCACCTCGATGATCAGGCCATCGGCCCCGCCGGCTGTCGCGGCCAGGGCCATGGGCGGCACCAGTTTGGCGATGCCGGTGGCATGGCTGGGGTCGACGATGACCGGCAGATGGCTCAGCTCATGGAGCATGGGCACCGCCGCCAGATCCAGGGTGTTGCGGGTGTAATCGGAAAAGGTGCGGATGCCCCGCTCGCAGAGGATGACCCGCTCGTTGCCGCTGGCCATGATGTATTCCGCGCTCATCAGCAACTCTTTCAGCGTATTGGCCAGGCCGCGCTTTAAAAGGATGGGCTTGTCCAGCTTGCCCAGCTCCCGGAGCAGGTCGAAATTCTGCATGTTCCGCGCGCCGATCTGGATCACATCCACATCTTCGAACAGCTCCAGATCCATGATGTTCATAAGCTCCGTCACGATGGGCAGGCCGGTCTCCTTCCGTGCGATGCGCAGCAGCTCCAGGCCCTCGGCCTTGAGACCCGCGAAATCATAGGGCGAAGTGCGTGGCTTGAAGGCGCCGCCGCGCAGCATCTGCGCGCCCGCGGCCTTGACAGCCTTTGCCACCGTGACGATCTGTTCCTCGCTCTCCACCGAGCAGGGACCGGCGATCATCACGAAATGGCCGCCGCCCACCTTCACATCGCCGATCTCCACCACGGTGTCCTCGGGATGGAACTTCCGGTTGCAGCACTTGAAAGGTTCGGACACCTGCTTGACCGAGTCGACGATCTCCAGACTGCCGACCAGATCCATGTCCACCCGGCTGGTATCGCCCACCAGGCCCAGCACCGTCTGGTATTCGCCCTGGGACACATGGATCTGCAGGCCCAGCTTCTTCAGCCAGCCGATCAGCTGCTCCCGTTTTTCCTCGGTAACACCATGCTTCAATACGACGATCATTTTGTTTCCTCCTTGCATAAAAAAACGCCCCGACAGGCCAAACCTGCGAGGCAGCTATAAGCGTTTCAGCGACTTATTTTTGCACCACAAATCAGCCTTACCGAAGAGGATCAGTAAAGGAATCATAATAGGATGCAAAGAAAGTAGCTTTCATGGAGAATCTCCTTGCTTCAGGATAGTCACACTATAGCTCTTTTAAGCGCTAAAGTCAAGTGCTATTTTCCTTACTCCTGAGCCGTTTTTTCACCGAGAATATCCACAGTTCATTTTGTCCTTTCCTTTATTCCGATCATCATTCCCGTCAACGCCGTTTTCGGGCCGATTTCCATTAGATAATTTGTTGTCCGAGTGGCTGGATTTGAACCAGCGGCCATTGATTGTATTGCAAGAGGACGCTGGTGTACGATCCAGGTCCCCGAGGCAAACAAACAGGGGCACCTTTCGGTACCCCTGTTTGTTTGGTCCGAGTGACTGGATTTGAACCAGCGGCCT
>CACYOR010000121.1:6209-11078 GCA_902775985.1 Oscillospiraceae bacterium
CGCTGGTGTACGATCCAGGTCCCCGAGGCAAACAAACAGGGGCACCTTTCGGTACCCCTGTTTGTTTGGTCCGAGTGACTGGATTTGAACCAGCGGCCTCTTGAACCCCATTCTCCGCCTTGGCAATCACGTAACTTTTCCGCCCACAAAATATGTAATATCAGGAAAATATGTTTACATTTTCGCACTTTCGGAAGCCATATTTTCCATACATTCCATGCGGATTCCGCTTTTATTCCGCATTCTGATCTTTCCTATCACTTATGAATCAATGAATGTTCCGGTGCTGTTGTTCCCGCGATTTTGGATAAGCTCCAGTGGCATATCTTCTGTAATTTATCACATCATGGGATGAACTTAATTCTGTTATCTGAGATTTTCAACCGAGTCATATTCCCGTTATTTGGGATTATAAGCAGCAATCTACGATCTGTGAATATGGATTTCTATAAGGTAAACAAGGTTTGTGATTTCAGATTTCTAAAGGTAATCCATCATCTGCAATTGCGGATTGTTTATAAGATGCTACATGCCGTTATTCATGAAAATCTCATTGAATCAGCAAGTTGAAAAACAGCATTTCCCTAAGAGTTTCCCCTGTTGTGATTTGCGCGACGCGAGGTAACGGATGCAAAAACAAAAATTAGCGATCATTCCGTAAAAATGGATGACCTCATCCAGCGGCATATCATTATTCGTGTATCTCGTCATTGCAGTATCGATTTACATCGACAAATCTTATTATAGTACTATCCCCTTCCGTTTATCTCTTACATCCACCAACCGCCCAAACTGCTTTTGGTTTGGGCGGATTCTTAATCTGTCTGTTCTGCATTGAGTTCCTCAGAAGGAAGCGTTTCTGTTTTTGCGCTTTTCCTCCTTGTTAACCTCAACAAGTCTCTTCATACGAGAATCCACCTTTTCCAAAGGCTGCCCGATCAGCTCTTGCTCACCTTTCCTACCTGAAGCTCTGGTACGAAAATCGCGCTTTACTGTCTTTTCAAACAAAACTTCATTCTCCGATTTGATTTTTCCGTGCTCATCAAATAAGTCTTCTAAGAAAGGCTCTTCTAATGATAACTCGCTATAAAAAGCACGAGCTCGCATAACTTTTGCGCTTGTTTTACGGAGTTCGTCGTGGCTATGGTCAATGGATTCCAGATGATCCTTCACGATTTCCATCATATCCAATTCTAGTTGCTTGTTCTGATAGCTTTTCCCAATAGAACTGCGAAGCTGGGCTGTAAAGGTGCAGAGGCTTGCCTTGAGTCCAAACAACCCAGGACTGTCCAGGGGGGATGGAATCAACATACTGGACTATTTGTTCTATCGTCCATTCGCTGCCATCAGCATTTTGAAGAAGCTGCAGATTATAATACGCTTTCAATTCAGAATGTATTGCTAGAAATCCATCCAAGCGTTCTTTTGAGTATTTCGACAAGAAATCTCTATCCTTTGAGATCGCATTCTTTATACCTTTATCCGCCCCAAACTCTGTTGCCAGAGCGGGAAGTTGCCTGCGGATAAACTGCTCTACTGCATATTTTCCGCTGCAGATTTCCGCATCAGGAAAGGTTTCCTTCACCGCAAGCAGGAGTCTATCGTCAATGTCGATCCAGACAGTTTTAAGTCCGGATAAATCCATGCGCTTCGCAAAGGATTTTATGCTTTCCACAGAGCAATCCTGAAGGATCTCAATCAGCATACCGTCTGCTAAATTGCAGACGCTGTAAAAGGCAATGTTTTTAATCAACGATTTATGGATCAGCATCGTTTCTACTGGAGCAATCTTTTGGGGAACCAAGCCGTCCAAGCGCGTAGTAATGTATTCAAATATACCATTAATATCATCCTTGCTCAGCTTCCCTTTTATAACCTCGCCTCTCGACAATGCCGTCGCTTCCGTTGTAAGAAAGTGGTGAAAAACATACCGTTCCAGACGGCAGGTGTACGGTCGCTTGGCTTCTGAAAAGGAGAATGACCGAGGGAAGTAACGTTGTTTATGCTCTATCGTGCTCCGGCACCGATAATATGTATAGAGAACACACAGATCGATAACACGCGGCAGATCCTTAGCGTTTAGCAAATCCTGAAGTTTTTTCTCTCGATTCATGTGCTCAATGCAGAAATTGGACGACCCGCAAATCGGGCAGGAATCTGGTTCATCAAGCCGCGCTTCAAAACAATTCGGATCCATGTTCGTAACTGTCAGTCCAGGCAGGTCCAATTCCTTAGTTCTTTCCGATACTCCCATCTCATCACCTCTATACTCTGCGCATTGCATTAGTCATTCACATGTAAGTTATTATTCCTGTATTTAGGAAAGAAACAATAATACTTTATCACAACATTTTGGATAGAAAAAGTTTTTCCGACAACACTCCGCTTTTCAAGCAATCTTTAACGGAAGCATCTGTATTATAGGTGCATAGCGTAAAGGGCCTTTGCGTGATTACAGATTGCGGAGGTAAGGTGCTATCGAACGGCCGCGATATCACCTTGAAAAAATGAGTACGAAAGAAAGAATCAGAAAAAAGAGCTATACAACCAAGGAAGAATCCGGAGTTGCCGGAATCAGCGTCAAATGTAACATTACGGAATACACTGACGGGGGCATTCGAATCAGAGGAACTCTTGTGGAAGGGAAATCGGAAATTCCAGTAGACAATGTGTTGCCTCTTGTGCGGTATGGGAATTCTATCAAAGAGTTGCCGACCAAGAAGAATCACCTGACGCGCGCCCTTCTTGACAAACTTCCTGCCAAGAGCGGTGGAGGGAAAACGCCTCGCATTAAGCTCGGAACTGGTGAATATGTGGATGCATTCAACAAGCTGCTTCAGNNNTTTCTCGTCTTGGAATCCAAATACTTTGAGAACACATCTCACGTATTTCCACAACCGCATTCTTCCGGAGCTTTCCGTTTTAGCGGAACATGGTAAAACCTTCGATGCCATTGAGTTGGAAACACTGCGCAGCAAGTTGGAAGAAAAAACTTCAAGAAGCGGTCGCAGTAAGAAGAACATGAAAAGTGTCCAGAACACAGTAAATAGCGAACTCTCTGCAGGAGAACGCATTTATTCCGCAATGCGCACTCTCTCGCCTGCCCTTCCAGAGATTCATCTGCACTCGGACCAGCGGATTATTCAGTACCAGCCAGAATACGCAAAATCTCTGCCCGCTGCAGTCCGTTACCATCTGATTGGACTATTAACGCAAGAAATCGAGAGAGATCCGCAATTTGCTTTTCATGCAATTCTGATGTTTGTATGCGGCCTCCGGGATGCTGAAGCATGTGCAGCCTTGGAAAAACACCTTATCTTTTATAGCATGTACGCAATGCTTTGCGTGGAGAGTCAAATCAAAGATGGGGCTCCAAGCAACATTCTGAAAAACAGCAATGCATATCGCCTCATTGTAGTTCCCTTCTGGGGTATGTGTATGCTACATCGGTGCATTGTGCTTATCCAAGAGCAAGGGGATTGTGTTCAGCCTTACTTGAATCTTGACCGCTTCTCCGGCCGCTTAAAGCATATGATCATGAAGAGCGGATGCAAAGAAGAATTCTTCCGCGCCGCTCGTGTTTTGATGGATACATGCCCTGACATTATCGACGGAGAAATCTGCACAGATATCAACAGTTATATTCTGCGTCGCGACTACGCTTCCCGGGCAAAAAATATTTGCGGCATGACAACCGATGAAATCGACGCACTTCTGGGGCACAAGCGTCAGACAGGGAATAAACGCGGGCAGGTAAACTATGCCAACAATGACGAGCAGGTCAAAACCTCCCGTAAGCTGGAGCGTTTTGTCTTTGACCCGAAAATGTCTCTGAATCCGGAATTCTCTCCAATCAAGCTCGAAGCGGATAAAGATTTGAATTTGATCCCCTATAATGCGTATACTTTCTGTAATCTGAGTGATCAGCCCTTATGGATAGAACTTTCGGTTAGAGCAAAAGAACCTGATGAAAAGATTACGCTGATTGCGCCCGGTGCAGCGAATCCTCATGTTGATTACTACAGCCGCAGCTTTTCCCCTGATCGGCGAGAACTGATCGGCAGAGCTTATTCCGCACAGTCTACAAACGAGGAGGATTTCAATGAAAGCAACACTTGATTTATGGAAAAACAGCCGTAGCTATATTCTGCCTGAAGAAGACTGCCAGCCAAAGTATAATGGCAAAATTCTGATTCACGGCGCCGAACTGCGCTTTTCTCTAAATATTCAAAAGAGTGGTGCCTACTTATATCGTGGGACGATGAGTGCGATGTGCCCGGATAAAGACGAAGTTATCACCGTCTCCCTCCCTCGCGCGGAAGATGGGCAGGAGGTGTCGCTTAAAGCCAGCAAATCCATTAACACTAATGAAAAAATGCTTGACGGTATTAAAGCATTCCTCGCGGATCGCGCCTTCGGACTATACGCTCAGTTTTCTACTGCCATTAACCGCAGTCTTCACAAGAGCGTGAGAAAAGAAACGATTCTTCCCGATACCGCGTTTTGTTTGTACGGCCAGGAGTTTATCGATTTTGCTTTTCCAAACGCATCCGACGAAAGCCGAAGGAAGTACTATTCTCGGATTGAGAAGCACTATATGCGTTTCCCGGAAAGACCTATGGCGGAGTATTCTGGCAGTGACATGAAAAAATACCTCATTGAAAAAAATGTATGTGCCGGAACCATCGAAGAGCTTCGAAAGTTTTGGTTGTATTGTCTTGATCGTGGGATCTGCTTTGGCTCAGACCCCTTTCCGGAAAAGCACAAACGCAAACCGTCTGCTGATACCTTGATTAATAAGGCTGTACGCCCTGACGAGTTGTCTGAGGAAACACAAGACAAAGTGTATGAGCAGTGCATGAATACCTG
>CACYOR010000122.1 GCA_902775985.1 Oscillospiraceae bacterium
CTACTGACTTCGGTCAGGCTACGCCCTCCCTTCTTCAGTAGCTAACGCGATCTTCTTTCAAACTCATTCTCTTGGTCTCACATCATTGACTAACGTACATTTTTGCTTTCTTTTTGAAAAAATTTTCGCTGCGCTTTCGCCCCGCCGCTTTTCCCCGGTTCTGCCAGTATTGCTTTTACCCTATGCTTGTGGTATACTCAATCTGTTTTCGTATACGCTCCTTATTTATATATACAAATATACAGATTTCCCAGATTTCGAGGCAGGGACACGGCTATGAAGCATTTCTCCCTCTCCTACCGCCTTATTTCATATTGCTGCTCGCCGTCCTGGCCGCAAGTCTGATCCCGCTTCTGATGCTTATGACGACCGTGGTCCCCAGCGCGGACGATTTTGCCTTCGGCGCCGCGGCCCGCACGGCCTTTGCGGCGACAGGCTCCGTCCCCGCCGCGCTCCGCGCCGCCGGGCGGATGACCCTGGACGTCTACCGCAGCTGGCAGGGCAGCTTCTCCGCCGTGTTTCTCATGGCGCTGACGCCCGCCGTCTTTGGGGACGGCTTCTACGCGCTGACGCCGGTCCTCATGCTGCTGTCCCTTCTCGGCGGCACCTTCTGCCTGGTGACGGCGCTTCTGCGCCGGGTGTTCCGCCTGCCGCGCTACGCCGCGCTGTGCACGGCCGCGCTGCTCTCCCTGTTCACCCTGCAGCTGATGCCCGCGCCCGAGCAGGGCCTATACTGGTATAATGGCGCGCTGTACTATACCTTTTATTATGGTCTGGCGCTGTCTGCCTTTGCGCTGGCGCTCTCTCTGCTGCAGGAAGGCGGCGTCTGGCGGAGCGGATTGCTGTGCCTTTTGTGCCTTGTCCTCGGCGGCGGCAACTTCATCACCGCGCTGAACGTCTCCCTGCTCTTTGTCTCGGCGACCCTGCTGCTGGCGCTTCTGCGCAGGCCGGTCTGGCGGCGGCTCCTGCTGCCGACGCTGTTTCTGCTGGCCGCCTTTGCGCTGAGCGCCGCCGCCCCCGGCAACGCCCTGCGGCAGAGTCACATGGAACACAGGCCCGATGCGCTGCAGGCGATCCTTTCCTCGTTTGTCCACAGTTCCCGGGATCTGGTCGGCTTTTTCTCGCTTCCCGTTCTTGGCATGCTGCTGCTCATGGCGCTGCTCTTCTGGCATGCCCTGCCGGAAGGCGGATTCTCTTTCCCCTGCCCCCTGCTGGTCAGTCTCTATTCCTATTGCCTTTATTCCGCGCTGTACACGCCCACGCTCTACGCCATGGGGGTGAAGGGCGCTTCCCGTGTAACGGATCTGCTCTTTTACAGCTATCTGTTGCTGTTGACGCTCAACCTTCTGTACTGGATCGGCTGGCTTCGCCGCCCCCGGAAGCCCGCGCCGCTGTCCCTGTTCTCCGCGCTGATCGCCACGCTGCTCTGCCTGGGCTGCTGCGCCGCGTTCGTTCTCGCCGGGCACGGCTTCAGCTCGCTGATGGCTCTGGGCGTGCTCCGCTCCGGGGAGGCGGCGGCCTTCCGTCAGGCCACGCAGGCGCGGCTGCTGATCCTGGAGGACGCGAGCATCCGTGACGCGGTGCTGGCGCCATATCCCTGTCAGCCCTATGTCTTTTACCACGACGATATCCGCCCCGATCCGGACGACCCGGACAATCAGTCGATGGCTCGTTTCTACGGCAAGGATTCGGTCCGTCTCGGATCCTGAGCGCCGCAGGGCACTTCTTCCCTGCCATCCCGCATTCTGGAGGTTATCCGTATGCCCCAAGTCTTAACGCCGCAGACCTCAAAGCATAAACTTGTCTGGGAATGCAGCGTACTGTTGCTGTTCTGCTATTACATGCTGTGGCCCGTCAATTTTTACCTGGCGGAGTCGATCTATTCCACCTATTACCAGGCCTTTGCCCCCGTTCTGGTGGCGGCGGTCCTGTATTTCCGGCGGCGCTGCCGTCTCCTGGAATACCGGCTCATGCTGGCCTATCTGTTCTGGTTCCTCCTCACCCGGCTGATGAACCGCAACTACGCGATGCTGAACGAATACAACTTCTTTCTTGACCTGTGTATGATGCTGCCGCTGTTCCTCCTGGGCACCTCCTTGAGCACGGAGGAGCGCCGGCGCTTTCTGGACTGGTTCAGCGCGCTGGTGGGCGGCTTTTATTTCCTGCTCGGCTTGATCTGCCTGTCCGCCTTTATCCGGCGCGTTCTGTACATCAACCCCATCACCGAGGGCAGCCTGGGCATGATCAGCAACGAGGGCTTCCAGCGCATCAATATCCTCGACGTCAATCCCTGTTCCACCTCCTACTGGTTTCTGATGGCCTTCTATCTGATGGTCTATCAGTTTTTCGCCTGTCGCAACAAGCTCTGGCGCATCCCGATCCTGCTCTCCGCGTTGGTGGATGTGGCCGTCATCTCCTCCACCTACACCCGCAGCGTCAAGCTGGGCATTGCGCTGTCCCTGGCGCTTCTGCTCGCCGCCATGCTGGTGCGGCGGATCCGGCGGCGTCTCGTCCGTGTCCCGGCGCTCATCCTCTGCTTCCTGGCCGCGACGCTCCTGCTGTACGAGATCTCCGATCTCACCGCCGTCGCTATGAGCCGGCTGTCCTATTCTCTCTATCCGCAGCAAGTGATGGCCCAGACCGCCGAACCGGCAAGAGCCGAGGGGCAAGCCGCCGCGCGTTTTGACGCCCGGCCTCAGCTTCTCTCCTCCAGTTCCAGCGTGCAGGCGCTGGATGAGAACACACCCATCTGGGTGGACAAGGTGGTGGATCCCCGCAAGTGGTCCGGCAACGTGGACAAGATCTCCTCCAACCGCATCACCGTCTGGCGCAGCGCCTACGAGGCGCTGAAGATCGACCCCACGGTGCTCTGGCGCGGGAAACTGCTGAAGGACAGCATGAAGCTCTCCAACCCCTTCACACCGCACAACCCGCCCCACTACCACAACGTCCCTCTGCAGGTTCTGATGACCACGGGCATCCCCGGGTGTCTGCTGGTCACGGCGTTGATGATTTGCATGCTCGGGAAAGCGCTGCGGCTGCTCTTCTCCCGGGATCCGCGCATCCCGCTCTCCGCGCGGGCGCTGGCGCTGCCCATCTTCGGCGTGCAGTTTTACTCTATGCTGGAGATCGGCATCTATACCGCCGCTGACGTGCGCGCGCTGTACTATTATATTATGAGCGGAATGCTGCTCGGCTTCTACCGGGACTTCTTCCCCGCCAAAACGAACTGACTCCACACAAGCCCTTGGAGCTGTCGGCTCCGGGGGCGCTTTTTATACGATGCTTCCATAAGAGAAAGCGCACGCTTTGAAGGCAGCAGACCAACCGCGTTCATCTGTCGTCCGCCGCGGCGTTTCAATAACGGCATGGATCGTTATCGTCCACACGTCCTCCGTTTGACTTTCCCCTATATTTATGGTAGCTTGTCTATATCTGTCACGAATAAGATCATTGACACAGTATTCTTCAGATCAGGAGGTGAGCCCATGGGAAACAGCAAAGGAACTACCGCCTCGAAATTTCGGCAGTTTCTCCTCTCCGACGCGGGGCTGATGCTGCTGCTCTGGCTCCTTGTGGTGGCCGAGCGGCTGCTCTTTACAAATTGGGACAGGCTCTCCCTCAGCTTCATTGTCTCCGATTCCCCGGATTATTACCAGAGCGGGCTGGACTTTGCCCGTACCGGCCGCCTCATCTTCCGCGGTGTCCCCTCGGCCATGATCATGCCGGGCATCTCCGTGCTGATCGGGCTGCTCTCCTTTGTGTTTCCGGACGGGCCGGCGCTGCTCTATGCCATCCGCTTCGTCTGGATCCTGATGGGCAGCCTGGTGCCGCTGTTTCTCTATCGCTCGCTGCGGCTGTTCGTGCCCCGGGTCTGGGCGTGGCTTGGCGCGGCCGTCTACCTTATGCCCTGGCATGTGCAGATCGACTGCTTCCTGCTCACCGAATGCCCGTATTACCTGTTCTTCGCCATGGCCCTGTATTACACGCTGAAAATGGGCGAGGACAGCCGCCTTCGTTATGCCTGGCTCTACGCCGTGTCGGTGCTTCTGGCGCTGTTGTTCCGGGCCAACATTCTGATTTTTGTGCTCTTCAGCTTCGTCTGGCTGCTCCTGCGGCAGCGCTACGGCTTTCGTGATCTTCTGAAACGCGCGCTGATCCTCTGCCTGGTGCTGGGGCTTTTCATCGTACCCTGGACGATCCGCAACGCCCGGCTCTACCACGCCTTCATCCCGGTGACCTACGGCGCGGGCAATCCCATGTACGAGGGCACTTTTCAGGGGGAGAATCCGCCCAGCGATGAGGAGATCCTCGCCCTGGACGACGGCTTTTCCGCCTACGCCTCCCTCGCCGAGAAGCGGCCCGACCTGCTGGATGCACAGGGGCATGTCTACGATCCCGACACCCAGCAGTACGTGGATCTGCTGGTAGCCCGGGAGCTGGGGCTACACCGGCTGCATATCTGGTGGAACCTGCGTCCCCTGGGCCTGCTCAAGTCCTATCTGCTCGTCAAGCCCCGCACGATCCTCAACTGGGTCTGGTACTATGTGGAGCTGGGTGGGATCAGCTTTGGCCTGGCCCATCGGATGCGGCAGCTCGGTTTCCTCTTCTGCGGACTGAGCGTGCTGCTTTCCCTGCTTCTCAAAAAGCACCGGCGGCTGATCCTGTTTCTGACGGCCACCTACTTCATCAACCTCTATCTTCTCTCCACCAGCTACGCCATCGACCGCTATGCCCAAATGATCATGCCCTACCGCTATCTGATCATGGGCCTGGGCCTGGATCTGCTGGCGACGCTGCTGCGGCGATGGCGCAGCGGTGGGTGACAATCTCGCTCTTGCCGTGTCCTCGGTTTTTTGGTATAGTTGTGTCAAGAAACACAAAATGCAGGAGGACACACATGAACTGGATCACCGAGGAAAACTATGCCGCGCGCATGCAGGCCGAGGCGGAGCCCTATCTGGCCGCCCGGCGGGAGTCCGGCTTCACCGAGCGGGTGAAGGGCCAGCCCATCTACTATGAACACTACAGGGCGGACGCGCCCAAGGCCGTCATCGTCGTCAGCCACGGCTTTACCGAGTCGGTAACAAAGTTTGCCGAGTCCATCTATTACATGCTCCAGGCGGGCTATGAGGTCTGGGGCCTGGACCACCGGGGCCACGGCCAGTCCTACCGCCACAACCAGAACCCCTACGTGGTGCATGTGGAGCGCTTTGAGGACTATGTGCTGGACCTGAAACACCTGACGGAGACCCGGGTCAAGCCCGCGGCTGGCGCGCTGCCGGTGTATCTCTACTGCCATTCCATGGGCGGCTGCATCGGCGCCTGGATGATCGAGGCCTATCCGGATCTGTTCCAGAAGGCGGTCCTCTCCTCCCCCATGCTGGGCCTGAGCTTTGGGAAGATTCCGGTGCCGGTGGTCTATGCGGCGGCCAGCCTCAAGGGCATCGGCGAGAAGCGGAAGGAGCCCATGGATCCCATCAACGCCTTCCCGCCGGCGGATTTTGAAAAGAGCTGCGACTCTTCCCGCTGCCGCTACGAGTACTACTACGGCAAGCGCCTGGCGGATGTCCGGCTGCAGACCAACTCCCCCTCCATCAACTGGGGCAAGCAGTCGGTCAAGGCCTGTGCCCGGGTCTGCTCCAAGAGTCAGACCGGGAAGATCCGCATCCCGGTGCTGCTCTGCCAGGCCGGCGCGGACGACGTGGTCAAGAACGCCTCCCAGGATCTCTTTGCCTCCCGTGTGCCCTCCTGCGAGCTCTACCGCGTGCCCGGCATGAAGCACGAGCTGTACATGACCGACTCCCCGGTGCTGATCCCGTACTGGGAAAAGGTGTTTGCGTTTCTGGGATAAGATAAGAAAACGGATTGCCACACCAACGCGACGCGCGGGAAGCGTGCGACGCGATCCTTGCTTGTCAGTGACACGGTCACTGGTTCGCAATGATACGGAACCGGGATTGGGTGCGTATCACGGGCGACCGCAAGGGTCGCCCCTACGGCGAGGACGGACAAGGGGCCGTCGGGGACGCCGGCCCCTACGGGCGTGAAACCTGCGTTCATGCCGTAGGGGAGGGCCTTGCGCCCTCCCGTTTTCCCGGACGCGTGACCAACCTAAACGGGCGGGGACAAGCCCCGCCCCTACGGTGTTGGACAAACATGGTGTGTTCGCATTTTAAGCCCCGGGGTTTTGTCATACAATAGGTTTGCCCTTTTCTCAAACTCAGGCCTTGCGGACGGAGTCGATGTGGCGGGTCAGGTCGAGCATCTTGTTGGAGAAGCCCCACTCGTTGTCGTACCAGGCGACCAGCTTCACAAAGTGATCGTTCAGGGCGATACCGGCCTTCGCGTCGAAGATGGAGGTGTGAGGATCGGTACGGAAGTCGGTGGAGACGACCTCGTCGTCCACATACTCCAGAACGCCCTTCATGGGGCCTTCGGAGGCGGCCTTCATGGCAGCGCAGATCTCCTCATAGGTGGCGGCCTTCTCGAGACGGAAGGTCACGTCAACCACGGACACGTCCGGAGCGGGGATACGCATGGACATACCGGTGAGCTTGCCGTTGAGCTCGGGGATGACCTTGCCGACAGCCTTGGCAGCGCCGGTGGAGGAGGGGATGATGTTGTTGTACAGGGAACGGGCGCCGCGCAGGTCCTTCTTCTTGGGGAAGCCGTCAACGATGGCCTGGGTGGCGGTGGAGGCGTGAACGGTGGTCATGAGGCCTTCGATAACGCCGAAGTTGTCATTGACAACCTTGGAGATGGGGGCCAGGCAGTTGGTGGTGCAGGAAGCGTTGGAAACGAACTGCATATCGGGGGTGTACTTGTCCAGGTTGACGCCGCAGACGAACATCGGGGTATCGTCCTTCGCGGGGCCGGACATGACAACGACCTTGGCGCCGGCATCGATATGAGCCTGGGCCTTCTCCTTGGTCAGGTAAACGCCGGTGCACTCGAGAACATACTCGACACCCAGCTCGCCCCAGGGCAGGAGAGAAGCGTCACGATAGGTCTTGTCGGAGAGGATCTTGACGACCTTGCCGTTGACGGTGATGGTGCTGTCCTCGTCGTTGCCGACGACTTCACCGTTGAAGCGGCCGTGGACGGAGTCATACTTCACGCAGTAAGCGACGTGGCTGGCGGGATGGCCGGGAGCGCTGATGGCGACGACCTCGATGTCGTCAGACTGGATGGCGGCGCGGAAAGCCAGGGAGCCGATGCGGCCGAAGCCGTTGATGCCGACTTTAATCATGTTTCATATCCTCCAATATAAAGATTTGCATACTCAGTCGAGGGTATCCCTCAAACGACTAAATTGTACCATATGCACCCGGAAAAAATCAAGTTGGGAATGCCGGGAAAACGCGCAAAAAATCGCCGAATTTTTCACCAGTTTTCCGCTTTTTTCGAACAGAAACTTGTATACTTTGTCGATTCCTGCTAAAATAAGGCCGTATCGCCCGGTCAAGCCGCCTTTGAGCGCTCCGGGGAAAAGAGGTAACGGATGAATTCAAAGCTTTCCCATATTCTGGCTCTGTCCGGCGAGGCGGCCCTGTTCATCGAGCAGGGGCGGATCGTCTACGGCAACGCCGGCGCCGAGCGTCTGCTGGGCCCCTGCCTGGGGCGGCAGGCCGCGGAACTTCTCGGTGCGGAGTACAGCGCCTCCCACGCCCGGGCCTTCGTCCTCAGTACCCAATTGCAGGGCGCGCCCTATCTGCTGCGGGTCAACCGCCTGGAGGCGGGGCGGCTGGTCTTCCTGCAGAAGCAGGAGGAGGCACCCATCATCCTCAACGATCCCTTCCTTTACAGCCTGCGCAGCAACCTGATGACCCTGGGCATGGCGGCGGATAAGCTGCGCCCGGCGGCGGAGGATCTGCGGCAAAAGGGCATGCTGGAGGATCTCACCTCCCTCACCTCCAGCGCCTTCAAGCTGATGCGCCTGTCGGAAAACGTGTCCCTGGTGCGGGACCTCTTTTTGCACCGGGCCGCGGCCTCGCCGGTGGAGCTGGACCTGGCCCTGCTCTGCCACAGCGTGCTGGACGCGGTGGAGGACGCCTTCCCCGAGCTCTGCTTCCGGCGGGAGTTGCCGGACACGCTGCACCTGAACGCCGACCCGAAGCTCCTGAAGCTCCTGCTCTTTAACCTGCTCTCCAACGCCCTGATCCACGCCCGGCCCACGCTGATCCAGCTGCGGCTGCGGGAGAACGGGGACCGGGTGCTGCTGAGCGTGGGCGACAACGGCTGCGGCATCCCGGCCGAGGCGCTGGGCACCGTGTTCGAGCGTTACCGCTACGACTTCGGGCTGAGCCAGATGGGCCGGGGCGCGGGGCTGGGGCTCAGCGCCGCGCGGGCCGTGGCCCAGCTCCACGGCGGGACGCTGCTGCTGGAGAGCCGGGAGGACCAGGGCACGCTGGTGCAGGCCTCCCTGAGCCGCGGCGGCATCGCCACCCGAATGCAGATGGACAGCGATCTGTGCTCCATGCGGGATCTGCTGCTGGGCCTGGCCGACTGCCTCCCGCTGAGCTGCTTTGAGGGAAAATACCTGGATTAACTGAATTAAAAAGGACGTAGGGGCGATTCACGAATCGCCCGCGGATGTGGTGCTGGATGACGTACCATCTCATGGCGTGTCATTGCGAGGAGCGCAGCGACGCGGCAATCCGTACTCCCGGCGGCCAGGTGAAAAGAACGGATTGCCACGACCAGTCTGCGGACTGGTCTCGCAATGACACTCGGTATGATTGTGCGTATCCGGGGCAACGGGCCGTCGAGGACGCCGGCCCCTACGGACGCAAACCCACATTTCGCTGTCGTTCCGATTCGCGGATTGCCCGGCAGAAAGGGAATCCATAACATAAGACCTGAGGCGAACCCGTACCGTTTTGTAGTACGGATTCGCCTCAGGTGTTTTATGAACCGATATTCCTCCGCGCGGGCGGCTGATAGCCGCCCCTACGTCTGTTTTTTTATATCCCCAGGCTCGCCATCAGGCCGCTCAGGCCCTGCTCCCGATAGAGGGTTTTGTACCAGCGCAGCTCATCCTGAATGAGATCGTCGATCATGCGCATGCTCAAAAGCTCCACCGGCGCCTTATCGTCGGTCATGCAGCGCCCGCCGGGTTCATAGCGCTCCAGGCCCGCGGCGACCCGCTCCATCAGCTCTCCCAGCTCCCCGCCGCAGAGGGCGCGGTTGCGGTCAAAGCGCTCCAGGAGATCCCCCGCCTCGGAGGCGAAGAGGATGCGGTTGCTGTTCAAAGGCACGTCCACGGTATAGACCGCGGGAAAGACCCGGCAGATGGTATCGGCCAGATAGTCGTTGATGTTTCCCTCCCGCTCCGAGCGCATGTTCATGTTCACGACCATGACGCCGCCGGGCTTCAGATGCTCCCGCACGAGGCTGAAAAACTCCACCGAGGCCATCTGAAAGGGGATGCTGATGTCCTGATAGGCGTCCACCAGGATCACGTCGCTTTTCGTGTCCACGGCGTTAAGATAGGCCCGGCCGTCGTAGGTGGTGACGGGCACGGAATCCGGCATGGCGAAATACTGCCGGGCCAGGCGGGTGATCTTTTCGTCGATCTCCACGCCCTCGGCCTGGATGCCGGGGAAATAGCGGCTGCACTGGCTGGCGTAGGTGCCGGTGCCCATGCCCAGGACCAGGAGCCTGAGCGGCTCCTCCCTCTCCTCGGCCCCGGCCATCAGGGGCGCGGCCATGGCGTAGTCGTAGTACATGCCGGTCAGGCCCTCGTCCTTCATGCGGATAGACTGGACGCCGAAGAGCACGTTGGTGGAGAGGATGACGCTCTCCGGCGTCTCCTCCACCTGGAGATAGTTGTAGATCGACTCCCCCTCGTAG
>CACYOR010000123.1 GCA_902775985.1 Oscillospiraceae bacterium
GTAAGCGTCAAACGGCATACACAGATGTCAGAATAAAACGAAGTACGGGAAAGGGCACAAAGCCGCCAACCCGTACTTCCTCGTATAAATTTATTTCCGGCCCGGATAAATCAATTTGGCCTTTCGGTAATCCTTCCAATCAAGATACTGGCCACAGCGGTCGCAAAACGAAACAAAATCGCGGTCCAAAGTGAGTTTGCATCGTGGACAGACGTAGAATCCGGTTTCTCCGAAATGAGTATGAAAAACCATGATTTCAGTAATGGGCATCTTCTGCCTGTAACCGGCAGAGCACAAGGAAACGCACCAAAACTGCTGTGCAAAAACAGATGTTCTCTTAAGATTGCCGCCGTTCGCCAGTTCTGAGGGCGGAGGCTTTGCATCAGCACTGTCGGGATACAGGTCGGCAAACTCGCACTCATAAAGAGACATCATTTTCCTCAATTTGGCCAGGGGTGGATCGCACCGCCCGGCCTCGTATCCCTGAACACTTCGCGTACCACAATCGAGGATCTCTGCGAGATATTCCTGTGTAAGCCCTGCCTTTATTCTCGCTTGCTGAAGGGGACTTTTGGGATGTGCACCGCTGACTTTCTTTTTTTTCATGGGGAGTCCTCCTGTCAATAAAATTGATGGGATTGCCATCAACTTTATTCTATAAGGATCGACTCTTGTTGTCCCGGCCACTTCTGGCGGGTCAGCAAAAAACAGAGAATCTTACCTCAATCATGTCCACTTTACCCTGCACTGCGGCGGCGCATTTTCGGGCATCAGGGCAGCAGCCCATAAGGAATCGCTTGCGGAGCGCTTTGGTGCTTCTGCAAGGACCCAAGTCAGATAACGATATGGATCAAGGCCATTCTCTTTGGCTGTTTCAATCAAACTGAAGATCACGGCGCTGCTTTGGGCGCCCATCGAGGTGTTGGCAAACAGGAAGTTCTTCCGTGCAATCACAAAGGGCTTTATACTTCGCTCCGCGCGGTTGTTGCTCAACTCGATCCGTCCGTCCAAAAGATAGTTGGTCAAATATGGCCACTGGTTTTTGAGATAGGTCAGCGCCTGGCCTAATGCGGACTTGGGTGCCGCATTCCTCGTATTTGCCCATACCAACATAGCATCCAGAACAGGCTTCTCCTGCTCCAGACGCTTCTTCTTCCGTTCTTCCGGAGAGAGTTCCTTAAACTTTTCCTCCAGTTTGAACAACTGTGTGCAATAGGCAACGCCTTGTTCTGCTGTATTAGAGCGTTTCCCTTTTGGCACAGCTTTCTGTGCCTCCTCGAATTTTCTTCGGGCATGAGCCCAGCATCCAACATGGGTCACATTTTCCAAACCATGGTAGGCTGCGTAACCATCTGTTTGCAGATAGCCTTGGAATCCATCCAGAAACCTTTGCGGGTACTCCTGCCCTCTGCCTGGCTGGTACTCGTACAGCACAATGGGATGGACAGCGTCTCCGCTGGTTCGGTACAGCCACATATAGCTCTTGGACTGCGGGCTCTTTCCATCCTCATGCAGCACTTGAAGCTCCGTCTCGTCCGCATGGAGCAAATCCTGTTTCAGAAGCTTCCTATGTAACTGCTCATATATCGGGCCAAACCAATCCTGGGCGCACCGGATCAGCCAGTTGGACATCGTCTGCCGGGAAAGCAGGATGTTTTGCCCCTTCCATTCCTGCTCCTGACGATACAGCGGAGATCCCATCACAAATTTCTGCACGGCAATGTGAGCTGCCGCTTCCGGAGAGGCATATCCGCCGGGGATCAAAGCCGGCTCCTTCGGCGTCTTGAGAATAGGTGTCGTGACATCTTCCTCTTCGCACTTCCGGCATCCATAGGTGTAGTATACATCCTGCTTCAAATATGCTTGGGCAGGCTGAAACACCAACGTTTCACGAATCTCTTTCCCGATCACGGCCATCTCTTCTCCGCATTCAGGACAAACTCGCTCTTCTTCAGGCAGGCTGTGTTCCACGACCTTTACGGGAATGTCTTTGGGGACAACATCTCTCACGCTGCCGGATTTCTTCCGGGTGTGAGGACGAACCTCCACGACAGGTGCCTCTGTCTCCTTCTCTTCAGAAGCACACACTTCGGCCTCGTTGAACAGAAGGCTCAACTGCTCCCAAACTTCCTCCGTCGCTTTCTCTGAGGATGTTCCGAATTTCCTCCGACGGATCAGTTTCAGTTGCTCCAGCAGCCACTGATTCTGCGCTTTCAGTTCTTCATATTCCGCACGGGAAATGGTGACCGTTTCCGTGTTGCTTGTCTCCAAAACAGCATCGTTTTTCATGTTCTTATTATACCATAGAAGTGCCAAAAAGTACAGAGTTTTCAAGGGTTTCCGTCACTTTTATATGGCACTCAATCCGGTCACCGGACGGTGGGCTTGGGGCTGCTCCACCTTTAATCCTTCCATCAGCCAGCGGTACTGCTGCGGCGTAATCTGTCTGGCCTCTGTTTCGGATCGCGGCCATTGGTAAACGCCTTCTTCCAGTCGCTTGTACAAGAGAACAAATCCGTCTTTTTCCCAATACAAGCCCTTGATCCGGTCTCTCCGGCGGCCACAGAACAGAAACAATGTGTTTGTGAACGGGTCCAGTTCGAATTGCTGCTGGACCAGGGCAGCCAATCCGTCTATCCCTTTTCGAAGATCTGTGTAGCCGCAGGCAATGTATACACGGTCTGCACCGGAGAAATCATTTAGCATGGTTCAGCACCTGGCAAAGTGTGGTCACGATTTCAGGACTCGCACCCTCATATACATCCAGGGACGCTTCTCCCACATGAACAGAAGCAACCAGATCTCTGCCCCGTTTTGCTCCCAACTCCAAGGAAGGCAACTCTATAAACTTGTTTTCGTTCCCGGTTTCTTCCATCATCTGGAGTTTCTGCTGCTCGATCATCGCTGCAAAGACCTTTTTCTGCCATGCATAATAAGTCTTGGGCTTGATGTCATGCTCCGTGCACCAGCGACTTACCGAAAGCCCGCTGCTGCGGCAGTCCGCTACCCGCTGGCTCCATTCCAGAAGATGCTTTTGTTTGGTTGTGCTTTGAATCGTTAGCTCGGTCATGGCTGTACCTCCTGTCTGCGAGACTCTACGAGAATGCCTGGCATTCTCATAGACTGTCTGAGAAAATACCAGAGACTCTCGCAGACTCCTTTAGAATCCACGAGAGCCCCTGTTCATTTTCTCATGTTAGGTGGCGCTGGACAAGCCGTCCCTAGACGCTTACATTGATCCTTCGTTAGGGCATGGATTTTCCATAGAGTATCAACATGTTTTTTGCTTTTACGGATGATGTTCCAGTATTCAGGGGAGCATAGGTAATCAATCAGGAAACACTTGGGTATATAGTATTTCCGCGTCTGCATGATAGTCTGTAAGCGCCCCTTGCGAATCCAGTTGCCAACGGCACGACGGTCGTAACCTGTGTAGGAGCAAATCATGCTAACATCCCAAACGTCTGGTTCATCTCTTAACGCATCCTCGTAGAATTGGCGCATAGATTCCTCTGGAATCGGTTCTGGCAGGATCCTAATTTTATGAGGAACCACCTTCGAACCCTGATACTGATACCAACCCTTCGGGGCGATATAGCGGCATGGGTTTTGTGCTCGATCACGGTAAAAAGCGATAACATCGGACTTTTTGATCCGATAACAGCGTGTCTTTTTGCCAGTACACTCGCTGGGAATGAGTCCGCTTTGTAGCAGGTAAAGAGCGGTCCGCTTGCTAATATGGCAGGCAATCCGCATTTGTTCCTTGTTCATTATATCGGGGTATTTCGCAAATTCCTTAGGATCATAATTCATGAGCTTGAACTCCTTTATTTGAATTGGTGATCCTGAGATGAGTACCGATCGATTTGTATTGCCACTGGTTGTGAAGGAGCCTTCCTTCTTGCCTTCGTTCTTGCAAACGTGCAAGAACAGCATGAAAACAGGCAAGAAATCGCCCTGATTCTCTAAGCATTTGAACTCAAGACTTTTTCCCATGAGAGGCCAAAAAGCCAGGAAAATCAAGGATTACACGACGAAACGTATCTTACTGAGACTGCCTAAAAATGACAATAGGTGAGAAAACTCGAAATCAGTTGACGGGCAACCGTCCGTGGGTTCGAATCCCACCCGCTCCGCCAAAAGCCTTGAAAACATCTGTTTTCGGGGCTTTTTCTTTGCTCTCATCTGGTGCGTGATGCCAAAAGATTCCATGAGACGGCATGACGCGCTTGCGCGGCATGCCCGTGCGCAGCACGTGGATTCCCAAATGAAAGCTTTTCATTTGGGAATCGTATCAGTGTCCTCTGCGGAGTTCGCAAAATCCTCCGCTGCCGGCCATTCCCGCTCCGCGTCAGCTTCCGGAAGGCCAATCCGTCCCGTCCCCGCCCCGAAACGCCAGACAGAGCATGGTCAGATCGTCGAACTGCTCCGCGTCCCGGACGAACTCGTCCACCGCCCGGCGGACGTTCCGCAAAATCTCCTTCGGCGGGGCGTCGGGGTCCCGGTTCAGGGCCTCGAGCATCCGGTCCGTGCCGAACATCTCGTTGTCCCCGTCGGTGGCCTCGGGCACGCCGTCGGTGTAGAGGAAGAGCTTGGAGCCGGGGGTCAGGGTCATCTCGTACTCTCTGTAGGTCAGGCCCTCCATGCCGCCGATGACAAAGCCGTGCTTGTCCTTTATCAGCTCGAAGCCCCTGCCGGGGGTCATCACCGCCGGGTATTCGTGGCCGGCGTTGGCCGCCGCGATGCGCCCGGTGGCGGTGTCCAGAATGCCCATCCAAACCGTGACGAACATCTCCTCCCGGTTGTTGGCGCAGATCTGGTCGTTCACCGCCTGAAGGACTTCCGCCGGGCTCCGTCCGGTCATGGCAAAGTTCTGCACCAGGATCTTGGCGATCATCATGAACAGGGCTGCGGGCACGCCCTTGCCGGACACGTCCGCCATGACCATGCCCAGGTGGGTCTCGTCGATGAGGAAGAAGTCGTAAAAGTCGCCCCCCACCTCCTTGGCGGGGTCCATAGCGGCGTAGACGTCGAAGTCCCGGCGGTCCGGGAAGGCGGGAAAGATGTTGGGGAGCATATCCGCCTGGATCCGGGTGGCCAGGGTCAGTTCCGTGCCGATGCGCTCCTTCTCCGCCGTGACGGCGGTGAGGCGCTTGATGGCCTCCACGGTGTCGGTCTCCATGGTGCCGATGGCCTGGGCCAGGGTGATGATCTCCGTGGTGTTGCTCAGGTCCTTCAGGGGGTCGTCCTCGGTGCGGCAGGTCTCCCGGGCGAACCGGGCCGCCTCCTGGGACACCGCCCGGATGGGCCGCAGGACCTCCTTGCGGAGGTAGGACCCCGCCCACAGGGAGGCCAGGGCCGCCAGCACCAGGCCGATGATCTCAACGGTCAGCAGATAGGTGTGCCGCCCGGTGGTGAGCTCCTCCATGGGCCGCTGGACGCAGAGGATGGATTTCACCTGGCCGTCGGACCCCGTCAGGGGGATCAGGGCGGTGATGTGGGGCTCGTTGCCCCGGAGGTCGCTGGTCCGGGCGATGGTGCCCCGGGTGAGGCCCTCCTCGTAGATCTGGCGGTAGATGGTCTCATACTCCTCGTTGGTGGTGTCCCGCTGATAGCCGATCTCCCAGGGGGTGTACCCCGAGGACTCGGACACGGTGTTGAACACCGAGGTGAAGTGGAGGTAGTCGCTGGTGTCCACGTCGATGACGTAGAGCAGGGTCACGTTCTGCTTCTGGCAGAGGGTGTTGATGCGCTCCAGGGTCACCTGATACTCCGGGTCCGCGCCGCCGCTGTCCAGATACCGCTGGATATGGTCGGCGTTGATCAGGGCGGCGGCGGTCTCCGCCGTGCGGAAGGCGGCGTCGTTATACTCATTGGTCAGGGACTCCGTAAAGCGGATATACCCCGCCGCCCCCACCAGCACGGTGAACAGGAACAGCAGGAAGACCGCCGCGGTGATGACCCGGAAGGCCAGGCTCTGCCGCAGCTTGGGCTTCGTGCCGCCGGCCTTCGTTTTTTGGGTCCGTTCCATTGGCTCACGTCCTTTCTTCTTCTGACCGGAGGGAGACCGGCAGCGTTCCGGCCAAAACCGGGCAAGGCCGCAGCAGGGCTTTCCCATCCGGACCCCGGGGGAGGCAGGGGAGGACCTGGCAGTCTGCGTCCAAGGTGATACAGAATAATACTTATCTTACAGGAAAACAGCCGGAAAAGTAAAGAGGAAGGTGCAAAAAGACGCTATTTCCTCGCTTCCCCTGTGTCCGGGATCGATCCCGAGGCGGGCCCGGTGGAGGAGGCCGGCGTTATTTTCCCCACACCCCTTGCCATCCGTCGCCGCCGGTGTTATACTCATCTTCACCATACGTGCCCTCTCCAAGGGAGAGACACGACCAACCATCTGTCACATCCTGAAGGAGGAAACGCTATGAAGATCACATCCTTTAACCCCTTTATCCTCAGCCCCAAGGCCCAGGAGACCGTCGCCTTTTTTGAGGCCCTAGGCTTCGAAAAGCGCCACAGCAAGACTGGCATCAACGGCAAGGACATCTCCAGCTTCCGCATGAAGGACCCCAACGGCTTCTATGTGGACGTGGCCCAGGTGGACAGCTTCCCCCAGGACATGACCGTCATCCGCATGAACGTGGACAACTTCGACGAGGCCTACGAGTTCCTCACCGCCCGCGGCTTCACCAACGCCCAGGGCAGCAAGGTCACCGACACGGCTCCTCCAAGAGCACGCTGATGATCTCCCCCACGGGATTTGCCATCAACCTGGCGGAGCACATCAAACAGTAATACGGCCCCCTCGAAAAAAGAGACTTGCACGCGCAAGTCTCTTTTTTGGTCGGGTCAGCCCGCCAGATAAAACAGCAGGGTCCCGGCGGCATCCGAGCAGAGCGGGCATGTAATTGTGACTGTACGGAGACGGTGGCGCACAGATTTGACCGGGGTGGCGCGCTTTGTAAAGGCTATGCCTCCCGCTGTATCATAGTTGGAAAAATGGGCCCAAACCGGACGGCTTTTGCTGTAAATTTTTCAACCACATCAAACTGCAATAGCGCAATGAAATATTGAAATGAAGCTCATTTGTGATAATATAATTTGTAAAAGTATGATTGCAGGACCTAGAAGCTACGCTATGGACATAGAGCCGGATGACATTGAGGCTTCAGACGCCGTGACTGTTATCTGGGAGATCGACTGAGATTTGGAATAACCCGCGGGTCGCAGGGAGGACTGGCGGCGAAGGGCTTGGAGTCGGTAAGCGATATGGTTCAGACCTGGGAACGTTTCGTTTCATGGCCGCAGCAATATGCCTGCCAACAACCGCAAACGATCATTCAGGAGGAGATCACATGAAGTACCAGGAACTCGGAACGTCAGGAATCATGGCGTCCAAGGTGTCGCTGGGCGCGTGGGGACTGGGCGGCGGCAGCGTGTGGAGCGATAAGACGTCCACGGTGGCCGACACCATGGTGGTGAGGGACGAGAAGACCGGGCGCATCCTGCTGATCCAGCAGTACGGACGCCCCTCTTACGTTCTGGTCGCCGGCTACGTCAACCGGGGGGAGCAGGCCGAGCAGGCTGTTGTGCGGGAGATCAAAGAGGAAACGGGGATGACAGTTACCAGGCTCCGCTTCAACCGGACCAAGTTTTTTGCGCCCTCCAACACGCTGATGGTCAACTTCACGGCCTATGTCAGCGACGCAACCGCCCTGCATGCCAATGAAGAGATCGACCGCTGGAGCTGGTTCACCCCGGAGCAGGCCCGGGAGAATATCCGGCCGGGGAGCCTTGCCGAGGAATTTTTGAACGCATATCTGGATGAGCGCGGGATCTCCTGAGGGGATCTGTCTTTCTTCTTCAGCGGAACGCTCTCCCCGGGCGATTTTCGCCAGGGGCCGATGGCGCGCAGCAAACAGCCGCCTGGCCGCCTGCATCCGATGCTCCCGGATGGTGAAGAGATGCGCCGCGATTTTGATGTTCGGACAAAAAGGGGAAGCGGAGCTGAAAGGGTCTTGCGCGAAGGGACCGGATCTCCGTTCCGCGAAACGGAGTAAGGAGAGGCGGCCATGCACGATATTTGGAATCCCTGGCACGGCTGCGTAAAGTGCAGCGAAGGGTGTCAGAACTGCTATATGTACTATCTGGACGCCCTGCGGGGGAAGCGGGGCGACGCTGTTTACCGGACAAAAACCGGCTTCCGCTATCCTCTGAGCAAGGACCGCGGCGGTCAGTACAAGGTGAAAAGCGGCGAGATGCTGCGGGTCTGCATGACCAGCGACTTCTTTCTGGAGGAAGCGGACCCGTGGCGGGAGGAGGCCTGGGAGATCATTGCCCGGCGGCCTGATGTGAAATTCTTCCTGCTGACCAAGCGCCCGGAGCGGGTGGCGGAGCATCTGCCCCGGAACTGGGGCGAGGGCTGGGAGAATGTGATGTGCAATATCTCCTGTGAAAATCAGCGCCGGGCGGATGAGCGGATCCCCATCCTGCTGGACCTGCCCTTCAAGCACAAGGGGATCATGTGCGCTCCGCTGATCGGCCCGGTCAGCATAGAACCATACCTGTCCGATGGTCAGATCGAGCAGGTGCTTTGCGAGGGGGAAAACTACGGCGGGGCCCGGCCCTGCCGCTATGAATGGGTCAAGTCTCTTCACGATGCGTGTGTTTCTCATGATGTGACCTTCGTGTTCTGCGGCACAGGCAGGCGGTTTGTAAAGGACGGGAGGACCTATCGGATCGAGGGAAACGGCGTCCAGAGTTCACAGGCTTATCGTTCCGGGCTCGGCTATCAGGGCAAGCCCATGGACTTCAAGCTCACGGACGGCTGGGGATACCCCATCCCGGCGGATCGGCTGTACCGGCCCTATTACGGAGAGAGGTGCCGGACCTGCGGCATGAAGCTGTCCTGCAACGGATGCAGCCGATGCGGGAAATGCTCCTGAAAGCAGGATCGAACGGCGGAACACAATACCAGGTGCGGCACAATGGGTAAAAGGGAGTTTTTATACTATTTCTTGATAAAAACATTTCATATGTTTTTATTCCCATGGGCTATGCCCATGGCCGCCGCACGGATGTGCGGCGAAGAAAGCCGTTCAA
>CACYOR010000124.1 GCA_902775985.1 Oscillospiraceae bacterium
TTTATCAAAAATCTGTTAGATTCGGAAGAAGAAACGTGAAAAAACGGAGTGCGGGGTAACGGTCAGATACTAAGAGCAAGTATCGACCCGTGGCCCAGATTTCGGCTTTTGCCTCTTTGGTCCCGGTCAAAACTTGTTGGGGAGTGCCTTCCCCAAACCCAGCAGAACGAAAGAAACGATCATTTTTTCTCACACGGAGGTGTTCAAAAAATGCGGGGAACATACGACACGCCCAAGCGCAGTCATGTCATCAAAACGCGCCTGGACGATGAAGAATATAAGTTCTTCCTGTTGAAATGCAAGGCCTATGGGATGAATCAATCGGAAATGATCCGTACATCTTTGGATAAGCTCGTCATCAATCCCGTAATCAAATTCTCGCCGGTGAACAAAGAGTTGCTTTCCAAAATCGACGAGCTGATCACCGAAGGAAAACGCATCGGCAACAATCTCAATCAGATCGCCCGCGCACTTAATTCCGGTTTTCCCGATCAATCTATTGAATCAGAAATCCGCCGCGCGCTCGGCGATCTGGCGGAATGGAAATATGAAATCCTGCAGGAGGTGGGCAGCGCCATTGGCAACGATCAAACATTTGAGCTCGAAAAACTCGGACCTCGGGGCCGCCGAGCGTTACTTGATCTTTCAGCACGACGAGAGCAGCAACAACACCGTGCTCTGCGGCGATGAGGATTTTGCCATTGCCTGCATGAAAACGAACCTCGCCTATAACAAAAATCTCTCCCGCGGCGATGTCAAGACGCATCATTACATCATCAGTTTTGATCCCCGCGACGCGGAAGACAACGGCCTGACGATGGATCGCGCGCATGAGCTGGGCTTGGAATTTTGCAAAAAGCATTTCCCCGGCCATCAGGCTTTGGTCGCGACTCACCCGGACGGTCACAACAAAAGCGGCAACATTCATGTGCATATCGTCATCAACAGTCTGCGCATCGAGCGCGTGCCGCGAATGCCGTACATGGATAAAGACTGCGATATGCTGCCCGGCATGAAGCACCGATGTACATCCGCAGCTCTCCGTTATTTCCGCGCGGAAGTGATGGAAATGTGTCAGCGCGAGGGGCTGTATCAGATCGATCTGCTCAACGGCAGCAATAACAGAATTACTGAACGCGAGTACTGGGCGCAGAAGCAGGGACAGAAAAAACTCGACGAAGAAAACGCCGAGCTGATCGCAAACGGTGAAGAACCGAAGCAGACGAAGTTTGAAACGGACAAGCAAATCCTGCGTCAGCAGATCCGCGCCGCGCTCCAAAAATCCAAATCGTTGGAAGACTTTTTCGATTATCTTTTGGAGGATTACGGCATTGCGGTCAAAGAGAGCCGCGGTCGTTTCAGCTATCTGACGCCGGAGCGCTCGAAGCCGATCACATCGCGCAAGCTGGGAGATGACTTTTCCAAAGAAGCGATCCTCGCCGCGTTGGAGCAAAATGCAAAACAGATCATTCCTTCTGTCACTCAGAGGCCGGACACTTTTGTCACGCCCGCAGCAAAACCGGAGATCGAAAAGCTGATTGATCTCGAAGCCAAACGCGCCGAAGGAAAGGGCGAGGGCTACATCCATTGGGGCACGGTCTTCAATCTGAAAACGATGGCGAAGACACTTTTATATTTACAGGAAAACGGGCTTACCGATCTGGACGCACTCGACGCCGCATTAGAGGAATCGCATGAGAACACAAATACAGCCCGCACCGATCTGAAAAAGATCGAGGCGGAACTGAATGCGAAAAAGGAATTGCAGCGGCATGTCCTGAACGCCCGCGACGCGAAAGATCTGCACGCGGCGTATCTAAAGCTGCCGAAGAAAAAGCAGGAAAAGTTTTACGAAGAAAACCGTCCGGCGCTCATTCTCTATGACGCGGCCATGCGGTATTTCAAAGAGAACGAGGTCAAGATGATTCCTACCGTCAAGCGAATCCAGGATGAGATCGAAGATCTGACTTCGGCGAAAAACGCCGGATACACCGAATACCGTGAGAGCCAAAAGCGCGAAAAGGAGCTGCAGACCGTCAAAGCCAATATTGAAAAAATGCTCCGGCTGCAAGAGCCGGAGATCGGGCAGGAGCGCAAAAGGGACGAACAGGAATTGTAGATCAGGTGTCACGCTTTAGGCATGAAAAAATGCAGCGATCATGTAGGTTTCTATTGCACGATTCTGACAGGTTAATACGATTTGACCTGCACCCCGGTTTTCCGGCCTTTAGAGCGTGACATTTTCAAAAGGCAAGGGCTGCGGAGTGGAAAAATAGAGCTGCAAAAGTCCAGCAATCATGCGGGTTCCGAGGCGCACTTTTGATGGGGTAATACGATTTCTCGTTCCCCGCGATTTAGGATTTCTATTATTCCACTTTCCCAGTCCGGTGCCGCTTCGGCTGTTAGCTTTTAGGGCATGAAAAATGCAGGCATCATGCGGTTTTCAGGACGCGGTATTGACGAGGGAATATGATTTCCCGTCTTCCTCGAATTACGCCCTTCTAAACGCTAACAAAAATCCGGCAACTCGCTGCCGCTGCGAAAAAGAAATAGGAGCTAAAACGGAAAATCGCCAGATTTGTCCGGTCGAGGGATTGGGGAGCCGTCATCCCCAACGAGATGGCCGGAGGAAAGAAAAACTCATTTTGGAGTTTTCGTATTCGCCAGGCGTATCTTGCTTTAGAAATGTCGCGGAAAGGAAAACATGAAAAAATGGAAAACGAGCACATGACCGATTTTGAAGATGAAGCATTTGACCTTGATTCCGACGAAGCTGAATATCTGGAAATGATCGAATCATGGGAAGGTGACGAGGACGACGGAAGCGACAGTATCCCGGAGCTGTATTTCAGTCGGCCCGATCCTTATGCGAAACACGATCCTCAGCCAGACGATCAGTATCGCCGCAACTATCGCATTGATGAGCAGGGGCGCATCGTTGTTCGGAATCTGAGCGCATGGTGGATTCCGGAAATGAAGATCATGGAAGAAATCGACGGGACCATCTATACGGTCACCGGCAGTTATGAGGGAACAGAGATGCTGGATCAAAAACTATCCCGAATCATGCTGCACAATCTGGAGGATTTCTGATGACAAACGAAAAAGGTTATGTTACCATGGAGCCGACCAATCCTGTACAGACAGTTGCCCCCGAAAAGGAGGAAACAGAATTGATCAGGGCAACTGATAAAATCACCGCACTATACTGCCGCCTCTCAAACGAGGACTCTCTGGATGGCGAGTCGAACTCCATAAGTAATCAGCGCAGAATCCTCGAATCCTTTGTGCGAGACAAGAAGCTGCCGAACCCCGTTTTCTTCATCGACGACGGATACAGCGGAACCGATTTTGATCGCCCCGGCTTTCAGGAAATGCTGGATGAGATCGAAGCGGATCATGTAGCCGTGGTGCTGACAAAAGACCTTTCCCGCCTCGGACGCAATTCCACTATGACGGGTATGTTTATCAACATCACCTTTGCCAAACACAACGTCCGGTACATTGCGATTAACGACAACTTCGATACGATTAATCAAAACAGCGTGGACAACGATTTTGCCGGGATTCGCATGTGGTTCAACGAGTTTTATGCCCGCGATACCAGCCGGAAGGTTCGTGCCGTCGTCAAAGCCAAGGGCGAGCGCGGCGAGCCGCTGACCGGATTTCTGCCGTATGGCTACATCAAAGATCCGAACGATCCGAAGAAATGGATCGTGGATGAGGAAGCCGCAAAGGTGGTCAAACGCATCTTCGCACTCTGCATGGAAGGCCGCGGCCCGACGCAGATCGCCAATCAGCTTGAAGCGGAAAAGGTGCTGAACGTCACGGCCTACTACATGAAGGAAGGGCGCAAGTCAAACCATCCGGAACCAGCCAACCACTATCATTGGGAGTCCAGAACCATCTCGGATATCCTTGCCCGCCGCGAATACACCGGCTGTACAGTCAACTTCAAGACCTACTCCAATTCCATCTGGGATAAGACGACACGCAAGAATCCGGTGGAGAACCAAGCGATCTTCTACGACACACATCCTGCCATCATCGACATTGACACCTTCGATAAAGTGCAGGAGATCCGCGAGCAGCGTCACCGCAGAACGAAATCCGGCAACACGCACATGTTTTCCGGCCTTGTGTTCTGCGCAGACTGCAAAGGCAAAATGTATTTCAGCGGTTCTCACGACGATCCAAGCAAATGGAATTACACCTGCTCGAACTCTCGCGGCAGCGATTCTCCGTGCTCGGCCCACTTCATCCGCGCAATCGTGTTGGAGCGTTTGGTCTGGAATTACACGCAAAGGGTCATTGAGCTTGTACTCCGCTATGAAGCCCATTTCCGGGCAATCATGGAAGAGAAGATGCAGACGGAGAGCAAAGCGATCCTCAAGACCAAGCAGAAACAACTTGAGAAGGCGGAGAAGCGCATCCAGGAGCTCGATCGGCTGTTCGTGCGTACCTATGAGGACAACGTATCCGGCAAACTGAGCGACGAGCGGTTTGCAGCGATGAGCCAGGGTTATGAGGAAGAGCAGCAGGACTTGAAGGAAGCGGCAGACACTCTCCGGAAGGAGATCGAAGTACAGGAACAGCAGAACCAGAATTTAGATCTGTTCATTGAGCGCATTCAGAAGTACACGGCTTTGGAGGAGCTGACGCCCTATGTGGCGCACGAGCTCATCAAGGCGATCTATGTGGGCGCACCGGACAAGAGCAGCGGCAAGCGCCGCCAGAGCATCCACATCGAGTATGATCTGATCGGATTTATCCCGCTGAATGAACTGATGAAGCAGGAAACGGCATGACAAAATGCCATGCCGTCCCTGCAAAGACGATAAAACTATCTTACGGGAGTGGGCCCTTCTCTTTCCCCTCCGTTGCGCGAGTGTTTTCCGTGAGAAAAGCTCAAGGGGTTCGGGTTGTATTTCCTTTCGGAAATCTCCACCCGCAGGTATGCCCCCTTGACCTTTCCTCCGCTCCCTGTGACGATCCGTGTCGATGGTGACGGTGTTTTGGATACCGCCCCGCTGCCGAAATCATCGTCACGACCGTCACACATCGTCACGCGCTCTGCGGCTCATACCGCAAAACGATCTTTCGCCCATCGTGCGTCCTGCTGTTCCAGTAGCGGATACCGTACTCGCAATATAAACGCCCTGTGTTGACATTCAGCTTCATGGTCAGAGCATTTGCTTTCATGTCTACTGCAAGCGCTTCGACCAGCTCTGTCGGGCTCCCGGTCCATTCCGGCCGTTCGATGTTTACGAGTCCGGCGACAGCATCCAGGAGTGCTTCCGGTGGGGCCTTCCACAATTCGGTTTCACATCGCTCCAACTCCCAACACAGCTTTTCCTCATTCCGAAACAGATGAAGCCTCTGGTCCTGCTGGTCTCTGCCGGAAATGTCCAGCGTGGCCTCGTTTGCGGTGCGCTTGGGTTTCTGCAGAAGAAATGCTCCATCCGCTGCACCGAGCAAACCATTTGTGCCAGAGATCATATCGAACACATCGTCCGCTTTTTGCTTGCGAGTGTGATGCACCAGGATCAGGCATAAACTGCGGCAATCGGCAAAGCTTTTCAGCCGGGTAATGATATCGTAGTCGCTGGCGTAGCTGTACGCTTCGCCGCCGATCTCACGAACCTTTTGCAAGGTATCGATGATAATGAGCCTGGTATCCGGGTGCTCGCGAACAAAACGCTCCAGCTGCTCGTCCAATCCTTTCCCAAGTTGTCGCGCTCGTGTAGCAAAAAAGAGCTGATCCGCGATTTCCATATCGAACATCTGATACATCCGACTCTGGAGACGCTGGTTATCATCCTCCAGCGCCAGATACAAAACCGTTCCTTGCCTCACAGGGTAATTCCAGAGCGGTGTCCCGGTACTGACATGGTAGGCGAGCTGCGCGACCAGGAAACTCTTTCCCAACTTCGGCGCGCCGACCAGAAGATAGGTTCCGGGATAGAGCAGGCCGTCGATCAGCGGCGGCTTGCTCTCATACGCGGTTTCATACAGCTCTCTCATAGATACAGTCGGCAAGTATGAGGGATCGTTCAGCTGGCGAAAATATCTATTGTATTCTTCGAGAGAATCTGCTAAACTGTCATCACAAAGGTTTTGATTCGGCTGTCCTGCATCTGCGCCAACAGATGTGTTGAGGACAGTCGTTTCTTTTTCTTCTGTCATCGTCGTTCCTCCTTCATGCCGTCAAGGGTCCGGGCGATCAGCTCAATGTTGTCCAGCAGTTCATCCCGGATCTCTCCGGCGGCCTCAATGCGTTTCAGCTCATCGAGAACGGCGGCAA
>CACYOR010000125.1 GCA_902775985.1 Oscillospiraceae bacterium
ATAAAGGCAGGGAAAACGGCCTGCCGCTGGACGTCTGTCATTCCGAACCAGTGCCGCAGCACTGGTGTGGGAATCCGTCTCTTTTCAAAAAGGGAACGGATTGCCACGGCTCCTTGCGGAGCCTCGCAATGACACATTCGTACATTGCAGCAGGCCGTCTTTCTTGGCTGCCTCAGTGGCAGTTGATGTAGGCGATGGCGGTGGTGTCCGTCAGGACCGCGTCGCAGCGGCCGGCGAAGAGATACTCAAAGCACTCGGTGGTGCCGCCGCCCAGACGGGTGATCTGGCCCAGGCGCTTGGCGAGCGTCGGGTCCTGGTTCAGCGCGTCCAGCGCCTCGGGCGTGGAGCACATGGCCAGGGTCTTGCCCTGGAGCATGAGGCGGTTGAAGAGCATGTTGCCGTTGCGCGTGGCGATGACGATGTCGTTGGCCACATAGGGGCCGTATTCCTCATAGAGGCCCTCCTTGACCTCCTTGGGGTCCAGGGCGATGCCGCCCCAGGCGCAGTCGATGTTGCCGGAGGAGAGCTCCACATAGACGTTCTCCTTCTCGATGGACTGGATCTTCAGATCCCAGCCCAGGCGCTCGGTGACCGCCATGGCCAGCTCCACGTCAAAGCCCCAGTAGCTGTTGTTGGAGATATAGGCCATGGGGAAGGAATTGACGTCCACGCCGATGATGAAGTCCCGGGGGAAGTTCTCCTCGGTCACCTCGTCCAGGGCCTTGGCGTTTTTGTCAAAGTCGATGAGGCGGCCGCCGAACCACTTGGTGGACAGCTCATCCACCTTGCCCTCGGCGGAGAGCACCTCCAGCGCGGCGATGACCAGGTCGGCCGTGGGATCGTTGGTGCGGAAGGCGAGGGAGTAGTCCTGCTCCACCAGGGTCTGGAGGGTGCGGATGCCGTAGGCGCCGACGCGGGTGCGGCTGCCGCAGGCGGCTGCGCTCAGGCAGAGGGCCAGGCACAGCAGAAGGCAAATGGCTTTTTTCATGGTATCACATTCTCTCTGTCTTCAGCGTCGTTTCCGGCTCCGGAGGTAAACCAGCAGGCACAGCGCCCCGAGCCCCGCCGCGCCGATGAGCACATAGAGGCGCAGCGCCGTGTTCTCCTCGTTGGCCGCGGCGGAGGGAGCGGCCGCGGGCAGGGGCGTCTCCGCCGCCGGGTTCATGGCCTCGGCCGCGTCCAGCACCGTGGCGGTATCCGGCTCCTCGGCCGCCTCGGCCAGGCGCCGCTCTTCCTCCTCCGCCTGCCGTCTGGCCTCTTCCTCGGCGGCCAGGCGGGCCGCCTCCTGCTCGGCGCGGTACTGCTCCAGCTTGCTGTCCAGGCCGAGGCTGTAATCGGCAAAGAGCTTGCCGACCTCCGCGATGGTGAGCTCCGCGGTGGGATTATCCAGGGTCATGACGGTGAGGATGATGGGGTTGGGCAGATAGATGATGGCGGCGGTGTGGTTCCAGTCGCGCCAGCTGTTGTCCCGGTAGCTGCCGTATTTCTGGGCGATGTCATACTGGCCCAGGGTGAGGTTGTAGTAGTCCTCGGGCTGGGCGTTGAGGAGACAGTCGATCACGTTGGGGAAGCGCTCCGGCTCGGTAAACAGGGTGGTCATGACCTGGGTCATGAAGCGGGCGGTAAAATAACTGTAATCCCGGAAGTCCGAGACGTAGTAATCGTCCGGCAGCTGGGCGTACTGCTTGTAGATATCCCGGCAGTCCGGCTCCGTGGGGGCCAGGGCGCTCATCATCAGATGGGCGTAGTCGTTGTGGGAATAGGTCAGGATGACTTCCTCGGCATAGCCCAGCTTCAGGCCCTTGACCTCGCTGTCGCGGGTGAGCTCGCCCTTATGTTCCTTCTCGGCCAGGATCATCATCAGCGGCACCTTGTACATGCTGGCGCTGTAATACCACTTGTCGGCGTTATAGAACCAGGTGTCGCCGGTGGCGGTGTAGACGTAGCCGACGCTGATGTTCTCGGGATTGATGTCGTGGGAGGCGATGTACTCGTCCAGCATGGCCTGGATGGCCGCGTCGTCCAGGATGGAGGGCTCCGCCTCCTCGGCCAGGGCGGCTGACGGTGTAAGCAGGGCGAAGCAGAGAAGCAGGGCGAGGAGGGATTGAAAAAGCTTACTCATGCGCTCTCCCCTCCGTCGATAATGCGGATGCCTCTCTCGTCCCGGCGCAGGCTGCTGGCAAAGAAGCGCTCGGCGGCCCGGATCAGCCAGGCCGTGTCCTTCGTCCCCGCGGTCTCATAGCAGGAGTGCATGGCCAACTGGGCCAGGCCGATGTCCACGGTGTTGAGGGAGACGTGAGAAGTGCTGATATTGCCCAGGGTGGAGCCTCCGGCCAGATCGGCCCGGTTGGTAAAGCGCTGGGTGGGCACGCCGGCGCGGCGGCAGATCTCCTCGAACACGGCGGCGGAGACGGCGTCGCTGGTATAGCGCTGGCTGGCGTTGAACTTGACGACGATGCCCTTGTTCATCTCCGGCCGGTCGCTCTTGTCGGCGTACTCGGGGTGGTTTGGGTGAACAGCATGGGCGTTGTCCGCCGAGACCATGAAGCTCTGGGCGAGCCGACGGCGGCAGGCCGCCTCATCCAGGCCCAGGGCGGCGCAGAGGCGCAGCAGCGTATCCGCGAGGAAATCGGAGTCGGCGCCCTGCTTGGTGCCGCTGCCCACCTCCTCGTTGTCGAAGACGCAGAGGACCGGCGCGCTCTCCCCTTTTCCGGCCCGCAGGAAGCCCTGGGTGCAGGCAAAGGCGCACTGCAGATCATCCAGGCGCGGGGAGGAGAGATACTCCTCTTCCAGGCCCCAGACCGTGCCGGGCGTGCGGGGATAAAGCTGCAATTCCGCGGAGACGATGTCCTCCTCCCGGGCGCCGACGCTCTCGGCCACCAGGGCGGGCAGGCGCTTGCCGCTCTCAACGCTGCCCGCCAGGGGCAGCAGGTCGGTCTTCATGTCATAGCTCTTATTCTCATTGGCGCCGCGGTCCATGTGGATGGCGACGTTGGGGATCAGAAAGAGATCCTTTTTCAGATCCACCAGCCGGGGAACCATCCTGTCCCCCTCCCGGACGACCACACGTCCGGCGGCGGAGAGGGGCCGATCCAGCCAGGGGGCCATCAGCATGCCGCCGTAGCGCTCCACGCTCAGCTGGGCGTAGAGCCCCGCCGCGCTCACAGTCTTCAGCTCCTTGAGCTTGAAGCAGGGGGAGTCGGCGTGGGCGGCCATGAGCATAAAGCCCGGGAAATCCGCCTCCGGGACCCGGAAGGCGATCAGGGCCGAGCCGTTGCGGCGCACAAAGACGCGCTCGCCGGGCCGCAGAGTCCAGTCCTCATATTCCCGCAGCTCGCGGCAGCCGGCCTCTTGCAGCATGCGGGCCAGATTCTCCACCGCGTGCCAGGCCGTGGGGCTGGCGGCGATGAAGTCCAGTAATTCCTGATTGACGTTGTGTTCCATTCTCATTCTCCAAACGGCAAAAAGAGCAGATTGCCACCTGCCCCTTTTGCCCGATTTTATTGGCTGTACTCAGCTTTCGAACTCACATACATAACCGATCTTACCGGCGTAGCGCTCTCCGTCGGCGATGACGGGATCGTTGCGGCAGTCGATGTAGGCCCAGCCGCTGCCCGTGTTCCAGAGCATGATGTAGTCCTCGGCCGCGCCGTCCCTGCTGTCGGTATAGGAGGGCTCCTGATCGGCCCAGGTCATAACGCCCACCGGCTCGGTGGTCTCCCAGACTAGGAAGCCGCCCTCCCGGTGGCAGCCCACCCAGACTCCCTGCACGCCCGACTGCTGGGCAAGCTGGGTCACCATGGTGAACTCATCGGCGTTGTTGATAACCGCCAGCTGGCCGCCCAGATTGTTGCAGCTGTTCTTGGCGGAGGTCCAGCTGATGTCCTCCTGAAAGACCTGATAATAGGACTGGCGCGCCGCGGCGGCCGCCTCTTCCTCCTGCCGCTGCAGTTCCTCAGCCGAGATGAACGCATCCTCGGCGGTGATGGCATCAGGATCGGCCTCCAGGACCTCCACGCTTCTTCCCCGGCCCTCGTCCAGCCACTTCACATTCTGCAGGAAGTAGTTGGCGATCAGCGCGGCGATGATCAGCAATCCGCAGAGGATCAGCACCACGCCGATGGGGCGGGTGCGGCGCTTGCGCACGTCCGCGGCGATGGCGCGGCTGCGCTCCGGGTCGCGGCTGTACTGGATGGGCTGGCGGTTGGGCACGATGGGCGCCAGCTCTGGGTTTTTCTCCTCGGTCAGGATGGGGATGGGCTCATGGTCCCTCTTCTCCTTCCCCGGCTCATAGACGCGCACGTCCTCCCTCTCCTCCGGCACGATCGGGCGCGGGGGTGCGGGCGCAGCTTCGGCTTCCATGGCCTGCTCTTCTTCGTCCTCCTCGTCCTCTTCCGGGGCGGGGCTTCCGAAGATCTCGTCCATCAGGGCACGCATCTGGGCCGCCTTGTCGGGCGCGGCGGGCTTGGCCGGCACCTGCTCGGCCAGGATCAGTTCCGCGGCCTCCTCCGGGTCCAAAACCGGGAGGGCCGGCGTCTCCTCCACTTCGTCCGCCAGCGGGGCCTCCGCCGGGGCTTCCGCCTCGGTTTCGCCGCCCATGATGGCCAGCATCATGCGCTCGACCTCGCTCAACTCCGCCTCGTCCTTCTTAAAGATCTCCTCGGCGGCGGCGTTTTCCACATATTTGTTCTCTTCGCAGCTCTCCAGCATGACGCGCAGCTCATCCAGGGTCTGATAGCGCTCATTGGCCTTGAAGCGGCAGGCCTTTTCCAGGATCTCGGCCAAGCGGCCGCCCAGGCCGTCGGGCGCCGTGATCTTCTTGCCGCTCATGCGGCTCAGCTGGGGATCCGGGCTCTCGCCCTCAAAGGGAAGCTTGCCCCCGCTCAGGCCATAGTAGAGCAGCAGCCCCAGGGAATAGACGTCCCCGGAGGGGGCGGCCTCGCCGTCCCAATAGAGCTCCGGCGGGATGAAGCGCAGCTCTTCTTTGCCCCAGTCGCTCTGATGTCCCTCGCCGAGGCTGAAGCGGCCGTCGCCCTCGTAGCAGATATTCTCCGGCCAGACGCCGCCGCGGTAGCTCTTGTTGCCCACCTCGTCGACGATCAGGCGGCAAAGCTGGGCCGCCATCCAGCACAGTTCCTGCTTGCCCAGGCCCGCGATCTCCTCGCCCAGGGCCATGGAGGGGTCAAATTGTCTCTCTGTCATTGCCTGTTCTCTCCCTTTCGGACTGCACAGCCGCTGCTTTCGGTTTCCCGCATTTCACACGTTATGTTAACACAGGCGGGTATTTTCGTCAATCTTCGATTTGCGTTTTTCCCGGGATTCCTTTATTTTTCCATCTTATCCGCCAGACGGGTCACCATGTCGGCGTAGGAGGCCAGTTCCTTGTTGGCGTGGCCCTCCAGACTTTTGGCCACCCGCAGCAGGCGCTCGGCCGCGGCGATGAGGCGGGTGAAGGCGGCACTGACCGTGCGCTGCCTGCCCTCGCTCTTTTTCTCCACGGGCCTGCCGCTGGTCTCGCGCACGAAGCAGCCGCGGCGCAGATCGTAGCAGGCGCCGCTGTAAGGCGCATAGGCCTGATAGCCCAGGTTGACAAAGACCAGCTTCGGCTTCTGCTCAAAGCCGCCCAGCCAGCGCAGCAGACCGTTTTTGTCCGCGTGGCCGCTGATGCCCGGGAGGCTTTCGATCTCCGCCTCCACCTGGATATCCTCGTTAAAGAGCTTGATGTGCTTGGCCCCGTCCACCAGGACGCGGCCCAGGGTGCCCACTGCCTGATAGCCCACGAAGAGCACCATGCTCTCCGGGCGCCAGAGGTTGTGCTTGAGGTGATGGCGCACACGGCCCGCGTCGCACATGCCGCTGGCCGAGATGATGATCTTCGGCGTCTTATCCTCGTTGATGGCCTTGGACTCCTCCTGGGAGACGGCCAGCTCCAGCCCCGGGAAGACGATGGGATTGACGCCGGAGCGGATCAGGGCCTGCATCTCCTCATCCACAAACTGGGTATCGCACTGGAGGAAGATGCTGGTGGCCTCAATGGCCAGGGGGCTGTCCATATAGACCGGGAAATCCCCGTGCCCGGTGACCAGGTTTTTCTCCTTGATTTCCCGGAGGAAATAGAGGATCTCCTGAGTGCGGCCCACGGCAAAGGAGGGGATGATCATGTTGCCGCCCCGGTCCAGCACCTTCTGGATGCGCGCGGCCAGTTCCTTTACATAGTCCACCCGCTCCTCGCTGTGGAGGCGGTCGCCGTAGGTGGACTCGATGACCAGATACTCCGTGTCCTTCACTGGCTGGGGGTCCCGCAGGATGGGCTGGTCGGCGTTGCCCACATCGCCGCTGAAGGTGATCTTCCGCGTCTCGCCGCCCTCCTGGAGCCAGATCTCGATGGCGGAGGAGCCCAGCAGATGGCCCACGTCCGTCAGGCGGATGGAGACGCAGTCGTTGACCTGGATCAGCTCCCCATAGCCGCAGGGGCGCAGCAGAGCGATGGCGCCCAGGGCGTCTTCCATGTCGTAGAGGGGTTCCACGGCCTCGCCGCCGTTGCGCTGGGCCTTGCGGCTTTTCCACTCGGCCTCCGAGATCTGGATGTTGGCGCAGTCACGCAGCATGATATCGCAGAGGGAGCAGGTGGCCGCGCTGGCATAGATCGGGCCGCGATAGCCGTTTTTGTACAGCAGGGGCAGCTTGCCGCTGTGGTCGATATGGGCGTGGGTCAGGAGGACAAAGTCCAGCCGGGATGGTTCAACGGGCAGATCCTCATTGATGAAGAGATCCTTGCCCTGCTCCATGCCGTAGTCCACGATACCCTTTTTATCGCCCACTTCAATGTAGGTGCAGCTGCCGGTCACCTCATGGGTCGCGCCCAGGAATGTCACGTTCATGCGCTTTTTCCTCCGTTTCCGTTTTTTCTGGTACTATTTTACACCAGCTTCCCCCGCTGTGCAATCGGCTTTTGGAAAAGTTAAGATTTTGGTGAGGGTGTGGTTTCAAGGATTTTCACAGCGAACGTGTTCGGTTTTCCTTCTCAAGCCCGGACTCTTTGTCGTTGCGAACCAGTGACCGATGTCACTGGTGTGGCAATCCGCACTCCCCGCGGCCTGGTGAAGGAGAAACGGATTCCCACGGCCAGTTTGCGAACTGGCCTCGGAATGACAGAACCGAGCTTTATCTGCGTATTTCGCAGGGGCGCAAAAAGTTAAGATTTGGCCGATTGTGTAAAAAGCCGTCGTCTGCTATACTGAGACACAAGAATTCGACAAAGGAGCCTGAAATTATGAGATCGCTGCGACGGCTGTTTTCCCTGCTGCTGTGTCTGGCGCTGCTGCTGAGCACTTCCGCGCTCGCCTTGGCGGAGGATCTGCCCTATCTGCTCCCGGTGCAGGTGGGCGGCGGGAGCTTCCAGGTGCGCGCCTACAGCGACGGATACCTGAACAACCTCTTTCTCTCCCTGGCCGACCTCTCCACCGCCCTCTCGGGCACGGAGAAGCAGTTTGCCCTGGGCTTCGCCTCCACCCCCACGGACGGGGACATGTTTCTGCTCACCAGCGGCCAGCCCTCCGCCGGTCCCAGCTCCTCCGGGGTGAACGATGGGAAACGGGTCAGCAGCCTGTACCTGTTTCGCAACCGGCTTTTCCTGGATAACCGGGAGCTCAAATACTACACCTATCGCTCCGGCACCGATCTGTACATGAGCCTCACGGACATCCAGCTGATGCTGGACTTCAGCATGGAGCGCCTGGAGAGCGGCGGACTGCGCCTCTACCCCGAGCGTCCCTTCCGCCCCGATGCGGAGACGCTGGAGAATGATGGCTACTTCGACGGCTTCAACGCCGTGCTCCTGGGTGATGCCGACACCGGGGAGATCCTCTATCTCCACCAGGGGACGAAGGCCCTGCCCATCGCCTCCCTCTCCAAGCTGATGAGCTATCTGCTGATCGCCGAGAGCGTCAAGAGCGGCCAGCTGGGGCTGGATACGATGGTGCCCGTGACCCAGGAGGCGCTGGATCTCTCCCTCTCCGCCGACGGCATCATCGACATGACCGGCGTCGCAGCCGTGAGCGTCTCGGAGCTGCTGGACGCGATGCTGCTGGCCTCCAGCAATGAATCCGCCCTGGCCCTGGCTCAGTACCTCGCCGGTTCGGAGAGCGCCTTTGTGGAGGCCATGAGCCGCCGGGCCAGCGAGCTTGGCCTCTCCAGCGCGGAATTTCACACGGTCAACGGCCTGCCCTGGTACACCCCGGGCACCACGCCCGCCAAGCTTCAGAACTGCATGTCCGCCTTTGACCTCTTTAAGCTCTGCCGCCATCTGCTGGCCTTCCATCCGGAGCTCACCGCCCGGACCGCCCAGGCCTTTGGGAACATGCCCACCCTCAACTATATGACTGCCAACTCCAACGCCCTGGTGTTCAACCTGCCGGGGGTGAACGGCCTCAAGACCGGCAACACCAACCGGGCCGGCTACTGCCTCATCTCCTCCCTGCCGGTCACGGCGGGCGGCGCGACGCATACGGTGGTGCTCGTCGTCCTCGGGGCGGAGACGCCCGCCGTGCGCAACCAGGCCAGCCACATGCTGCTCAAATACGCCCGGAATTATTACGCCGAGCACGGCTTCTCCCCTTCGGTGGAGCCGGTGCCTTAACCCGAAAGTACAAATGATGTCGTAGGGGAGGCTATCAGCCTCCCGGCGGAACACACATACTGCCTGCAAAAGTGTTGGGCGAATCCGTAACAAGGTACGAATTCGCCCAACGCTTTTTCTATTATGAAGAAACTTCGGCACGGGCGGCTGGTAGCCGCCCCTACGAATCAGGTTTTATTTCTTTTTCTCCGGTTCGGCGGCCTTGAAGTCGGCCTCCGTGCCCTCCGCCAGGCGCTTGATGTTGCTGCGATGCCGGAAGATGGCGATGCACATGACCGCGATGGCCAGGATCAGCTTCGGCGTGGAGACATGGAACACAAGGGCCAAAACCGTGATGGCCACACAGGCGGCCAGCGAACCGGCCGAGACCTTCTTCGTCAGGAAGGCCACGATCAGGAACACGGCCACGATGCCCACGAAGACCCGCCAGTCGATGGCGAGGCCGACCATCGCGCCCACCGAGATGCCCTTGCCGCCATGAAACTCATGGAACACCGGGAAACAGTGCCCCAGCACGCAGGCGATGCCGCCGGCGGCGATGCCCGCATCCCCCAGCAGCTTCATGCCCAGGTACATGGCCGCCGCGGCCTTGAGCATGTCCCCCGCCAGGGTGGCGAAGCCGGCGCCCAGGCCGAAGACCCGGGCCATATTGGTGGCGCCCGCGTTGCCGCTGCCGTGCTTGCGCACATCGCGCCCCCAGCCCGCCTTGCTCAGCAGCACCGAGGCGCTCAGCGAGCCCAGCAGATAGCCCGCGACGATCACGATCGCATATTTCAAAATGTCCATATCCGGACCCCCGATTTGGCTTTTTCAGGATTGCCTAAAAGTATACGCCTCTTATACGGGGAATTCAAGAGAAGAGATTGACAGTTTTCAGATTATTAAAGAACAGCCAGGGTTCCGTTTCCGGCGGAAAATGCGCGAATTCCATCCGTTTTCCGCTTTCCGGGTGAACGAAGGCCAGGCGGCAGGACCAGAGGGCCAGAGGCCAGGGATCCTCGCGCGTGCTGTATTTCCGCTCTCCGGCCAGAGGGAAGCCGTGGGCGGCGAACTGACAGCGGATCTGGTGGGTGCGCCCGGTCTCCAGCCGGATGCGCACCAGGCTCAGGTCTCCGCTCTGCCCAAGGCGCTTATACCTGAGGATCGCCTCCTGCACGCCCTTGCCTGGGGTCTCGGTGACGAAGGACATCTTGCGCGCCTTATCCCGGAACATGAGATCCCGCCATCGCCCTCTCTCCCCCGGATCGCCGTGGACGACGGCCAGGTACTCCTTTTCAAAGCGCTCCTCCCGGATCTGACGGGAAAGCTCGGAGGCCGCCTCGGGTGAACGGGCCAGCACCATCAATCCGCCCACCACCAGGTCCAGGCGGTGCACGGTGCGTATGTCGGCTTTTTCCTCCCCCAGCTCGCGGCGCAGCAGCTCCGGCAGGCCGCCCGGCTCATCGGTAGAGAGGACGCCCGCCGGCTTGAGACAGACGAGGATCGCCCCGTCCTGATACACGATGGTCATGGCTTCACTTCCTTTGCCAAACGAGTATAGCAGATACACGGTATCTTTGCAAACCGTGTCGTTTGTGCTATACTTTAAAATGAGGTGTTATACAATGTCTGAAACCTATACCGCGCCCTGCCCCCATTTCCGCAAATGCGGCGGCTGCCAGCTGCAGAATCTTCCCTATCCCCAGCAGCTGCGCCGCAAGCAGAAACAGGCGGAGGAGCTGCTGGGCGAGTTTGCACCGGTCCGGCCCATCCTGGGGATGGAGGAGCCGAGCCATTACCGCAACAAAGTCCACGCCGCCTTTGCCCTGGACGGGCGGCGGCAGATCGTTTCCGGCATCTATCAGCCGGGCAGCCACGCCATCGTCCCGGTGGACAGCTGCTACATCGAGGATGAGACCGCCGACGCCATCATCCGGGATATCCGCGGCATGCTGTGCCCCTTCAAGATCCAGGTTTTTGACGAGCGGAATGGCACCGGCTGGCTGCGCCATGTGCTCATCAAGCGGGGCTTTGCCACCGGGCAGGTCATGGTGGTGCTGGTGGCGGTGAACCCGATCTTCAAGCTGCAAAAGCCCTTCCTCCGGGAGCTGCTGGCACGGCATCCGGAGATCACCACCGTCATCCTCAACAAGAACGACCGCTTCGGCCCCGTGGTGCTGGGCACCTGGGAAAAGGTGCTCTACGGTGAGGGAACGATCGAGGATATCCTCTGCGGGCACCGCTTCCGCATCTCCTCCCGCTCCTTCTATCAGATCAACCCCGTCCAGACCGAGAAGCTCTACCGCTGCGCGGTGGACTTCGCTTCTCTCAAGGGCGGCGAGACCGTGCTGGACGCCTACTGCGGCATCGGCACCATCGGCATCACGGCCAGCGACAGCGCCAAGCAGATCATCGGTGTGGAGCTCAACAGGGACGCGGTGAAGGACGCCATCGCCAACGCCCGGCTCAATGGGCTCCGGAACTGCTGGTTCACCGCCGGGGACGCCGGGGAGTACATGGAGAAGATGGCCGCGGACAAGATGCGGCCGGACCTGGTCTTTCTCGATCCGCCCCGCGCCGGCAGCGACGAGCGCTTTCTCCGCTCCCTGCTCCGCTGCGCCCCGGAAAAGGTGGTCTACGTCTCCTGCAATCCCGAGACTCTGGCCCGGGATCTGCGCGTGCTCACCAAGGGCGGCTACCAGGTCAAGGCCATCCAGCCGGTGGATGGATATGTTCCCGTTTACGAATCATGTGGAATGCGTGGTAAAGCTGGAACGCAAATGAACCTTACCTAACGGTGGAACGTCATTTTTTAAGGAGTGTAACCATGGACTACATCCGCGTGACAAAAGACAATCTGGACTCCGAGCACATCTGCTGTGCCATCTCCAACAACAAGGACGTGCAGGTGGCCTCCAAAAAGGCCTGGCTCGCGGAGCGGCTGGAGGAGGGGCTGGTCTTCCTCAAGAGCGTGGAGCGGGGCAAATGCTTCATCGAATACCTCCCCGCAGAGATGGCCTGGAACCCCATCGAGGCCGAGGGCTGGCTGTATATCGACTGCCTGTGGGTCTCCGGCTCCTTCAAGGGGCACGGCTATTCCAACGACCTGCTCGCCGCCTGCATTTCTGACGGCAGGGCGCAGGGCAAAAAGGGCCTGTGCATCCTGGCCGCGGCGAAGAAAAAGCCCTTCCTCGCCGACCCGAAGTATCTGAAGCACCAGGGCTTCAGCGTCTGCGACGAGGCCGACAACGGCATCCAGCTCTGGTGCCTGCCCTTTGACCCGGAGGCGGCGAAGCCCGCCTTCAAGGCCTGCGCCCGGCATCCCCATATCGACGAGACGGGTTATGTACTCTACTACACCAGCCAGTGCCCCTTCAACGCCAAATACGTCCCTATCGTGGAGCAGACGGCCAAGGAGCACGGCATCCCCTTCCGGGCCATCCATCTGGAAAGCCGGGAGGCGGCCCAAAACGCCCCGACGCCGGTCACGACCTACGCCCTGTTTCATGACGGGGTCTATCTCACGAACGAGCAGATGAACGACAGCAAATTCCTGAAACTGGCAGCAAAATAAAAACACCATTGAGAGAGGCGCAGGCATGCGGGGACGCTCTTATCACAACAGCATCTACATCGGCAGCGTTCAGAAGCGGCTGTTCTTCCTCGCCTTTCTGACCTCCTTTGCCGCCGCCTTCAGTCAGACCCTCGCCGTGCTGGTCGACAACGTGATCGTCTGTGCCTTTTACGGCGAGGCCGAGATCGCCGCCGTCTCCCTGGCCGAGCCTTTTTTCTATCTGCTGGAGATCCCGGCGGCGGGGCTGGCCGCGGGGATCCAGGCCGTCTGCGCCCGGGAGCTGGGCGCGGGGCGCATCCAGCGGGTCAACCGGCTGTTCAACCAGATCGTCTGGCTGGCCGCGCCGGTGCTGCTTGCGCTGACGGTGCTCGCTTTTCTCGGTGTCCCCCGGATGGCGGTCCTCTTCGGCGCCCGGGGCAACACCGCCGCCCTGCGGCCCTATGCCGTGCAGTATCTCTACGGTCTCGCCTTTGAGATCCTGCCCTATGTGCTCTTCTGCGTCATGAGTCCGGTGATCGTGCTGGATAACGGCGGGCGACTCATCAGCATCGCCTCCGCGGCCGGCTGCGTCACGGATATCGGGCTCGACCTGCTCAGCGTCCGGATGGGCTGGGGCCTCTTCGGCATCGGCCTGGCCTCCTCCGCCTCGGCCCTTGTCTTTCTGCTGGTGACGCTGCTCCATTTCCTCAAAAAGGATCGGGTACTCCGGCTGCGCTTCACGCCGCTTCGCCCGGCGGAACTGAAGGACATGCTCATCGCCGCCGGACCCAAGGCCGCCCTCTCCCTGGCCGATGCGCTGCGCTCCGGGCTGTTCATCGCGCTGGTCTCCGCCACCGGCGGCGTGGTCGGCACGGCGGTTCTGTCCATCCACGGAACGCTCAACTATTTCCTCACGATCTTCATCACCGGCGTCGCCGGGGCGGTGGGCATTCTCGCCGGGATCGGCTTCGGCGAGAAAAACGGCGAAGAGCTGGAGAGTCTCGGCCTGCTGGGCCAGCGCTATTGCCTCCTGCTCTCCGCGCTCGTTATGGTCCTGCTCGGGCTGATCGCCCGGACTCTTTCCGCGGCCCTGACAAAGAGCGATGAGGCCGCGGCGCTGCTGCGCTTTGCCATCGGCTGCATGATCCTGCAGTTTCCCCTCACCGCCCTGGTCCACGCCCGGATCGGCTATCTGCAGGCCGTCGGGCGCGTCAAGGCCGCCCAGTGGATGGGTATCGCCGTGAACCTGGCCTTTCTGGCCGCCGCAGGCTGCCTGCTGGCGCTTCTCTTCGGGGTGCGCGGAGCCTTTCTGGCTTTCCCGGTCTCCTCGGCCCTGACCCTGCTGCTGAGCTGGGCGCTCCACGTCCGGCAGACGGGAAAGGCCCTGCCCGCGGGGAGCGACTATCTGGAGCTGGACAAGAGCTTCTTTGTTCCGCCCGGGGATATCATCTCCTATCCCATCGCCACGGCGGAGGACTGCAGCCTCGCCGCCGAGCAGGTCACGCTCTTTTGCCGCGGCCATCGCCTGGAGGAGCGAAAAGCCCTCCTGGCCGGGCTCTGCACGGAGGAACTGTGCAGCAACGTGATCGAGCACGGGCTGAACGCCCGCCGCGCCTACAAGGCCGCGGATCTGCGCGTCGTGCTCGACAGCGGGGATGTGATCCTCCGCATGCGGGACGGCGGCCCGGCCTTCAACCTGAAAGACTACGCCGAGCGGCTGGAGAAGCCGGTCGCGCCCCCCGACGGCATCGGCCTGCGGATCCTGCTGGGCGAGGCCAAAGAGCTCAGTTATTACCGGAGCTACGGGATGAACACCACCATTATGAGGATTTGAGAGAGAAACATGGAGCTGCAAATACTGGAGGAAGACTTTTCCGTCTGCCGGCTGCGCTCGACGGAGGGCGTGGATTGGAGCCGGCCCTTTACCTTTTTCAGCCGCACCGATGAGGAGCTGTCCCTGGTCTGCCCGAGCGAGGCGGCGCCGGAGACGGCGGAGCGGCGGGACGACGGCTGGCGCGGCTTCCGGATTCAGGGCGAGCTGGACTTCGGCCTGATCGGAATCCTGGCCCGGCTCTCCGCGCTGCTGGCGGAAAAGCAGATCGGGATCTTCGCCGTGTCCACCTACAACACGGATTACCTCTTTGTCAAACAGGAAAACTTCGACCGGGCGCTGGACGCGCTGGCCAAAGCCGGTTATACCATACATTAGAGGAGTGCCTATGAAAAACGAAACTCTGCACAAGCTGCTGCTTCTGGTTCTGATTCTCTCCCTGCTGAGCGGATGCGCAGCGACGAAAAAGCTGCCAAAGATGCCGGAACTGCCGCCTTTCCCCCACCCAACCGACACGCCGGAGCCCACGCCGAAGCCGGATCCCACACCCAAGCCGGACCCCACGCCGGAGCCGACACCCGGGCCCACGCCCTGCCCGCATCTGAGCTGGGAAAACGGCGTCTGCGCCGACTGCGGCACGCCCTGCGAGCACCGTTGGGAAGCTGGCGTCTGCACGATCTGCGCCTATGTCTGCCCCCACGAGCAGCACGACGCGGAGACCGCTCTCTGCGCGCTCTGCGGCGAAACGGCGAGGCACCGCTATCAGGACGGGCA
>CACYOR010000126.1 GCA_902775985.1 Oscillospiraceae bacterium
GTTTGTCGAGCTACACCCCACCCACTGAAAATGCACCCCGCGTGACGCATGGGGTGCATTTGGTATCACAATCAGCGTGATTCTTCAAGAAACCCAGGATCGCCATAGCGTGATTCTGGGTTTCTTCTTTTGGACAGGGTTCGAATCATAATCGAAAGGGCGCTATTTTGCAACGCGCTCATTTTACTCTCCCTGTTGATTTTTTCTTATCCCGGTAAAGCTCTCGATCTCTTTCTGCAGCAGGCGAAAGACATTGGCCAGCAGATAGCCGTCCGCGATCGCGTGGTTCAGGCGGACGCTCACCGGCATCAGGAGACGGCCGTTTTCCTCCCGGTATCGCCCCCAGTTGACGATGGGCGCAAAATACAGATAGCCGTCCGGCAGCTCCACATTCAGGGAATCGTAGGACAGCCAGGAGATATAGGAGGCGTCGAACCAGTTGGGGTGATGGGCCGCGTCCAGGGCGTAATCCCGGGTCTGCTTGGCCCGCTCCAGATCCCGCAGGGCCCCGGCGTAAAAGCGCTCGTAGTCGGGGTCGTACTCCGTGTAGACCGGCGTGCAGGTCTCCGTGTCCTCATGGAAGACATACTGGGTCGGGTGGATCACATCGTAACAGATCAGCTCCTCCGTCTGCCAGAGGTAGCCCATCCGGTAGTCCTCCCGGGAGTTGAGCACCTTGGAGAGCAGATAGAGAACGTTGAGATAGAACTTCGTGCCCGTCCGCCGGGAATGCTCCGCAAGGGCGGTCACGTCGATCCGGGCCGTCATGGAGGTGGAGCACTTGCAGTCCTCGGAAAAATGGCGGAAGACCCCTTTGCGGTAGTAGCTCTCTTTATCGATCACCTTGTAATTCATGCCGCTTCACTCTCCGTTTCGTCGGTTCAATTCCCGCTCGACCTTGTTGAGCGTATCGAAAAAGCGATGGGTGGCCACGGCCGGGCCCATCAGGAACAGCCCGAACACGTTCCAGTCGAACATGTGCCGGTAGGAGGTGAGTTTCCCCTCGATCCCCAGCTCCTGCGCCTTTGCCCTCAGCTCCTCGGCGATCCGCGCCATCCAGACCAGGGTGTAGAGAAACAGCGTCGGGATGCCCAGCAGATAGGCCACGCCGTAGCGCTGGGTGCGATGGCCCAGGATTTCATCCAGTTCATCCTGCAGGCCATACCGCATGTAGACGAGAAAGAACAGCCCCGCCGTGAAAAAGTCGATAAAGCCCAGCAGAAAACCGGGCCGTTTTGTATGTTGAAATCTCATGGTGCACACCTCAAAAGCAGTATACCATAGCTGAGTGAAAAAAGGAATGCATGCGCCCACTTTCCATCCCTTGTACAGGCCGCAGCGCTGTGTTATCATGGGGACAGAAGCGATACGGAAAGAGGTGGCCTCCATGCTCCGTGCAAAAAACGCCTGTCTGCATCTGGCCGCGGGCGAGATGGACTATATCCGTTTTGGCCGCGGCGGCAAGCCTCTCCTGATGCTCCCCGGCGTGGGAGACGGGCTGAAAACCGTCCGCGGCATGGCCCTGCCCTTTGCGCTGCTCTATCGGAAGCTGGCAAAGGATTTCACCGTCTATGTGTTCAGCCGGCGGCGGAATTTGCCGGTCCACTTCACGACCCGGGAGATGGCGGAGGACCTGAACGAAGCGATGGCGGTGCTGGGCCTCAAAAGCGCGGCGGTCGTGGGCGTCTCCCAGGGCGGGATGATCGCCCAGTGGCTGGCCATCGACCACCCGGAGCGGGTGGGAAAATTGGTGCTGACCGTGACGCTGAGCCGCCCCAACGACACCGCGCGGGAGGTGATCGCCCGCTGGTCGGAGATGGCCCGGCGCGGAGACTACCGGGGCATCCTGCTGGACACGGCGGAGCGCTCCTACTCCGAAACGCGCCTCAAACAGATACGGCGGGAATATGCCTTTCTGGGCAGCTTGGGCAAGCCCAAAAGCTTTGCGCGCTTTTTGACCCAGGCGGAGTCCTGCGTCACGCATGACGCCTATGCCCAGCTGGGCCGCGTCGCCTGCCCCACGCTGGTGATCGGCGGGACGGAGGACCGGATCGTCACCGGGGCGGCCTCCCGGGAGATCGCCGCGCAGATTCCGGGGGCGGAACTGTTTCTCTACGAGGGATTGAGCCATGGGCTGTACGAGGAGGCGCCGGACTTTTTATCCCGGGTGGCGGCCTTCTGCCGCGGATAGGAGGACATGACATGGATAAAAAGCTCTTTGGGAGCGCGATGCTCAAATTTATCAGCGGGCTGCTGCTCGTAGGCCTGCTGCTCTTCCTCCCGGCGGGGAGCTTCGCCTACTGGCAGGCCTGGCTGCTGATCGGCATTTTGTTCCTGCCGATGTTCTTGGCCGGGCTGGTGATGATGGCCAAAAGCCCGGAGCTGCTGCGCAAGCGCCTCAGCGCAAAAGAGGAACAGGCGGAGCAGAAGCAGGTGATCGCCTTCAGCGGCCTGATGTTCCTCGCGGCCTTCGTTCTCGCCGGGCTGAACTACCGCTTCGGCTGGCTCCGGCAGCCGCGCTGGCTGGTCTGGGCTGCGGCCGCGCTGTTTTTGCTGGGCTATCTCCTCTATGCCGAGGTGCTGCGGGAGAACGCCTATCTCTCCCGGACGATTGAGGTGCAGGAGAATCAGAAAGTGATCGACACCGGGCTCTACGGCGTCGTCCGCCACCCGATGTACGCGGCCACGCTCCTGCTCTTTCTCGCCATGCCGCTGGTGCTGGGCTCTCCCCTCTCCTTTGCCGTCATGCTGCTGTATCTGCCGATCATCGCCAAGCGCATCCGCAACGAGGAAGCGGTGCTGGAGCAGGGCCTGGAGGGCTATACCGACTATAAAAAGCGGGTGAAATACAAAGTCATCCCGGGGATCTGGTAAAGGAGGAACACCACCATGGCGTTTGACTTCAAGAAGGAATACAGAGAGTTTTACCTGCCGAAAAACAAGCCGGAGATCGTGACCGTGCCCCCGGCCAGCTACATCGCCGTCCGGGGACAGGGTGATCCCAACGAGGAGGGCGGCGCGTACCAGGCGGCGATCGGCGTGCTGTACGCGGTGGCCTACACGCTGAAAATGAGCTACAAGTCCGACTACCGCATCGAGGGCTTCTACGAGTACGTAGTCCCGCCGCTGGAAGGCTTCTGGCGTCAGGAGGGCGTAAAGGGTGTAGACTACGCGAACAAGGCCGCCTTCCAGTGGATCTCCGTGATCCGCCTGCCCGAGTTCGTGACGGAGAAGGACCTCCGCTGGGCCGTGGAGACGGCGACAAGAAAGAAAAAGCTGGACTGCTCGGCGGCGGAGTTTCTGACAATCGATGAGGGCCTGTGCGTACAGATCCTGCATCAGGGCCCCTATGACGACGAGCCGGCCACGGTGGCGCTCCTGGATCGCTTTCTGCAGGAAAACGGCTGTGAAAACGACCTCAGCGACACGCGATGGCACCATGAGATCTATCTCTCCGACGCACGCAAGACCCCGCCGGAGAAGTGGAAGACCGTGATCCGCCACCCGATCCGAAAGGTATAAGACCATGGCTTCCACGAAAGACTATCTGGACTATGTGCTGGAGCAGCTCGTGCCGCTGGAGGGGATCTCATGCCGCCCGATGATGGGCGAATACCTCCTCTACTGCCGGGGAAAGGTGGTCGGCGGCGTGTACGACGATCGCCTGCTGCTGAAAGCGACGCCGTTGGCGCTGCGCCTGCTGGCGGAGGCCGGGCTGGAGGCACTGTTGGAACGCCCCTACGACGGTGCGAAGGAAATGCTCCTCGCGGATGTGGATCGGCCGGAGCTGCTGTGCCTCCTGGTGCAGGCCATCGCGGACGAGCTGCCTGCGGCAAAGAAAAAGCCGCTCTGAAATACCTCCGCCAATACGAAAAATGGGGCTGTGAAGAAAGACGGTGTCAATCCGTAGGGGCTGGCGTCCTCGACAGCCCGCGCGGGACAAAGAAAATGAATGTAGAAATCTCCGGCGAAAATGGTGAAGAAGACCGAATTCGCCGGAGATTCCTGTTATCTTTTCCTTTTCCTGCCGGGACGTCGTGGACGCCGTCCCCTACAAACCTGTGTCCAAGCCATTTCTTTGAAAGCTTGCTTTTTCACAGCTCCAATCTTATGTCATTATCAGAAGGTCGCCGTCGCCAGATAGCCGTAGGCCGTGCCGGGCGCTTCCACGACGGTGATGCGCAGCGTGGTGCCGGGCGCGTCGTAGTTCCAGTAATCGGCATGCTCGTGGATATCCGAGGTGACGATGATGTCATAGCTGCCGTCGCCGTTTACGTAGGCGCCGTCCAGCACCAGGTTGCTGACCTCCGTGCTCCAGGTGTTGACCCAGCGCCGATCCATCAGCGCCAGGTCGATCCGCTGGCGCAGTTCACAGTCCTGGGCCACATACTGCAGGACCGTCGGATAATAATAGTCGCCGTTCTTGGTGCCGAAATAGCCGTAATACGCTCCGACAAAGGCGTTGGCGAAATCAAACAGGCGCGCGCTGGTCTCCGGATCGCAGGGAGAGGCGTAGGCCTTGATCTCCCCCAGCGGGTTCATGGGCAGCACGATCGACTCCGGAACGGACTCCGGCTTCACATAGGAATCCGGCAGTGCGCTGACGAGCCAGGCGTCGGGCAGATTGCGGGTGCCTCCGGCCTGGTTGGCAGAGCGGTTCACCGCCGCGCCGGCGAAGTACATGCAGCTGGAGTTGCCGCCGTCCATGTTGGCGGCGTTGATACAGCCGAACTTATCCGCCATGATGCGGACGCAGTCCTCAAAGGTCACGCCGATGCTGTAGCCCTGCCGTCCGTCGATCACCACCATGACGATCGCGCCGTCCTCTCGCTGGCCAATGGCGGTTCTGGCGCCGATGCCGCTCTCGAGCACGGCCGGATCGATCGCAACGCCGTTTTCGATCAGCGACGGGCCGAAGCAGACCGCGTCGCGGATGCCGATCGCCTGGCAGTCTTCGTTGCTGTAATAACCGGCCCAGAGTTGGTCATGACTGTCAAGACCCGCGATGGGGCCGTTCATCTCCGTGGCGAAATTGACGCCGCGGCTGTAGGTGATGCCGCTGGGGGGCCAGCCGTTTCCGCCGCCGCCCTCATCCAGGAAGCTGCCCGCATTGATACCGGCCACCGCATCGTACTGCTGGGCCAGCACATCGAGCGTCAGTCCGTTGCCCCAGGCCTCGGGCGTAGGGACGGCCGTGCCGATAAACACACGGCTCGGATCCAGAACGATCATGGCATAGACCGTAGCGCCTTTGTAATGGAACTTATAGTTGATGATGCCGTCGCCGTCCTCATCGGTGAGAAGCTCGCCATTGATCGGCGTCGGCTCCGGCGTGGGTTCCGGTGTCGGCTCCGGCGTCGGCTCCGGGGTCACAATGGTGGCGGGGATGGATTCCTGCATCAAAACCGGCTCCGGTGCGGCGGTGGCGGCGACAGCGGTCTCGGTATGCAGCGGCGCGAGGAAGTCCCCCCGGCTGCCGCAGGCGCACAGGCCGAGGGCCATCGCGGTGACCATCAGCATGCTCAAAATCCGGCAAAAAACTCTGTTTCTCATACAAATTTGTCCTTCTTTTTCTTTGCTCATGTAAAGGTAAATGTACTATACTTCAGAAAAGAAGTCAAGGGCAAGGACGCACAATCTGCCTTCGGCGCCTTGCGCGCGGTGCGGAATCCATGCTACAATACAGGAACGAAAACACGGGAGAGGAGGCAGCGTATGGCCCTT
>CACYOR010000127.1 GCA_902775985.1 Oscillospiraceae bacterium
AGTGGGTGTTCTGCTGTCCCTCGCCGCCCTTGCACTCTACCGCCGGCGGAAGATGGAGTGCGCCACCGATCCCGTGGCCATCGCCTGGCTCAGGCCGGTGTTTCAGTACTGCATGACCTTCGGCACGGCTCTGGTCTCCCTTTGGCTGGTGTCCAGCTTCTTCGGCACCGACTACTCCCTGGGCCGGCTCGGCTACTGGAGCACGCTGCTGCTGATGCTCCTTGGTGCGGTCGTGGGCTGGTACGCGGCGCGGATGGTGCTCCAAAAGAGCGTGCGGGTCTTCAAGGGCGGCGGAAAGGGTTTGGCCCTATGCTGCCTGCTGATCGCGCTGGGCTGCACGGCGCTGGAGCTGGATCTCTTCGGCTATGAGCGCCGGGTGCCCGCGGCGGATGAAGTGAGCGCGGTCCGCTTCCTGGGCGGCGTGGAGCTGAAAGAGCCGGAGAACATCGCCCAGGTCGTGGAGCTTCATCAGCGTATGGTGGAGCACAAGGCGCGCTATGACGGCAAGATGGCGGTCTATAACGGGGACTCCGCCGTCAGCCAGGGCTATTATCTCCGCTATACCCTCCGGGACGGGAGCGAGATGTATCGCAAATACGAGGTCTTCGGCAATGCCGCGGAGCTGGAGGATCCCGATTCAGACTTGAGTCTTTACCGCTCTGTCATGAACAGCCATGAGGCCCTGATCAGCAACAATATCCCGCGCATCCCGGTGACGACGGACACGCTGGAGAGTCTGAACCTGGAGATCTTTATCGATGGGCAGCTGTTCAGCTATACCCTGAGCTCGACGGAGGCCCTGGACTTCTATCAAAACTGCCTGCTGCCGGATATCCGGGAGGAGAAGATCGGGTATTTCTCCTGGATCCCCGAAGGGGGCGAATACAGTAACGTCGCTGTGAATCTGAACCTGGCCGCGCCCCTGGGTGATTACCCGGAGCTGCAGGAGGACAACATGATCTGGCACAGCTGGAGCGGCATCGGGGAGTACAAGCATTATCAGCTCCCCATGGACGCCCAGCGCAGCCTCGACTGGATCCGGGAGCACACGGGCTATGACGTCCATTCCATCACCAAGGAAGAGGCCGCGCCGCCCTATTGGGGTAAAGGCTGAAGTATATAAGAATAGAAACACAGGCTCTCCGCAAGGGGAGCCTGTTTGATTCTGTACAGAGCCGTTCTTGTCATTGCGAACCAGTGACCGATGTCACTGGTGTGGCAATCCGCACTCCCCCTGGCCAGACAAATAAGAGAGACGGATTGCCACGTCGCTGCGCTCCTCGCAATGACAGGGGACGAACCTGGCTGCGTATCCGCGGGCCGTCGTCCCCTACAAGGCGGGACGCTTTGTTTAAAAAATCTTGCTTCTTTGTTCATAACAAGGTCACAAATTCCAGGTATAGTACAATCACCGAAAGGAAGAAATCCCAAATCCAAGACAAAAGAGGTCTTACAGCATGTACGAGCCTGAAGAAAATAAGGCTGAGGTCGGGGCGGACGAGAATTCCGTCAACACGCAGAGCAGCAGCGAAGCGAGCGAATACAGCTTTCGCAAAGAGGAAATTTATTCCGACGCGCACTACGAACCCGCCGGGACGTCGACCAAGCCGCCCCGCTACTATACACCGCCCGAACGCCCCGTGAAGGAGCCGAAGCCCAAGAAGCAAAAGAGCAAAAGCGTCTGGCCCGGGGTCGTGGCGTTGTGCCTGGTCTTCGCCCTGCTGGGCGGCTTGCTGGGCGCGGCCATCGCTGATAGGCGCATGGACCAGAAGCTCTCCGCCCTGCAGGAGAGCATGAACGCCAGCGTGGACGAGAAGGTGTCCGAGGCCTCCAAGGCGGCCGAGAGCCTGTACCATGAACAGCTGGTGGCCCCCGGCACGGCCAACGGCGTGTTGAGCGGTGCCCAGGTCTTCGAACAGGCCAAGGAGCAGGTGGTCGGTATCTCCACCGAGGTCACCTATCAGAACTTCTTCGGCATGACCACTTCCGCCGCCGTCAGCGGTTCCGGCTTCATCATCTCTGAGGACGGATACATCCTCACCAACTACCACGTGATCGAGACCGCCAACGCCAACGACCTGGACGTCACCGTCATGCTCTACGACGGGACGGAATACACCGCCGCGATCGTGGGCTATGATGCCGGCAACGATGTGGCCCTGCTGAAAATCGAGGCCACCGATCTCTCACCCGTCACCATGGGCAACAGCGACGCCATCACCATGGGCGAGACGGTCTACGCCGTCGGCAACCCCCTGGGTGAACTGGCCTACTCCATGTCCACCGGTACGGTCAGCGGTCTGGACCGCGTGATCGCCACCGAGGACGCGCCGGAAGGCATCAACATGTTCCAGATCGACGCGGCCGTGAACCACGGCAACTCCGGCGGCCCGGTGTACAACAGCCTGGGCGAGGTCATCGGCATCGTCACCGCCAAGTCCGGCGAGACCGACGCCGAGGGTCTGGGCTTTGCGATCCCCATCAACGACGCCCAGTCCATCGCGAACGATCTGATCACCAAGGGCTATGTGACCGGCAAGGCCTATATGGGCGTGCGCCTGGACGAGCGCTACAACTCCATGTACGCCCAGTACTATAACATGCCGCTCGGCGCCTATGTCTACTCCGTGGATAAGGGCAGCGCCGCCGAGAAGGCCGGGCTGCAGGCCGGCGATATCATCACCAAGATGGGCGATACCGAAGTGAGCAGCTATACCGAGCTCAAGTCCGCGGTGCGCTCCTTCTCCGCCGGCGACACCACCGAGATCACGGTCTACCGCGCCGGGGAGTCCCTGACGCTCTCCATCACCTTCGACGAGCAGAAGCCCGCCGAGCCCGTGGACGATTCCAACATGGTGTTGGATCCCTTCTCCAGCGAGAACCATTGATTAGTTCTGCTTTAGGAGAAGCCTGAATTTGCTACTTTTCTACTCCTATAATCCTCTCTTTTCTCCCAAAACGAAGGGCCGCACACCTCGGTGTGCGGTCCTTTGTTTTGCCCCCATGCGAAATGTATTTTCGCATGGGGGGATTACTCGCTCTTATCGCAGCGGGCCAAGGCCCGCTTTGGTCGGAGCGAGGGCTCACGTTGTTCGACTTAGGGAGTTTTTGAGGAAGCAAAGCTCCCTCAAAAACGGATCGGATTTCCTTTGGGCCTGTAAGGGCCGGCGCCCTCGACGGCCCGCGGATTATGAAGCGATGTTCGTTCAATGCCGTAGGGGAGGACCTTGTGCCCTCCCGCGGACACGGTATGATCCCGGTTTGTGTCATTGCGAACCAGTGACCGTGTCACTGGTGTGGCAATCCGTATTCCCCAAATGGCCTCTTCACCCGAACAGCAACGCGCGGGCGAAGGCGAAATAGACCAGCAGGGACAGGGCGTCCACGATCGTGGTGATGAAGGGGCTGGCCATGACTGCCGGGTCGAGGCCCAGCTTCTTGGCGCAGATGGGCAGCGTGCAGCCCACCATCTTGGCAATCAGCACCGTCACCGCCATGGTGAAGCAGACGACGAAGGCGGTCAGCGCGGTGATATCGGTGTTACCCAGGAGCAGCCGGTCAAAGAGCATGATCTTGGCAAAGCACAGCGCCGCCAGGGCCAGGCCGCAGAGAAAGGCGGTCTGAATCTCTTTCCAGATGACCCGGGGCAGATCCGCAAATTCCAGTTCACCCAGACTCAAGGCGCGGATGATCGTCACCGAGGACTGAGAGCCGGAGTTGCCGCCCGTATCCATCAGCATGGGGATAAAGGCCGTCAGCACCACCTGGGCGGCCAAGGCGCTCTCAAAGCTGGTGATAATCATGCCGGTGAAGGTGGCGGAGACCATCAGCAGCATCAGCCAGGGGATGCGGTGCTTGAAGAGATCCCAGGCGCTGGAGCGCAGATAGGGCTTCTCGGTCGGCATGATACCGGCCATTTTTTCGATGTCCTCCGTGGTCTCTTCCACCAGGACATCCATCGCGTCGTCAAAGGTGACGATACCGACCATGTGCCCGTCCGTATCCACCACGGGCAGGGCCAGGAAGTTGTACTTGGCGAGCATCTGGGCGACCTCTTCCTGGTCGGTCAGGGTGTTGACAGAGATCACGTACTCGTCCATGATCTGGGAGACCGGGGTTGCGTCATCCTCGGCCAGAAGCAGATCCTTCACACTCACCGTGCCCAGGAGCTTCCGGGACTCGGTCACATAGCAGGTGTAGATCGTTTCCTTATCCACGCCGGTCTTTCGGATGCGGGCAATGGCCTCGGCCACTGTCATACCCGGGCGCAGGGAGACATACTCCGTGGTCATAATGGATCCGGCGGAGTTCTCCGGATAGCGCAGGATCTCGTTGATCTCTTTGCGCATCTGGGGGTCGGCCTGGGCCAGAATGCGCTTGACCACGTTGGCGGGCATCTCCTCCACCAGATCGGCGGCATCGTCCACGTACAGTTCGTTGACGATCTCCCGCAGTTCTGTGTCCGAGAGACCCCGGATCATCAGCTCCTGCAGGCGGGGATCCAACTCGGCAAAGGTCTCCGCTGCGGCTTCCTTGGGCAGCAGGCGAAACAGCAGGGGAATGCGCTCCTCCGCCAGCTCCTCAAAGATCGCGGCGATATCCGCCGGGTTCATGGTCAGCAGGATATCCTTCGTGCTTTGATACTTTTTTTCGTCCAGAAGAGCCTTGATGGTCTTTGCGACGCTCAGATTGTGCTGCATCATCGGTTTTCCTCCTCTTCGTTGGATTTCGTCCAGATTCGGAAGTCCGACACACAGACCAAAAGAATGCCGATTGCGATTTGCACTCACAGAGGAAACGCCGGCGACGGCGTTTCAGAAGCAAAACTTCGGCCTGTATCCGTGCCGGTACTACTTCCACCGTCCATGACGTCTCCTCCTTTGTTTATACAGATTCGGTCGATTGACCTATATACAACATAACATGTTGTCGCCTTTTTTGTCAATCCAAAGCTATCAGTACGAACCAGGGTATGTCCACTTCGTTGGGGCGGCTATCTTCGTCCGTGGACACAGTACCATCCCGGTCCGCGTCATTGCGAAGCCAGTGCGCACACTGGCTGTGGCAATCCGTATTCCCGTGTACACGCAAGCGGGCGATGGCAAGTCCCCGATGGGGGAGTTGCCTGCATTTTTCGCAGGGGAGCTGGCCGCGGTCAATCGAACGTTGTACCGTGCAAAAAATCAAGGTATTCACCAGTGTGAGCACTGGTTCATGCACAGCCCGCCGGGCTGTGCGGACATGGTTCAACTCCCCCTCAATAAAACAGAGACAGCCCACCCTGACGGGTGAGCTGCCTCTATTTTGGTGGAGATGGGGGGAGTTGACCTCCGCTGCGGCGGAGGCCGGGTCGCAGGGAAAACGTGCCGCTGGCACGTTTTCTGACACCGCTCCCGTTCAACTCCCCCTCAATAAAACAGAGACAGCCCACCCTGACGGGTGAGCTGCCTCTATATGGTGGAGATGGGGGGAGTTGAACCCCCGTCCGAAAGCGTTTTAACAGGAACTTCTCCGGGCGCAGACGGTCATTTACCTTCCCTTATCCCGGCGCAGGCCGTCACGCTCCGGGACTTGGTAGCTTCATCATGCATGGTATGCGCAAAGCTTTGCATACGCACGTTCACCACTCAGTGACGCTCCGTTCCGGGCCGTGGTACTCCCGGAGG
>CACYOR010000128.1 GCA_902775985.1 Oscillospiraceae bacterium
GCAGCCCCTGGATTCTGTAATCGTCCGAAGAAAAACGAAGCGTGCGAAAGAAGTCTGGAATGTCTTTATTGAGAAAGCTCGACACCCGATTCGGTGACAATACCCTTTGGCAGTTTATAAAGTTTAACCTGGTATCCTTCAGTATCACGCTGCTGCAGCTTGCCCTCGCCAACCTGCTGCCCCTGCTTTTTGACGGCGTAAGGGCCAAGCTGCCGCCGGTCCTGCGTCCGGTTTTTCGGCCGGAGACACTGTTTGAGGGGCCCTCCCCCTATGTGGTTGACGGAGTTGTGACCTGGGGATATGTGCTCCCGTTCTTCCTGTCCAATTTCATCGCCAATATCTACCGCCTTTGCGGGGCTTGGCAGGACCATTGCCGCCATGGCCGCTGGGCTTGTGCAGGTAGCGGTGTTATTCCCCTTGGAAAAATACGTGTTGTTTAAGAAGGAATAAAGGATGGAAAAGGTCAGTGTCATCGTTCCCGTTTATAACGGAGAGAAAAGCATAAAGCGCTGCGCGGACAGCATACTGAATCAGGACTACCCGGAGCTGGAGCTGATCCTGGTAGATGACGGCAGCCGGGATCGCTCCTGGGAAATCATGCAGACGATTGCCGCTGCGGATCACAGAGTGAAGGCGATCCACCAGGAAAACGGGGGTGTGTCCTCCGCGCGCAACCGGGCCCTTGCCGAAGCGGGCGGGACCTATGTGCAGTTTGCGGATGTGGATGACTGGCTGCCGATGGACGCCACAAAGCTGCTGGTGCGAGAGATAAAAGCCCAGTCAGCAGAGCTCGCAGTAGGTGATTTTTATCGCGTCGTAGATGGGAATGTGTCTGAAAAAGGGTCCATCGAGACAAGCGGGACTCTTACGCTCCAACAGTATGCCGATGCGATGATGCTTGCGCCGGCGGACCTTTACTATGGCGTCCTGTGGAATAAGCTGTACCGAAGAGACATCATCGAGCGCTACGGCATACGCATGGACGAGAATATCAGCTACAGCGAGGATATGATCTTCAACCTGGAGTACCTTCTCCATGTTAAGTCCGTGGCGATCCTGAAAGCACCGGTTTATTATTACCAGTACACCAAGGGCTCGTTGGTCGATCAAAGCCTGAATTTGAGCGCTACTGTGAAGATGAAGAAGAGCGTTATCGGCTATTATAACGAGTTTTTCAAAAAGACCTTTGACGCCCCCGCCTATCAGGAACGGCTGCCGGTGATTTACGGCTATCTGCTGGCCGTCAGTCACGACAGCCTGGCGCTGCCTTTCACGCCGGGGACCCGGAAGCTAAACGCGGGGGCAGACCTCTCCGCCCTTTTCGGTGAAAGCGGCACAGCCTTCCCCCTGCGCAGCGCGATTCTGGAGGCGCGGCTGCTTGGACGCTATCTGGAAACGCTGGGCCGAAAGCACGGAATGGACGAGACCAGAATAAAGCTTTTGTACTGCATGGAAAAGAGGAAAGAACCCTGCAGCGTTGAGAGCCTGTGTCTGTTGACCGGTATGGGAAAACCTGCTGTGATCGTGGCAATGGCCCGCCTTCTGGCGGACGGATTGGTGAGGCGTGAGTCACCTCTTGGCGGCAAAGAACGCTTCTCTTTCCAGGCGCCGGAGCTCACAGAGGAACTGCAGCAGTTGGATCGGGATGTGGACGCGGTGTGTTTTGCCGAATTCACGGAAGAAGAGATCCGGCAATACCGCAGCCTGGAGGAGCGGATCGGCAACCGTATTCTCCACCATCTGCAGGCCGAGACGGTGAAAGAATCGTGAGCTGTGCTCACGATAACGGTGCGCCGGCCGGTAAAACCATCAACAGAGGTTAATACTATGCCCGCAGGGTAAATACCCTGCGGGTCAGACTGTAGACAAACTCTATCGTTGGAAAAAGCCTCGCAGAGTTTTTCGCCTCGCAAGGCGAAAAATCAATCCAATCCGTTTTTTCCGAGGACATGCGCCTCGGAAAAAACACTTCTCAGCCCAGAAGTGTGCGAGCGTCTTTCGACGCGAGTGCGCGCGCTGGGCTGCATCCCCTCTGTCGGCAAAGTGTCGACAGCTTGCCCGCAGGGTAAATACCCTGCGGGTTCGTTATATCCTCCCTGCATCACGTCAGAGGGCTCTGGACATGCTCCCAAGGCAGAAATTCGTCATGGCTAAGTCGGACTTTTTTCTTTGTTCCTGTGGATTTAGCGTCTGCTATATGCTATTCTATTGGAAAAGACTTATTGAGCCGAAACAAAGCCGCTAAAGAAAACAGGAGGAAGGAAACATGAAAAAGCTGATCTGCATGATTCTGGCAGCCTGCATGCTTTTTGCATTGGCAGCCTGCGGAGAAACGAAGCCTGCGGAGCAGGAAATCAAAGAATGGACCCGGCAGGGCACCTTTGAAGACGAAAACGGCAATCATCTGCTCGTTAACCTCTCCGACACGGAAGGCTATGAGGGCTGGGGTGTCTCCCTGATGCTGGACGGCGAGGCAGTCGGTTGGATCATCCAACAGGAAGGGAACGCCCTGCACGGCAACCTGAACGGCTGGGATGAGAATATAGATCCTTTCAACGTTACCGTTACCGAAGAGGGTGAAGACGGCCTCAAGCTCGAAGTTGAGGGCGGCGAGACCTACCATTTCACGCCGATGGATGTGCCTGAGGCAACGATCACAGTCACGGTGAACATCGAAGGCCGGGGCCATATCGCATACGCCGAGGGTGAGGAAGCGCCGGAGATCGATCCGGAGTTCCCGGCACAGTCGGCCTATATCGGCCTGGCCGAGCCCGCTGTCCACACGTTCGTAGCCGAGCCGGAGGCGGGCAATCTCTTTGTAAAATGGACAAAGAACGGTGAGGACTTCTCGACTGAGCGGCAGATCACGCTTTTGCTGGACGAAAGCGCGGAATATATTGCCGTGTTCGAGGAAGATCCCAACTGGCAGAATCCCGTGATGAATTTCGTCGGGGAGTATCAGTGTGACCGGGCGCATGCAAAGGTTGAGTGCTTCGGCTATGACGAAGCGTTTATCACCATCGAGTGGGGCAGCAGTGCCTGGGAACTGACTCGCTGGATCATCGTCGGCAAACTGGACACCGATACGCTGACCATCAACTATTCCGGTGCCAGCAAAGCAAACCTTGTCTATGATGAGGAGGGAGAGGTCAAGAGCGAGGAGTCTATATATGACGACGGCACAGGCATCATCGCCTTCCATAACGACGGGACCTTCACCTGGCATGAGGATCAGTCCGAAACGGGAACGGATTTGGAATTTACGTGGCTTCCGGCCACGGGCGACGGTTTCATATCTATGGCCAATCCGTGGACGGAGGCCGACAGCGCGGAAGGTGCAGCGAACGGAGCGGGTGTCGGCTATTTCAAGCTCCCTGAAGCCGGAATGGAGGTAGGCGGAGGACCAATCGGCTGGGATAGCTATCGCTATATGGATCTGCTTGCCGAGGCAAACGGCTATGTTGGCGCCGCGGAGCTTACGGTACGAAAGGGCGTGAACAGGCCGGATCGTGATGTGGGCTATGACACGGCCGACGTGTCAGGCGATTATACCGCCTACGCGCATGAGTGGATGATCGAGGCAAAGGAATGGCAAGTCCGCTGCTTTGGCAACGAGAATGGCAGGACGATGAAAGCGATCTGGTCCTCTGACAACTTCAGCTATTGCATTCTGGTCCGCGGACAGGGCGATATCCGGGATGTCTACGGCCTCGGCTCTGATGACATCGCGGCTCTCGTCGGTGCGATCGAGTAAAAACGAACAGTCTTTGCGCTTGACCGGTATGGCAGCGGCTCTTCTGTGTTTTCTCTTCTCGCGTGATTACGCGCCCTTTTAAATCACTCCACATCGTCCTTACTGGACAAGCGTCCGGTAAACTGGTACTATATGTGAAAGACATGATGCAGGCCTATCGTGAGTTTGGCCGCGTGAGGTGTGAAAATACTTATCAAAGAAATTGAAGTCAAGGACATCTTGACAAAGACGAATCTGCCGGTGTCGGATTACGCCGTCAATCCCTATGTGGGCTGCACCCATGCCTGCAAATACTGCTATGCCTCCTTCATGAAGCGCTTTACCAACCACCCGGAGCCCTGGGGCGAGTTTGTGGACGTCAAGACCTGGCCGGAGATCCATAAGAGCGGGAAGTATGCCGGGAAGGAGGCTTTCTTCTGCTCCGTCACCGACCCGTATCAGCCACTGGAGGCCAAGTACGGACGCACCCGCGCCCTGCTGGAGCAGCTGCTGGACACCGGGATCAGCATCAGCATCTCCACAAAGTCCGACCTGATCCTGCGGGATCTTGACCTGATCCGACAGTTTCCCAGCGCCCATGTCTCCTGGTCCATCAATACCCTGGACGAGGGCTTTCGGAAAGAGATGGACCGGGCTGTCAGCATTGAGCGCAGACTGGAGGCCATGCGGCAGTTTTACGAGGCCGGCATCCAGTCGACCTGCTTCATTTCGCCGATCTTCCCCGGCATCACAGACCCGATCGCAATCATCGAGCGGGCCAAGGGTCAGTGCAACCTGGTGTGGCTGGAGAACCTGAACCTGCGTGGGGACTATAAAAAGCGCATCCTCGATTGGATCCATGAGCATCATCCGGAATTGGACGAGCTGTACCGGGAGATCTATACGAAGAAAAGCCGCGCCTATTGGACGGAGCTGGATCAGAAGATCCGGGAATACACGGCCAAGGAAGGCATGCTGTATATCCGCGACGACGACCAACACCGCGCGCCCTTTGGCGAGCCGCCGGTGGTGTGCAACTACTTCTATCATGAGGAGATCACAAAGTCGGCGAAGAGGGAAAAGTCATGAAACACGAATGCAGGATCACAGTGCTGGACACCAAGTGCTTTCCGGAATATCAGGAGGCCTATCTGGCCGACCCCAGATCCGGGCCCTGCCCGTTCTTCAAGAAGGGCGATACCTTCCTGCTCAAGCGCACACCGCAGCAGGACGACTTCTACCATCTCATGAACGGCAAGTTCTGCGGCGAGGCCTGGGACGCCGTCAGCCGCTATGTGTATGCGGCGCTGCAGGGCGGCTCGATCATGAAGGGCTGGACCAACGACGACCGCATGATGATCGCCTGCTGCAATGATGGCACCCGCCCGGTCATCTTCAAGATCGAGCGCATCGACATCCCGGAGACCGACGAGGAAGCCGCGTGGCTCAAAAAGCAGAACTTCCAGAACACGGCCGAGGACGCCTATACGGGCTGAGACAAAAGAGAATTATGTGAGGAACTTTGCCGTATGGTGATGGGATACAGATATGGATCTAAAAAATTTCGATGACAAATGTGTAAGGATCCTTACCGCCTCAGGAGAGACATATGAGGGGATCGTATCGTATTGCGGTCATGAATATGTCTTTCATGAATACGGCTGTAATCAGGAGGCTTTGGTTCTTACCCCGATGCTGTTTTATCAAGACGACATCGTAAGTGTCATCAGCTTGGAAGAGGTAGACGGACCGTTCGGGCATTATTCTGAAAAGTACGGGCTTTTGGAGGAAAAGTGTCTGGAGTGGGGGAGCGACATGATCGAAGAGGTCCTTACGTCAGAAGACGATACCCAGATACTCAGGATGCTGGCTTGTATGAAGGATGCTCTTCCATCCCTTGCAGCAAGAGCGGTCCCCGGAATGGCTCCGTGGCGCAGCGGAAACAGCATGTCGGGCTCGGAAGAGAACGAAGGTGAGCTCGGGCCTGTATACCGGGGGGAACTGGAGAATATGCTGGGCACGCTTGTAAAATATAACGGGAATGAAGAAGTCGTTCGTGAGGCTGAGGATCTTCTGGAGCAACTCCCCAGGCAGAACTTCCGCAACACGACCGAGGATGCCTACACAGGCTGAGGCAAAAGGAAAAGAGGGAGAGGCGCGGCACGTGATCGAGCCGCCGCGGGATCTGAACAAACAATATCGCGGCGTCGTTCGGATTTTGTCCAAATCTCATGTAACCTCAGGCCGGATTCTGCGTCTCTTCTATAGGACTCTTACGAAAGATGTGACGACAGTTTTATGAAATCGGATATCATTGATCAGCTGTTTTCACAATATTATAACGAAGCGCTTCTGTATTCGATCTCTTTATGCAAAAATCGAACGGTCGCCGAGGATATCGTATCCAATGCTTTCTTTAAGGCGTTGGGCATGGCTGACGATTCCATCCGGGAATTTAAGCCCTGGCTGCTGACGGTCTGCAGGAACGAGTTTATCAGTCTCTGCCGAAGGGAGAGCCGCTTTACCGGTGAAGACATCCCGGAAGATTATATCGACGACCGGGAAGAAGTGATCGAAGGGATTATTCGAAAGGAAGAGTATCGTTCTCTATACCGGGCAATAGACCTGCTGCCCGATACGCAGAGGGAGGCGGTCATGCTTTTCTACTTTTCCGGACTCCCGATCAAAAGCATATCGGAGATCATTGGGAAAAGTGAAACAAATACAAAAGTCCTGCTGTGCAGGGCCAGGGAAAAACTCAGGAAGATGATGGAGGGAGACCGATGAATTTCGAAGACGCGTATAAAAAGCTGAGGGACGGCACGGCAAGTGACGAGGAAGCCGCTTTTGTTGCCAGAGAACTGGAAAATGTCCGCAGGGTCAGCTCTGTTCTGGATGATCCCGAGCTTTCCGATCCCGGCATCCGTCAGGCGGAAATAGAAACCGTCCGAAAGGCCAGAAAGGTTTTTAACCACAAAACGCTGATCCGGACGATCGCCGTTGTTCTGTGCAGCCTGCTGGTGATCGCGGCAATCGTCTGCGCGATCCTTTTCATTCCGTCCAATATCTCCGCTTCCGGAAAGGTAAAGCTGACAAAGGAACAGGCCGTTGAGGCTGCTCACGCCTGTCTGGTGGAAGAGCTTGGTGAAGAAGAGGCCGGAAACTTCTACGTAGACTACGCCCACCGCCACCTGCGCTATGTGGGAAGCATTTTTGATGCGATCTATGTGTACAAAATCGAATACGAAGATATACACGGGCGGGAATACGAAATCGAAGTAAACAGCAATTCGGGGTATACTGTGATCCGGGACATCGATCTGGGATGAATCAGAAAAGACGGGAGAGCGAAGGGCCCCCACCCGTAAGATAGTTTTATCATCATTTGCAGGGACGGCATGGCATTTGTCATGCCGTTTCCTGCTTCATCAGTTCATCAAGCGGGATAAACCCGATCAGATCATACTGGATATAGATGCTCTGGCGGCGCTTGCCGCTGCTCTTGTCCGGCGCTCCCACATAAATCGCCTTGATCAGCTCATGCGCAATATAGGGCGTCAGCTCATCCAAAGCCGTGTATTTCTGAATCCGCTCAATGAACAGATCTAAATTCTGGTTCTGCTGTTCCTGTACTTCAATCTCCTGTCGGAGAACATCTGCCACTTCCTTCAAGCCCTGCTGTTCTTCCTCATAGCCGTGGCTCATCGCTGCAAAGCGCTCGTCGCTCAGTTTCCCGGCCACATT
>CACYOR010000129.1 GCA_902775985.1 Oscillospiraceae bacterium
TTCTGGAAGCCATGACTCTGTTCCGTTGCTTGACAGTTAATTTATACCATGCTTCTTGCTTTTTAACAAACGCCGGTTTATTATGTATGTCATAAGAAAATGTTATGGATCTCTCTGCCATAAGGAAGTGAAATCTTTCACAATGGACACGAAGAAACTGGAGGCCCTGGTGCTGGCCGTGGAGCGCGGCAGCCTGACCGCCGCGGCGCAGGAGATGGGCTATACCCAGTCCGGCCTGACCAATATGATGAATGCGCTGGAGGGCGAGCTGGGATTGAACCTCCTGCTGCGCAGCAAGAGCGGCGTGAGCCTGACCCCCACGGGCGAGGCGCTGCTACCCTATATGCACTCCCTCCTGCGGGAGAGCCGCGCTCTGGAGCAGGCCGCCGAAGCGCTGCAGCAGCGCAGCGCCCAGCTTCTGCGTCTCGGCGCCTATTCCAGCGTGGCCAGGCAGTGGGTGCCGGCCCTGCTGGCCGATTTCCGGCAGGACTGCCCGGACACAGACGTGACCGTGGACGTGGGCGGCATTCCGGATATCTATGACAAGCTCCACGCCGACGAGCTGGACTGCGCTATTGTGAGCTATTCCGAGACCCGCTGCCAGGGTCTGTCCTTTGTCCCCCTGCGGGACGATCCCCTGGTGGCCATTCTCCCCGGGCTCTATAAGCCCAGCGCCCAGGACTTCCCGGTGACCGGCTTCAGGGGACAGGAATTTCTCATGCCTTCCGCCGGCTTTGAGGCGGATATCACGCCCATCTTCGGCCAGAGCATGGACAAGGTCGCCGCCCGGGTGCGCTATACCAACCTGGACGACGCGGCCATCGTCTCCATGGTGGAGCATAAACTGGGCGTCAGCATTCTGTCGGAACTGGTCGTGCAGGATATGAACTACCATGTGCGCGTGCTCCCGCTGGACCCGCCCTGCAGCCGCCATCTGGGCATCGCCATGGCGGAGCGCCGCCGGGGCTTCAGCGCTTTGTCCGCTGCGCCCAGACGGTGGTCCCGGGCCTATACGCGGCTCAGCAGGATCAGAAGTAGACCGTAGATCACGCTGCTGCCCACGCCAAAAACCAGCACCGGCCCCGCGATGACGAACATCTTGGCCGCCGTGCCGGTGACAAGGCCCTCGGTCTTAAACTCCAGGGCTGGGGCCGCCACGGCGTTGGCAAAGCCTGTGATCGGCACCAGGGTCCCCGCGCCGCCCAGCTTGGCCAGATCGTCGTAGACGCCCAGACCCGTCAGCAGCGCCGCGAGCAGCACCAGCGTGACGGAGCAGGCCGTGCCCGCCGCCTCCCGGTCCAGACCCGCCGCGGCGTACAGATTCAGCAGAAACTGCCCCACGCAGCAGATCAGTCCGCCCATGAGAAAGGCCTTGAGGGCGTTGAGGCGCGTGTTCGAGCGCGGCGCGCGGCGTTTGGCGTATTCCCGGTATTCTTCGTTCGTCATTTCCATCGGATCGTCCTCTTTTCGTTTTCTCTTAGTATTTTTCCGGGACGAAAAAATATTCCTTGACTTTGCGTCAAGCCTGCATTATAATATGCAGGCTGATGCAGGCTGACAAGTGAACACGCTTTATTCTTGAGCAATACGGAGATGTCGCGTAGTTGGTCGAGCGCGCACGATTGGAAATCGTGTAGGGGTCAAAAGCTCCTCGAGAGTTCGAATCTCTCCATCTCCGCCAAAAATAACACAGCCACCCCAACGGGGTGGCTGTGTTATTTTTGAAAGCGGAGAGATTCGAATGTGTATCGAACATGCCGGCGGCATGTTCATCCGACAGTGCGCACACTGTCGGATTCCTCTATGTTTTGCACGGCACACGGTTGCGTTTTTCCGCACGGACTTCCCTGCAAAACATGCAAGCGAATCTCTCCATCTCCGCCAATCCCCGAAACACTAGTAATTACTAGGGTTTCGGGGTTTTTCTTTTGCCTAGATTCCAGAAGTAGAGAGATAGATTACAGCACAAGATTTTGAGCCAATCGTGTCTTACGTTTTAGAGAATCGAATTCCTGGTAAGACGTACTCACAGCAGCGACTAGCAGTCTTTGATTTGACCGATGCAGAACAGATTCAGCAAGCTCATTCATGAATATCACCCTCGTGGGTAAAAGACTAAAGGCACGTGCAACAAAGCCCAGAGGTTTCGATCTCTGGGCTTTGTTCAATTGAGGAGCAAAAACAGCACTCTTTTGCGCTTGTACTATAATGTAGTTCCATTTGGACAAGACGAATGTTATAATTATTATCCAAAGTTATGCCCAGGGGAGGTGAGAGACATGGACAGCGGGACGCCGACGGTGCGGCGCTGCCGCGCGGCCTATGTGGCGCTGCAGTTTGCCTACTGGGTAAACGGCAGCATTCTGATCGGATTTCTGCTCCCTTACCTGCATGGCCTGGGCTTCCGGGACGACACGGCGGGATTTCTGATGGCCGGGGTGAGCCTGCTGGGTTTCCTCCTGCCCTTCCTGATTTCGAGCTTATCCGCGCGGCTGGGGCTCCGCCTTCTTCCTCTGCTGCGCGGCCTTCTCACGGTGCAGCTCGTTCTGTGCCTGCTCCTCCTGCCGACTGCGGCGGACCGGAGAGGCCTGCCGCTCTGCCTGCTGCTGACCGGCCTGCATATGAGCCTCTACCCCCTGTATGTCACACTTGCCATCGAACTGCGGAGGAGGAAGCTCCCTCTCCGCTTTTCTGCCGCGCGCGCCGTCGGCTCCCTGGGCTATGCGCTGATGTCTCTGCTGCTCGGCAGCACTGCGGCCGCCTCGGACCGGCGCATCGGGCTCGTCTGCGCCTGCGTGAGCCTGGGGGTCCAGCTGCTCCTGCTGTGTGCCTTCCGGGACTGCCAGGGGGGAGAGACGGAGGGAGAAAGCGAGCGGGACGGAGGCTCCGGGGCGGAGAGCGCAAAAGCGGCCCCTTTCCTGCTGTTGCTGCTGGGCGCGGCGCTGATCTTCTCGGGGGACAGCGCGGTGAACTCCTTCCGCTATTCGATCCTGCTGTCGCTCGGCGGAAGTCTCGGTGCTTTCGGCTTGCTGACGGCGTTCAAGGGCTTGATGGAGATCCCCGTCATGCTGCTCTATCCCGCGTTACGGCGCCTGGGCAGCGGCCGTTTGCTGACAGCGGCGATGTGTGTGTTTCTGGTGAAGCTGGCCCTGGTCCGGCTGGCGGGCTCCGTGGGGATGCTGTATGCGGCCTTTGCGCTGCAGGCCTTCTCCTTCGGGCTGTATGCTCCCGCCATTGTGGATTTCCTGGATGAGATCAGCCCGAAAGCCTTTGCGGCACGCGCGCAGAGCTTGGGCAACGGGATGAACACCTTCGGCGCTTTCGGCGCGACAGTGCTGACCGGATGCCTGCTTTCCGAGTACAGCGTCAGCGCCTCCCTGAACGTCCTGCTCCTGCTCGAGGCTCTCGGTCTGGCGTTTTATTTCGCCGGGCGGCAAAAATTGCGGGAGTTTTTCTTGAAGGAAGCGCCGCAATCTGATAGAATGAAACACCAGGAAGAACGGAGAGAGGAGTGACGGCATGGAATTGAAGTGGATGGGGCGGTATCGGGATCTGATGGCGGCCCTGGTATTCCATGTGAATATGGCGGCCCGGGCCTACCGGAGCGAGAACCATATCGTGGATGACGTCTATCTGTCGCCGCAGGAATGGCAGGTGCTGGAGTATTTGATCGAGCACGACGAGGACAAGACCAATATGATCCAGATCTCCAATCATCTGGGCATCCCGCAGAGCTCCTTCTCCAAGATGACCAAGACGCTCTGTGAAAAGGGGCTGGCGCAGAAATTCCAGTCCAATTTCAACCGCAAGGACATTCTCCTCCGCCCGACCGAGTACGGTGTGAAGGCCTATTTTGACCGGGTGGAGCGCATTTCGCGAGAGCGCTTTGCCCCCCTGTTTGAAGCGCTGGCGGGGCTCTCCGATGAGGACCTGGCCGCTGTGACGCAGGCGCTTCGCTGCTTTAACCGCTACGATGAAAACACCGTGGAGGAGCTCCGCCCGGTCCCCTTTGAGTGACCGTTCCTTCCGCCTGCATAATTGGAAACGCCCTGATCTTCCGGGGCGTTTCTTTTGTTGACAATATGAATTCTGCGTGATAAAATTAATTCAAAAGGATATATTTGCTCCCGCGGGAAGGGAGGATAGGGAAGGATACGCGGAGCAAAGAAACGAGAAAAGGACAGAAAAAGGGAGGAAAAGAAATGAAAAAGGCAAAACGGCTTCTTGTAATCGGGCTGATCCTCTGCCTGATCAGCGCCTTTGTATCCAGCTTTTATCTCACCTCCGGCGGCCAGGTGGAGATCCACGACTACAATCTGGCCATCCCCAGCGGCGAGACGGTGCATATGTATGAGTACCGTCCCAAGACGGCGACGACGGCCAATCCGGCCCCGGCCATCGTGTTCAGCCACGGCAATGACAGTACGCTCCAGACCCACCAGGACTACGCGATGGAGCTGGCGCGGCGGGGCTATGTGGTCTTCACGCCGGACATCACGGCTGCCGGCAAGTCCTCCGCGGTCATGGACATGTCCACCGTGGGCTACGGCATTTACGATGTGATCGACTATGTGTATTACGCGCTGGATTATGTGGATTCCTCGCGCATCGGCATTGCGGGTTATTCCAAGGGCGGCACGAACATCTATGAGGTGATGAACGAATACGGCCGTCAGCAGCGGGAAGAGGCCGACTATGTACAGAAGATCGTCTCGGCCATGATCATTGATACCATGTTCATGCCCTTTGACGGCTTCCCCACCGGCATCACCATCGCCTGGGATACCGGCGACCGCAGCCCCTATGCGAACAACTACACCAAGGTTGAGGGCTATCTCCCCGGCGATCTGAGCGTCAAGCCGGAGTTCAAGGAACTCGTCAACCGCGCGGGCGACTTCTTCTCCGAGGAGGAGCTCAACGATCCCAATGTGAAGATCGAGATCGGCAAGGTCTACGGCGACCTCGAAACCGGCAATGCCGTCATGATCTATAACGCCCATCTGGTCACCCATGCCACCGGCGTGTTTGCCAAGGCCCTGATTGCGGACGTGGTGGATTTCTTTGAGACCACTATCGGCGCGCCGAACCCGATCCCCAGCACACAGATCCGCTCCCGCGAGCAGGTCTTTGCCGGCGGTGTCGGCCTGGTCGGCATCGCGCTTATGATCGCGCCCCTGGCCGTGATCCTGATGGAGGCGCCCTTCTTCCGCTCCCTGCGCAAGGCGGAGGACGACGCGGTGGAGCCGCTGGCCGAGGCCGGCAGCGGCGCGGCCCGCTGGCTGTACTTTCTGCCCGCGGTGGTCGTCAGCTTCATCCTGCCGATGACCAACATCCGCTTCGGTCAGTCTACCTACAAGTTCCTGCACATGGGGGAGAAGACCGGACTGACCCGCTGGTTCCTCAACACCTGGCAGAACAGCATCATGTGCTGGCTGACGATCAACGCCCTGATCGCGCTGGCGGTTCTGCTGCTGTTCTATTTCCTGGTGCACAGGCGCCGCGGCCTCTCGCTGCGCGCCGTCGGCGTGTGCGCGAACCTGAAGGACGCCCTGAAGGCGATTCTGCTCGGTCTCTCGGTGTTTGCCATTCTCTATGTCGTGGCGGCCTTCTTCCAGTATACGATGATGGTCGACTTCCGCCTGCAGGATCTCACTTTCCCGATCATGACCTGGGATCACCTGCTCAAGTGCATGCGCTATGCCCCGTTCGTTATCTTCTTCTGGTGCGTCAACTCCGTGAGCATGAATGCCTTTAACCGCGTCAAGGGCATGAGCGAGCGGAAGAACCTCTGGCTCTGCCTGTGCCTGAACCTGATCGGCCTGGTGGTGATCCTCGCCATCCACTACTTCAAGCTCAATGCCACCGGCGCGGGCCTCGGCTTCCATATGCGCTGGAAGTATTATACGACCTGCCTGCTCTTTATCCCCATCACCATCGCGGGCACGCTGATCAACCGCGCGCTGTACAGGCACACCCACAACGCTTTCGTCGGCCCGGTCGTGTTCGGTACCGTGGCGACCATTTTCAGCACGGCGGTCATGATGATGCCGGATTATCTGTATTGATCCGGCAGCTGTCCCGGCAAAGCTATTTTCGCTCCCGGTCCTGTTTTCGCAGGGCCGGGAGTTTTTGCCCCTTTGCTCCAATTGCACGAAAAGCACGGCGGTTTGCTGCGCTAAATCGTGAATGTGCCCGGTTTCCTGCACGATTCCCTTTTGGTGAACTTCAGTTCTGTATATGCCCTTTTGGTGAATCTCTTACAAAATGGGGCTGTTGCAAAATGAGAATTTTGCAGCGGCCTCTTTTTCAGGTCTAAAAGTCGAAAGAAACCGAGGATCTGTGGAAAACCGGCCACAAATCTCTCG
>CACYOR010000130.1 GCA_902775985.1 Oscillospiraceae bacterium
AAAGAGGATGGGGGCATGGCGGTTCCAGACGGCGGGATCGGCACTCCAAAGCCGCTCACAGCCCAGCTCCTTGTCCCATACGCGGCTCAGCTCCGCGCCCTTATCCGCAATTGCCAGGGAAAGCGCTTCGTTTTCCAGAATGTGCATAGTTGCTCCTTTCCAGTGTCAAAACAGATATCCGAAAAACAATATATTCCAATACCCATTTTACTCAGAAAATCGCACAAATCAATAGGCCATGAAAAAAGCATGCCGATGAAGGAAATCTAATTCATACCATGGGAAAAGGCACCTGGGAGCCGCGATCAGCGGTTTCCCAGGTGCCTGTTGTTATAGGGCCCCTGCCGAATCGGCATTCTTTACGACCTCCAACCGCCGGAAGAACATATCCCGTGTGGCCTGATCTTCAAACCACTCCGGCTTGACTTCAGCGATCTGATTCAATCCCACGGCGCGGACGGCTTCGATGGCCGCTTCTCGCTGGGAGAGCTTCCGCGCGCTCGTCTGGCAGCGGGCGCCGTCGATCTTGAAGTCCATCAGGGGGTAGAGCTTTTCCAGCCTGTTCGTATCGTTGCTGACCAGGAAGCCCCAGTTGCCCCAATGCCGGTCGGTGTTGCCCACCAGGTAGTCGATCAGGTTCATCATGTGATAGGCGTAGGCGTCCTTCTTCAGCACAAAGGCGTCCCGATCCAGCTCATGATTGACGCAGTACACGTCCACCGCCTCCAAGGAGACGAGGCTTGCATCTTCGGAGGTGATGATGCGGCTCCGGGAAACCGGCTTGTTCTCAAAGGTGGACGGCTCATAGGCCACGCTCTCGGCCCGAAAACAGCGGGCGATCTTCGAGGCCAACAGCTCGGCCTGCACGTCACGTTCATCGCCGTTCTTCAGAAGATAGAACGTCCCATCCTCCCGGATCCACGCCTTCGGCGCGACGCCCTGGGTCCCGATGTCCCCGGCCACGTCGTTGGGCTTCAGCAGCTCCGCGTTCTGAACGGTAAGAGAGCGGCCGTTCAGACTGACGTCGGCGAAGGCCCCGGACAGGGAATGCCGGAACAGGCTGAGGTCGGCAAAACTGACGTTCTCGCGGTTGAACTTGATCCAGTACACGTCGGTCAGGCTCAGTCCGTGATAGGAAATGGCGATGGCGGCGCGGTCACGGTCCGTCACGGCCTGCTTTGCCCCGATACTGTTCAGGATCTCTTTGGCAAATCTGCGATCCAGGGTCAGGACGCGGGAGGAACACCAATAGTAATAATTGTTCAGATTGTTGAGCCGTGTGTCCAGATCATCCGCCGTCTCCAGGTAGAGATTGTAGGGCATAAAGGACGGGGCATAGATCGTGCAGGTGCCGTCCTCGCGGATGGCCGCGACCTTGCGATCCTTGTGCATGATCGTGAACCGCTCCCAGCCCTTGGCCAGGACGGCATGATTCCCCATTCCGTACTTCTCATGGGTACGTTATACTAATCTTCTATAAAATCCAGCCGTGCACGAAAACATAATGCGCGGTCTCATAATAGTCTACCATCGCCGGGATGATTTGTCGATAATAGGCTGTGTTCTGCGCCGCTTCGGCGAAATCGAAATTGCGGATGAGGGCCAGCCCGGGGTCATAGCCCGTCAGCTGCAGGGCTGTTCCGTAGGTTCCGTTGCTCTTGTGGTGCCGGACGGGCAGCCCCTCGTCGATCGTGATCATTTCCTCGTAGAGATCTTCATGATTCCCGCGGACCAGAATCACGGCGTCCTGCTCCAGAAGGGAGAGAATGAAGCGCTGCATCTCCACGGCTTCCTGCCCGCGGTCGAAGATATCGCCCAGGATGATCAGCTTGTGCGGCTCAGGATCGGTGAAATACCCCGCCTCATCCAGCGCCTTATGAAATTCGGTATAAAAGCCGTGCACATCGGCGGTGATGTAGTATTTCATGAGGTATTCCTTATGTTCAAGGTACTTACTCGATCCCCCAGCACTTCTTCAGGCGGTCGACTGTGAAATTCCACTTTTCTGTCAAGGGACGGCAGACAGAATTCTGGTTTCCAAAGAAGCCAAGCTCTTTCACAGCCTCAGAAGTCTTGACGGTTTTGATCCACTGTACCTTCACCAAGTATTCTGCATTGTCAGGGTCGTCAACCGAATAAAAGTAGTTGCCGCGCAGTGAAAGATCTGCCATCTTTACCTTTTCGCCCTTAACCTCGAAATAGACATCCTTTGCCTGCTGTACAGGTTCCGCAACAATACCGACGCCAACATAGCCAGTGTGCGGGATGTTGACCCAGACACGATCCCCGGGGGACAATAGGGAAAGCGTTTTCGAGTACCAGCTTCCGCCGCCAGCGGAAATAAAGCCATACTTTCTGGCATCTTCCCAGTTTCGGGAGCCTTCGCCGAAGGAGGCATAGTATTCTCCATTCCAAGTACCTTTTTGCTTCATTTCTGCAGGGGCAGATTCCTCGATGTCCTCCTCGAACCATGTCCGGCTGATGAGGCGCTCACTGCCGCATTGGAAAACATTGAAGAAAAGAATGTTGATATCAACACGGTAGGTCTCGCGCAAGAATCGGATGATGCGTTCGGTCCCATCGTCCATTTTTGCAGCAACGATGACCATCTTCACATTCTGGTTGACGCTTGCTTCATCGAGCGCTGTCCCGAACTTTTTTAGAAAAGCGTCATTCAGCGTCTCATTCCCGTTTGTGAAGGCAAGGTACAACTGCGCGATTTCTTCCACAGTCATCTTGGAGACGCTGGCCGCATAGTCAATGACTTGCGCAGTAACCTCACGCGGCGTCAGATCCTTTTTCAGCTCAACCACGACCATATCTCCGTCGTGATCGATACAGAGAATGTCAATGAACTTGCCAGCATCAGTCTTCACCTGATTGTTGATAACCAGCCAGCCTTTGTTTAGAATCTCAATGTTGTCTCGCAACAGTAATTCAAGTTCCTTTTCGTCAATAAGACTTGCTGCCTGCAGTGGCTTTTTCTCGTCCAGAGACCAAACAGTATGTGATATCGGCATATTCTTTCTCCTATCATACTCTCGAAATTGATTATCGTTCCCGTTCTCACTTTTGACATTCAATCAAAAAAGGAATCATCATCTAAACCTAGTCCATTAATGAATCCAAAAACTTCATTCAGGGGGCAGTTGCATCGTTCAACATCGTCAAAGATGAAAATGCACGATGCCAAGTCTAGCCATGGTTCTTCAATCTCGAAGACACTTGTACCCGGGGCAAAGATATCGCGAGCTGCCTTGGCAAGTGTGATTGCGGAATGTACGCCATTACCCACTACTCGCTTTTTCCCAAGCTTACTACTGCTGCCACTACCGTCAACAAGCCCAACGCCTATTATTCATTTTCCGAGGTCCCTGTGGTTCTCAACGCCAATCAACTCGCGAGCGTGCTGAACATCTCGCTGACCAACGCGTACTGTCTGCTTCGCAGCGAAAACTTCCCCACACTGCGCATCGGCCGTCGTCTGCTGGTTTCGCGCGACAACCTGCTGAACTGGATGAACGAGCATTCTCTCGCATCGTGAGGCGGCACCCATGAACGAAGAAAAGATTCAGGATTTCCGGGAACGGGTGCAGCCGCAGATTCGTGATTATCTGAAAGCCGCGCACATCAAAGTTTCCGAAGACGGCGTCACAACCGCGTGCCCGATCTGCGGGGATATCGCAGGATTGATGAAGGATGACACCTGGTTGTGCATGCATTGCGGCAAACGGGGTGACCTGCTGGATTACGTTTTGTGCGGACATCCCAGCATGAAAAAATCCGGCGCGATGCGGCATATCCAACGCACCTTGGGCGAGACAATTCTCGAACTCGACGCCGTGAATGCAAACGATTTGATGGAAATGGACTTTCAGCCCACCGGCTGGCTCATCGAAAAAATGCTCGGCAAGGGCGTGTACATTTTGGCCGGCGCTTCCAAAATCGGCAAGAGCTGGCTGGTGCTTTGGCTGGCCGACCGCGTGAGCAAGGGTGAAAAAGTTTGGGAGTTTCAGACCACGCCCTGCGAGGTTTTGTACGTCAGTCTGGAAGACACCGAACAGCGCATTCAGCAAAGACTGGGCGAGGTCACGGGCGGCGAAGCGGATAAGATCTGGATCGCCACGGAAGCGGAGCTTTTGGGCAAAGGCTTCGAGCAGCAGATCGGAAACTTCCTCGCAGCGCATCCGAATGTCGGCTTCGTGATTGTCGACACCCTGCAGCGCATTCGGCAGATGAAAACCGAGGGCTACAGCTATGGTGGGGATTACGAAGTCATGACTTCACTCAAAACCATTGCCGACCGCTTTAATATCACGATCCTGGTGGTACACCACACCCGCAAGGAGGACTCGGACGATTCCTTCAACAAGATCTCCGGCACCAATGGTCTGCTCGGTTGCGCGGATGGGGCGATGGTGCTCCAGAAGCAGTCTCGCATCGGTAAGACAGCCACGCTGGATATTACCGGGCGCGAGGTGGCAGATCTCCGGCTGAAGCTGGAATTTGACGAGAGCAAGCGCTGGCAATTCATCGAGTACGGCACAGACAGTGCGGACGAGAGTTCGAACAAGCTGCTTACCGCCGTGCAGAAACTGGTGTCCGAGTGCCACAGATGGCAGGGTACGCCCACCGAATTGCTTGGCGCGCTGACGACCGCTGTGCCTCCGAACACCAAACCGAACGCATTGACCCGACAGCTCAACACAAGCGTGCAGACCCTGGCGCAGCAATACGGCATTCAATATGATTTCAGCCGCACCATGGACGCGAGAATGATCACGCTCTCCGAGCTGCCATCCTGATCGCATGACGATATGACGATCATGACGGTATTCGGGCCCACCCTGAATACCGTCATATCGTCATTACCGTCATATATCTGTCAAAAAAGTCTAATGACTTAAAACAAATTTCTTGCTTTAAAGTGTGAAAGTGTTATAATGTCAGTGAACCCGAACGGACAGGTTGGGGGAAACTCGAAGAAAGCGAGGTTGAATTGTCTAGAGCTAAAAAGAATCCCAACGGAGCCGGAACAATCCGAAGACGCCCTGGCGGTCGCTGGGAAGGCCGATACTCGAACGGCTTTGATAAAGACGGCAAGCAGATCCAGAAATCCATCTACGGAGCGACGCAGCAGGAAGTCCGGCAAAAGCTGGCGAAAGTCGTAACGGAAATCGATGACGGAACGTATATTGAACCGTCAAAGATGAAGCTGAGCGAGTGGCTGGATCTCTGGCTGAAGGAGTACTGCGGCGACAAAAAGTATTCGACCGTCAAGAATTATCGCGCCAGCGTCAAGACGCACATCAAGCCTCAGCTCGGCAGTATTCCGCTTGGAAAACTTACCAAGACGGATATTCAGCAGTTTTATAATCGGCTGCTCAAGCCACCGGACGGCTCTCAGGGGATTTCTCCGAAGACCATCAAAAATACGCACGGTGTACTGAGCAAGGCGATGAGTGTCGCAGTTGTCAATGGCTTTATTCGATCCAATCCCTGTGTGGGCACGATCCTTCCCCGTGTGGAAAAGCATGAGGTCGAGCCGCTGACAGACGATCAGGTCGCGCTGCTTCTGCAGATGGCCGAGGAGGATGAGGAATACGGCATCCTGCTGAAGGTGATCCTCCTGACCGGCGTCCGCAAGGCGGAAGCCATGGGCATCACCTGGGACTGCGTGGATTTCCGGCGCGGCGTGATTCGTATCAACAAGCAACTGCAAAAGCGTCCCAAGAGAGACGGCGGAGTCGTCTTTGCTTCCTCCAAGAACGGGAAGGGACGCGTCCTGAAGCCGGCTCCGTACGTCATGGAACTGATGAAGAAGCGCTATGAGCAGCAGATCCGACAAAAGGAAGACGCCTCCGTTGCCTGGCAAGGCTGGCAGACGGAGGCGGAGCATCGGACCGCCCTGGCCTTCACGACGCTCTTCGGAACACCGCTGCAGCCGCAGACTGTCTACAACCACTTTAAGAAGATCGCGGTCGAGATCGGCGCGCCTAACGCCAAAGTCCATGATCTGCGCCATACTTACGCGGTACTGTCTCTCCAAAACGGGGACGATGTGAAGACCGTTCAGGGAAATCTGGGCCATGCTACGGCGGCCTTTACACTGGACGTTTACGGCCATGTTTCCGACGCCATGAAGACGGCCAGTGCAAACCGGATGGAGGAATATGTACGGCAAATCCCCGGAATATGATGACCCCAATGCCGAAAAACCCTGTATTTATCCCATTTTTTCGGGCTATTTTCATTGCGGTAAGGGTACGGTAAGGGTACAACTTTTTCGCCAGGAACTTTTTGAAGCAAAAAGAGGCAGAAAATAAAGAAAATCGGCTTGAATCATAACGATTCAAGCCGATATCTGGCAGCGGGAGAAGGATTCGAACCCTCACATACGGAGTCAGAGTCCGCTGTGCTACCTTTACACAATCCCGCTAAACGCAAGAGCTATTATACCCATTATTTTGACTTTGTCAAGTTTATTTTTTCTCTTTTTTCAAAAACTTTTTTCAGAATCATTCGATGGTGCCCAGGCCACGCCTTGGCAAAGCGGCGGAGATGTGGTAAAATAAATTAATTACACAACAGGCAAGCAAACGGAGGACGGCATGGAGAAAAACGCCTATATCGAGGCCGGACCCACGGCGTGGCCGGAGAAGTGAAGATCGAGGTCTGGCTGGACAGCGCCGCCTATATGAAGCGCTTCAAGCGCCTCTTCCTGGGGGCGCGGGAGCTGGAAGTGGAGTCGGCCCGGGTGCAGAAGGATTTCCTCCTCTGCAAGCTCCGGGGCGTGGACGATGTGAACGCCGCCATGAGCCTCAAGGGCCGCACGGTGGCCATTGCCCGGGAGGACGCGAAGCTCCCCAAGGGCGGCTACTTTATCCAGGACATTCTGGGCGCGAAGGTCGTGGACGAAGAGGGAAACGAGGTCGGCACCCTGGTGGATGTGCTGGAGCGGCCCGCCTCCCAAATCTACGTGGTGCAGGGGGAGAGCGAGCATCTGATCCCCGCCGTGCCCGCCTTTATCCGGAACACCGACGCGGAGAAGGGGATCATCACCGTACACATGATCGAGGGACTGTAAATGCGCATTGACATTATGACGCTGTTCCCGGACACGGTGAACGCGGTGCTGCACGAGAGCATCCTGGGCCGGGCGGCCAAAAAGGGCATCGTGACAATCAACTGCGTCCAGATCCGGGACTACACGGAGAACAAACAGAACCAGGTGGACGACTACCCCTACGGGGGCGGCTGGGGCTGCGTGATGATGGCACAGCCGCTCAAGTCCTGCCTGGACGCCATCGTGGCCGCCTGCCCCGAGGGACGCCGCCGCGTCATCTATCTCTCGCCTCAGGGCCAGCCCTATACCCAGGAGACCGCCAAACGCCTCAAACGGGACTACGACCATCTGGTGCTGGTCTGCGGCCATTACGAGGGCGTGGACGAGCGCTTTATCGAAGAGTGCGTGGACGAGGAGATTTCCCTGGGGGATTTCGTGCTGACCGGCGGGGAGATCGCCGCCATGGCCATCGCGGACTCCGTCTGCCGCCTGGTGCCCGGGGTGCTCTCGGACGAGCAGTGCTACACCGGGGAGAGCCACTGGGACGGTCTGCTGGAATACCCCCAGTACACCCGCCCGGAGGTCTGGGAGGGCCGCGCCGTGCCGGAGGTGCTCCTCAACGGCGACCACGCCCGGGTGGAGCGCTGGCGCTTCCGCAAGCAGCTGGAGCGGACGCGGGACAAGCGCCCGGACATGTTCCAGAAGCTCTCCTATACCGACAAGGAGGACCGGAAGCTGCTGGAGGAAGTGCGAAAAGGGAAGGACGCCAAAAAGCTTACGGAACCTCTGTCCTGCCGCCCGGCCGCGGCGGAGGATCTGGCCGATATCCGCCGCATCGTGGACGACGCCCGCGCCTCCCTCAAAAAGCTGGGGGTGGATCAGTGGCAGGGTCCCTACCCCGAGGACCGGCATTTCCTCTTTGATATCGAGAGAGGGGAGTGCTTCGTGATCCTCCATGGGGCGGAGACCGCCGCCTTCTTCACCCTCTCCACCCGGCACGAGGATACCTACGACGCCATCACCGACGGCAAGTGGAGCGAGGGCCTGGAGGCCTGCGTGCTGCACCGGGCAGCCGTGGCGAAGGAATACCGGGGCAGCGGATTGAGCGGGCAGCTGCTGCGCTTTGTGGAGCAGCAGTGCCGCGCCTGGGGCTATCGCTGCATCCGCACCGACACCCACAAGAAGAACAAACCCATGCAGAAGCTCCTGCGGGAGAACGGCTATCGCTACCGCGGGAACATCAAGATCGTCTGCGAGCCGGGACACGACACGGCCCGCCAGGCCTATGAGAAGGTACTGAAAAAGTGAATTTGACCAATTACGATGAGATTCGCGCGCTGCTGAGCCGCCACGGTTTCCGCTTTTCCAAGTCCCTGGGACAGAACTTTTTGACCGCCGACTGGGTGCCGCGGCAGATCGCCGAGAGCGCGGAGCTGGATGAACAGACCGGCGTCCTGGAGATCGGTCCCGGCGTAGGCTGCCTGACCGTACAGCTGAGCGAGCGGGCGGGCAAGGTGCTGTCCGTGGAGCTGGACAAGTCCCTGATGCCGGTGCTGGCCGAGACGCTGAGGGGCCATGAGAACGTGGAGGTGCTCTTTGGGGACATCCTCAAGCAGGACATCTCCGCCCTGGTGGCCGAGAGCCTTCCCGGGCTGCGCCCGGTGGTCTGCGCCAACCTCCCCTACAACGTGACCACGCCGGTGCTGACGGCGCTGATCCGCCCCGGCTGTTTCGAGACCATCACCGTCATGATCCAGCGGGAGGTGGCCAGGCGCATTTGCGCCCCGGCCGGCAGCCCCGACTACGGCGCCTTCGGGATCTTTGTCCAATGGCACATGGAGACCGAACTCCTCTTTGAGGTGCCGCCCAACTGCTTTGTGCCCCAGCCCAAGGTGACCTCCGCGGTGATCCGCCTGAAAAAGCGGGAGAAACCGCCCGTGGAGACACGCAACGAGAAGCTTCTCTTTGCCGTTGTGCGCGCCGCCTTCAACCAGCGGCGCAAGACCCTCACCAACGGCCTCTGCTCCGGACTGAACCTGAGCCGCGAACAGGTCGAAAACGCCATCAAAAACGCCGGTTTTGATACCAAAATCCGGGGAGAAACCTTGGATGTTGGTGGATTTGCAAAAATAACTGATGAATTAGACAAGATTCTATCTGCGGATTTGTAAGGAAAATGCATTGATTATTTTCGCGCTTTTGTGGTAATCTAATTAGTGGCAAAAAAGAAAAAATCAGGGAAGAAACGGAGAGGGGCCTGTCCGCTGCTTCCCATAATAGAAAGGATCGAAAACATGAGCAAAAAGTATGTCTACAAGTTTTCTGAAGGCAACGCCACCATGCGTGAGCTGCTCGGCGGCAAGGGTGCCAACCTGGCCGAGATGACCAACATCGGTCTTCCCGTCCCCCAGGGCTTCACCATCACCACCGAAGCTTGCACCCAGTACTATGAGGACGGCCGTCAGATCAACGACGAGATCATGGCTGAGGTCATGGAGAACGTCGCTGCGATGGAAGAGCTCAACGGCAAGAAGTTCGGCGACCTGGAGAATCCTCTGCTGGTCTCCGTGCGTTCCGGCGCCCGCGCTTCCATGCCCGGCATGATGGACACCATCCTGAACCTGGGTCTCAATGACGACGTCGTCGCCGCCATGATCAAGGGCAACCCCGACCCCAAGTTCGAGCGCTTTGTTTATGACTCCTATCGCCGCTTCATCCAGATGTTCTCCGACGTCGTTATGGAAGTCGGCAAGAAGTACTTTGAGCAGCTGATCGACGCCATGAAGGAAAAGAAGGGCGTCCACTACGATGTTGAGCTGACCGCCGCCGACCTCAAGGAGCTGGCCGAGCAGTTCAAGGCCGAGTACAAGAAGCAGCTGGGCGAGGACTTCCCCTCCGATCCCGTGGTGCAGCTGAAGGAAGCCATCCGTGCCGTCTTCCGCTCCTGGGACAACCCCCGCGCCAATGTCTATCGCCGTGACAACGACATCCCCTATTCCTGGGGCACTGCCGTCAACGTCATGCCGATGGTCTTCGGTAACCTGAACGAGAATTCCGGCACCGGCGTCGCCTTCACCCGCGACCCCGCCACCGGCGCCAAGGGCCTGTACGGCGAGTTCCTGACCAACGCCCAGGGCGAAGACGTGGTGGCCGGCGTCCGCACCCCGATGCCCATCACCGAGATGGAGCAGAAGTTCCCCGAGGCTTTCAAGCAGTTCGTGGACGTCTGCAGCATCCTGGAGCACCACTATCACGACATGCAGGACATGGAGTTCACCGTGGAGAACGGCAAGCTTTACATGCTGCAGTGCCGCAACGGCAAGCGCACCCCGCAGGCCGCTCTGAAGATCGCCTGCGACCTGGTCGACGAGGGCATGATCGATGAGAAGCAGGCCGTTCTGATGATCGAGCCGCGTACTCTCGACGCGCTGCTGCACCCCCAGTTCGATTCCGCCGCCCTGAAGGCCGCCACCCCCATCGGCAAGGGCCTGGGCGCCTCCCCCGGCGCTGCCTGCGGCAAGGTCGTCTTCTCCGCTGAGGACGCCAAGGAATGGGCCTCCCGCAAGGAGAAGGTCGTTCTGGTCCGTCTGGAGACCAGCCCCGAGGATATCGAGGGCATGAAGGCCGCGCAGGGCATCCTGACCGTCCGCGGCGGCCGTACCTCTCACGCTGCTGTCGTGGCCCGCGGCATGGGCAAGTGCTGCGTCTCCGGCTGCGGCGAGATCAAGATGGACGAGGAGAACAAGAAGTTCACCCTGGCCGGCAAGACCTTCCACGAGGGCGACTTCATCTCCATCGACGGTTCCACCGGCAACATCTATGACGGCGTTATCCCCACCGTCGACGCCACCATCGCCGGCGAGTTCGGCCGCATCATGGCCTGGGCTGACAAGTATCGCCGCCTGCAGGTCCGCACCAATGCCGACACCCCCGCTGACGCCCGCAAGGCCCGTGAGCTGGGTGCCCAGGGCATCGGCCTGACCCGTACCGAGCACATGTTCTTCAACGAGGACCGTATCGCTCCCTTCCGTGAGATGATCTGCGCCGACACCGTTGAGGAGCGCGTCGCCGCTCTGGCAAAGCTCGAGCCCATGCAGCAGTCCGACTTCGAGGGCATCTACGAGGCCATGGAAGGCAATCCTGTCACCATCCGCTTCCTGGATCCCCCTCTGCACGAGTTCGTTCCCACTGAGGAAGCCGACATCGCCGCTCTGGCCGAGGCTCAGCACAAGACCGTTGAGGACATCAAGAACATCATCGCCGGTCTCCACGAGTTCAACCCCATGATGGGTCACCGTGGCTGCCGTCTGGCCGTCACCTATCCCGAGATCGCCGAGATGCAGACCCGCGCTGTCATCAAGGCCGCCCTGGCTGTCCAGGCCCGTCACCCCGAGTGGACCATGGTTCCCGAGATCATGATCCCGCTGGTGGGCGAGGTCAAGGAGCTCAAGTACGTCAAGGACGTCGTTGTCAAGGCCGCTGACGAGATTATCGCCGAGGCCGGCTCCGACATGAAGTACCTGGTCGGCACCATGATCGAGATCCCGCGCGCCGCTCTGACCGCGGACGAGATCGCCAAGGAAGCCGAGTTCTTCTCCTTCGGCACCAACGACCTGACCCAGATGACCTTCGGCTTCAGCCGTGACGACGCCGGCAAGTTCCTGGGCGCCTACTACGACAAGAAGATCTACGAGAGCGATCCCTTCGCCCGCGTCGACCAGATCGGCGTCGGCAAGCTGGTGAAGATGGCTGCGAAGCTTGGCCGTGAGACCCGTCCGGAGCTGCATCTGGGCGTCTGCGGCGAGCACGGCGGCGATCCCTCCTCCGTCGAGTTCTTCCACAAGGTCGGTCTGGACTACGTGTCCTGCTCTCCCTTCCGCGTTCCCATCGCCCGTCTGGCCGCTGCCCAGGCTGC
>CACYOR010000131.1 GCA_902775985.1 Oscillospiraceae bacterium
TGATGGCTCGCCCCGTCGTTGGCCGGGGTCACGCCGCCGTGGGAGCAGGCGATCTTCACGTTCAGATTGGGGTAGGCGATCTCCTGGCGGATCATCTCGCAGATGCGCATGGAGCCGAAGGCCGCGTAGGTGACCACAAAGGGGATCTTTCCGCAGGTGGCGAGCCCGGCCGCGACGCCGGCGCCGTTTTGCTCCGCGATGCCCACATTCAGATACTGCTCTGGGAGCTGCTTGCGGAAGTCGCCCGTCTTGCAGCTCTTGCCGATGTCGATGTCCACAACCAGGATGTCCCGGTTTTCCTTGCCGAGTTCTACGATGGCTTCCCCGAAGCCGTTGCGGGTCGGGATCTTTTTCTCAAGATTCATCACTAAGCCCTCCTCAGCACGCCACATACTGCGTTTCCAGCTCGGCCATGGCTTGGCGGTACTGCTCGTCGTTCGGGGCCACGCCGTGCCAGCCGACCTGATTCTCCATAAAGGAGACGCCCTTGCCCTTCACCGTCTTGCCGACGATGCACTTGGGCAGCCCGTTTTTGGAGGCGAGCGCCTTGTCCATCGCCTCGACGACCTGGGCCATGTCGTTGCCGTCGATCTCATAGACCTCAAAGCCGAAGGCCTCGAACTTCTTTGCCAGGCTGACCGGCGGCATGATCTCCTCGCAGGTGCCGTCCAGCTGCAGCCCGTTCCAGTCCACGAAAACCACCAGGTTGTCCAGCTTGTACTTGTGGGCGGTGCCGCAGGCCTCCCAGATCTCGCCCTCGTTGCACTCGCCGTCGCCCACCGCGCTGAACACGCGGTAGTCTTTGCCGTCCAGCTTTGCCGCCAGCGCCATGCCCACCGCGCAGGCCAGGCCCTGACCGAGAGAGCCGGTGGAGATGTCGATGCCGGGGCATTTGTTCATGCTGGGGTGACCCTGCAGGGGAGAGCCCTCCTTGCGCAGCGTGTCCAGGACTTCCATGGGGAAGAAACCCTTCATGGCCAGCGCCGCGTATTGGGCCGGGCAAACATGGCCCTTGGAGAGCACGAAGCGATCCCGGTCGGGCCAGCGGGGGTTCTGCGGGTCGACGTTCATGTACTTGAAGTAGCAGGCGGTCATGAACTCCGCCACGGACAGGGAGCCGCCCGGGTGGCCGGACTTGGCCTTCCAGATCATATCGATGACGTGCTTTTTCAGGTCGATGCAGGTGTTTTGCAGCTTGGGAATACTAAGGGATTCGTTCATTTCCAAACTCCTTTCGCCACGGGAGCGCGGCCGCGGAACTCTTGCCTGTCAGGCAGCGACTCCTTGAATATTCAACGTTCAACATTGAGTGATTTAAAGATACCGCTCCCGTTGCCCTCTGTCAAGAGATTTGAGCAAATTTCATAAAAAATGAGAGATTTGACTAAAAATAATTTCAATGAATCTTGCGTTTTGCACAAAAACTTAGTTAGTATATTGACAATCTTGCGCATCCCGGCCGCTTCCTCCCATTTCCTTCCTTGACAGCGGCTTTTTTTCTTGCTACACTTTACTTTAGAAGCAACAGACCTGAGGTGCGCTATGGACGTGCAGAAAATCAGCAATAACGCTGTGCAGCAGATCATCGATACGTTTACCGAGCAGTTGATTCAGGGAAAACTCCGCCCCGGCGAGCAGATCCCCACGGAAGTGGAGCTGTCGGAGAAGTTCGGCGTGGCCCGCAACACCACACGGGAGGCCATCAAGATCCTGGTGGCCATGGGCGTGCTGGAAATCCGCCGCCCGGTGGGCACCTTCGTCTGCGAGGGTTTTGCCGAGCCCATGATCTCCCCCCTGCTCTATGGCATTATCCTCAGCCGGGGCGACAGCTACGACGAGCTGCTGGACCTGCGGGAGATCATGGAGACCGGCACCATGCTGACCGTGATCCGCAACGCCAGCGACGCGGAAATTGCCACCCTCTCCGAACCTCTGGTGGCGTTGGGCAAGGCCTGCCGCAAGAAAAAGCCCTCCGTGGAGGAAGTCTTCAAGCGGGACGACGTTTTTCATGAGGCGATGATGGCCCTGGCCCACAATCGGGTGGTGGAGCGCATCGCCGCCACGGTCCGCCTCATGACCCACGATATGCGGCATGAGAGCGTGGAGCTGATGCTTGCCACCGGTCGGGCCGAGGAATTGTACCAGGCCCATGAGAAGCTCTACCGTATCCTCAGCGAGCGGGACGTGGACGGCGTGTATCGCGAGATCCGCAGCACCTATTTTGTCCCCGATGAGGAAAAACAGGTCATCGCCCTTTCGGAGAAGTGAGAGACGCGAAATCCTTTTTATAAGAGTAAAAATATCGCCCGGCTGACACGGTTTCAGCCGGGCGATATGATATCTGTGTTTTTTCAGTGGGTCAGGGCCAGGGTGAGCAGCAGGGCGGCCAGCATGCCGATCCCCGTCTCGATCACCAGCTTTTTCAGGACCTTGTCCTCCCTCTCCACGCGTTCTTTCACCTGCTGATAGGGCATTTCTTTCATGGATACCGCTCCTTTCACGGGGCGCGGCGCCGCAGACGCCGCCGGTCGGTCGCTATGGCGTTCTCTTCCCAATCCAGAGTACCAGAGATCTCGCCGAAAAGCAAGCCGGATTCACAGCCTGTCCGGAGAAAAGCGCGGATTCTTTCTTGTAATCGGCGGGATTGCGTGATACGATGATAACACATGATCTCTCCCGGGAGAAAGGACGGATGATATGGATGTTCTTCTGATCCTGCTGTTCGGATCGAACGCCTGGCTGAACATAGCGGCGACAGTTCTGTATATCTTTGGTCTGTGGTTTTTGCTGAAAAAATCCGGGCTGCCGGGCTGGTGGGCGCTGGTGCCCTTCGCCCGCGAGTATATGCTCTCCAAGTGCGCTGGCCGGGAGGCCGAAGGCCGGGTCACGACCGTGGTCTCGTTCCTGGTCACGGCGGTCCGCGTGGCGCTGAAGTTCATCCAGCCGAGCGGTACCGGGTTTGACACCGCCAGCGGCGTGGCCCTGTCCCTGCTGGTGCTGGAGATGATGCTGGAGCTGATCCTGCTGATCTATTCGATCCGCGTCTACGCCGGGCTGATCGAGGTCTACGGCGTGCGCCGCCGCTGGCTCTGGCTGTGGGTTCTGCTCGCCGGCCTGCCCGCGGCGATTTGGGGCCTTTCCGGCAAATATCAGCCCCTCTGGAAGGTGGAGGACATCCGCAAGGAGCTCGCCTCGATCGCCAGTACCGGTTCGGCCGAGGTGCTCAAGGACGGCTTGACCGTGAACCTGCGTGTGAGGACCGTGCGGGAGGGCTTTGAGAAAAAGATCCTGCTCCGGGATGTGCATCTGAGCATCCCGCAGGGGCATATGGTGCTGCTGCTGGGCGGCTCCGGCGCGGGCAAAACGGTCTTTCTCAACGCGATCAGCGGCTATGAAAAAGCGGACGCCAGCGTGTTGCTGGGCGGCGAGGACCTGTACCGGCAGTATAAAAAGCTCCAGTACCAGGTGGGCTACGCCCCGCAGCAGGATACCATGCGCGGCAAGGATACCATCTACAGTACGCTGCTGGACACGGCGCGCCTGCGCCTGCCGATGGACACCAGCGCGGCGGATCGCCGGGCCCGGGTGGACGAGGTCCTGGATCTGTTCGGCCTGACACCCTCGCGCAGCCATCTCATCGAAAAGCTCTCCGGCGGCCAGAAAAAGCGGGTGTCCATCGCCATGGAGCTGATCAGCAATCCCTCCCTGTTTATCCTTGACGAGCCGGACTCCGGCCTGGACGGCACCATGGCCCGGGAGCTCATGGAGCAGCTGCGGCGGATCGCCGATCGGGGCAAGATCGTGATCGTCATCACCCACACCCCGGACCGGGTGATCGACCTGTTCGACGATGTGATCGTCCTGGCCAAGGACGACAAGCGGGTCGGGCGCCTCGCCTATTACGGCAGCGTGGCGGACTGCCGCGCCTTCTTCGGCAAAGAGAGAATGGAGGAGGTCGTCAAGTCCATCAACCCCGTGAGTACCGGCGGCGAGGGCCTGGCGGAGACCTATATCGCGAAGTACGCGGAGGTGCAGCATGCCTGAGACGACGGTGGATACTTCCGTCCGGCGGTGGAGAATCCGTCACCGCGGACGCTCTTCCCAGGTAGGGATCTATCTGGGCAAGTTTCTGAGGATGTTCATCTATCAGAACGAATGGAAAGTGCTCCCGATGGCGGCGGTCATCGCGGGACTTGTGGCCATGGTGATACGCTCCATGCTTTTTTTGAGCAAGGAGGGCACGATGATGGGCACGCTCGCCCTGGTCTGCGTGGCGATCTGGAACGGCTGCTTCAACTCCATCCAGGTGATCTGCCGGGAGCGGGACGTGGTCAAGCGGGAGCACCGCTCCGGCATGCACGTCTCGTCCTATATCCTGGCGCACCTGATCTATCAGGCGCTCCTCTGTCTGCTGCAGACGGGCCTCACCATGTATATCTGCCGCGCGGTCGGCGTCCAGTTCCCCGCCAAGGGGATGTTCACCCCCTGGATGATCGTGGATATGGGCATCACCATGTTCTTTGTCTCCTTCGCGGCAGATGTGCTGGCCCTGTGGATGTCCAGCCTGGCGCGCAACACGACCGCCGCCATGACGCTCATGCCCTTTCTGCTGATTTTCCAGCTGGTCTTCTCCGGCGGCATGCTGGACCTGCCGGAATGGGGCGAGCCGCTCTCGGAGCTGACCGTCTCCCGCTACGGGATCATCGCCCTCTCCTCCCAGGCGGACTACAACCACGCCCCTCTGGCCTCGGTCTGGAACAGCGTGGTCGGCATGCGCAAGCGGGAGATCAGCGGGACGCTTAGCCTGGGCCAGGCGGTGGAGATCCTGCAGCAGAAGAGCAATCCGACCGTCAAGCAGCTGCGCGAAATGCCCATCGGCGCCGTGTTCACCGTGGAGGAGCTGGCCGAGATGGCGGAGGATCAGGGCGTCCCGGGCCTGAAGCCGCTGCTGGCGCCCTACCTGGACCAGGAGATCTGCGCCCGCACGACGCTGGGAGAGCTGGCGGATACCCTGGCCGGGGATCCCAATATGAAGGAATCGCTCAACACGCCCATCCCCTATAAGTTCCGCGTGGAGCAGATCATCGATCTTCTGGGCTGGGAGAACGTGCGCCGCACGCTGCAGGACACCCTGGGCGAGGCCAGCTTCATGCCGGAGTATGAGACCTCCCGCAGCAACATCGCCATCTGCTGGGCCGAGCTGCTCCTCCGGACAATGCTCTACGCGGCCCTCGCGACGGTCACGCTGGAGTTCATCGACAAGGACAAACGCTGAAACCCCATACAAATCAAAACGCACAGAGGTGTTTCCTCTGTGCGTTTCAGCCTGTAGACAAAGTACCCATAGGGAGTGCGAAAGCACTTTCTATGGGTACTTTGTTGTGTTAGAATAGGAGCAAGGGGAGGCGAGGCGCATG
>CACYOR010000132.1 GCA_902775985.1 Oscillospiraceae bacterium
GGGCGGGCCGTCCTATTACATCCGCTGGGGCGACAGCCGGGTGCAGGTATTGGAGCGGGGCGAGGAATTCTCCCGCTGCCGCCATGTCCGCACCGGCTATGAGATGGACATCCTGACCAAGTATCTCTTTACAGACAGGGAGTTTACCGACTGCAACGACTGCACCGACTATGTGCTGCCCCTTAAAAAGGGTGATCGCGTGCGCGTGGTGGAGAAGACGAGCCGGGGCTGCCTGGTCAAGCACGGCGGCACCAGCGGCTGGTATTATGGCAGGCTGGGCGAGAAAGGAGAAGAGACATGAACGAAGCGCTTTGGTGGCTTGTGGGGATCGCTCTGGCGCTGCTTTTGGTGCCCGTCCTTCTGGAAACGCTGCGCCGCCGGGATTTCCGGAGGCAGGCAAGCGGGAAGCGCCCGGAGCGAAAGGCTCCCCGGGACGTCCCGGTTTCCTACGACCCGCCGGCAAAAGCCTCGCCCGCGCTGGAGAGCGAGAAGGAGCTGGCCCGGATGAAAAGCCGGCAGAATTCCCTGGGGCCAAAGTAGAGCCTGTCCCGTTCAAAACGACTCGGAAAATGAAAAAAACCTTGAAAAATCCGGCAAAAACCCCTTGCAAAACGGGCATACTTCTGGTATTATATCAAGGCATTTCGCACGGAGATGGACTTTTCTCCCACGTGCAAAACGGGCATACTTCTGGTATTATATCAAGGCATTTCGCACGGAGATGGACTTTTCTCCCACGTGGCCGGGATCCGGTTGGGCGGAGAGGTGGAAGTCTCCGGAGGAAAATAACAAAAAAGAAGGAGAACCCAAAATGTCTGTCGTATCCATGAAGCAGCTGCTGGAAGCCGGTGTCCACTTCGGTCACCAGACCCGCCGCTGGAACCCCAAGATGGCCGAGTACATCTATTGCGAGCGTAACGGCATCTACATCATCGACCTGCAGAAGACCGTCAAGAAGCTGGAAGAGGCCTATAACTTCGTCCGCGACCTGGCTGCCAACGGCCAGACCATCCTCTTCGTCGGCACCAAGAAGCAGGCCACCGACGCTGTGCGCGAGGAAGCTTCCCGCGTCGGCATGTACTATGTGAACGCCCGCTGGCTCGGCGGTATGCTCACCAACTTCAAGACCATGCGTACCCGCGTGGACCGTCTGGCCCAGCTGAAGAAGATGCAGGAAGACGGCACCTTCGACATGCTGCCCAAGAAGGAAGTCATGAAGCACCTGGGCGAGATGGAGAAGCTCGAGAAGTACCTGGGCGGCGTCAAGGACATGAAGAAGCTGCCCGGCGCCCTGTTCGTGGTTGACCCCCGCAAGGAGCACAACGCCATTGCCGAGGCCCGCAAGCTGCACATCCCCATCGTCGCGATCGTCGACACCAACTGCGACCCCGATGAGGTCGATTACGTCATTCCCGCCAACGATGACGCCATCCGCGCCATCCGTCTGATCGCCTCCACCATGGCCAACGCCGTGCAGGAAGGCCGTCAGGGCGCCGACGCCGAGGATCCCGAGGCTGTTATGGCCGAGGCCGTCGAGACCGTCGAAGAGTAAGGATACACAAAAAGGGACGCCATACCGCGCCCCTTTTTTCGAGAACAAAATTAGGAGGAACATTATTATGGCTTTTACCGCTCAGGATGTTAAGACTCTGCGTGAGATGACCAACGTCGGCATGATGGACTGCAAGAAGGCTCTCCAGGCTACCGATGGCGATATGGAAAAGGCCGTTGACTGGCTGCGCGAAAAGGGCCTGGCCAAGGCCGCGAAGAAGGCCGGCCGCATCGCCGCCGAGGGCATGGCCTATGCCCGCGTCTGCCCCAAGTGCGGCGTCGGCGCCGTTGTGGAAGTCAACTGCGAGACCGACTTCTGCGCCAAGAGCGAGGCGTTCCAGCAGTTTGTGAAGGACATCTGCAAGGTCGTCCTGAAGAACGATCCTGCCGACGTCGAGGCTCTGCTCCAGTGCCAGTACCCCGAGCGCGACCTGACCGTGGCCGAGATCCTGCCCGAGAAGGTCATGTCCATCGGTGAGAACCTGCAGATCCGCCGCTTCGTCCGCTTTGCCAATCCCACCAACGTGGCTTACGTCCACGCCGGCGGCACCCACGGCGTGCTGGTGAACTTGGCCGTCGAGGGCGACATTGACGCCACCGAGATCGGCAAGAACGTCGCCATGCAGATCGCCGCCATGAATCCCAAGTATTGGGACAAGTCCCTGGTTCCCCAGGCCGACATCGACCATGAGCTCGAGGTTCAGGTGGCCCTGATGGACAACGATCCGAAGATGGCCGCCAAGCCCGCCGCCATCAAGGAGAAGATCGCCGCCGGCAAGATCAACGCCTTCTACAAAGAGAACTGCCTGCTGCAGCAGGACTTTGTCCGCTCCGACCTGTTCTCCGGCTCCGTTGAGGGCTACATCGCCGACGCCGCCAAGAAGCTGGGCGGCTCCGTCAAGTTTGTTGACGCTGTCCACTTCGTCAAGGGCGAGGGCATCGAGAAGAAGGAAGAGGACTTCGCCGCCGAGGTCGCTGCCCAGATGAACATGGGCAAATAAGCCTTCCCGAGCATAAACAAAAAACTGGTTCGTCCCTCAGGACGAGCCAGTTTTTTTACGGCTTGTTTTTCCGGCCAGAATCGGCAGATAGCGGAGGATCAGCCAGACAACGGGGACGAGCAGCACCGCGACGACCAGCGCCACCGCGACGGCGAGGACCTGGGCCGGCGGTACCTCGTTAAAATAGTAGTCGCCGATCCGGGGCCAGAGCCGGTGGAGCAGCTGCTGCACGGCGCTCTCGGCCTTTCCGTGCAGGCCGTAGTAGAGGATCGTGTTCTGCCCGACGAAGCGGACAAAGGCGTTGGAGGGCAGGCTCTTGCCCATGGTGATCAGGGTCACAATGCCGAGCAAGGCGCAGAGATAGAGAAACAGCACGCGGGGGAAGCCGAAGATCCCGCCCACCCGCAGCGGCAGCACCATCACCACCAGCACATACAGCCCCAGCAGCAGCGGCCAGAGCCAGCGGCGGTTCAGCCGGTCGAAGAGCCCCTCGCCGTAGCGGCGAAAGAAATAGCCCAAAGTCATATAAAACAGCATCGGCCCCACGTATTCCAGGTGCCAGGGGAGGGAAAACAGCCTGGTGCCGCTGTACCAGGGCAAACGCTCCGCCGGGCTGAACTGCATCAGACAGTCGGACGCGACGGCCAGCGCAAAGACCAGCAGGAGCAGGACCGGGGCCCGGCGGGCCTTGTGTTCACCGCCCGCCTCGTAGCAGGCGACGACAAAATAAAAGGGCAGAAAGCTCACAAACAGCGCCGCCACATACCACATCTCGTCCCCAAAGTAGCGGATCTGCAGCAGGTTTTTCCTCAGGGCGAGGAGGAGCGGATCGTGGCTCTGGAAGGAAAAAATCTGGGCCAGCAGGATCGTCAGCGTGCTCAGAAGCAGCCAGGGCAGAAAGAGCTGCCGGAGCTTTTTGCGGAAGAAGACACCGAAGCCCGACCGATGGGTGTAGACATAGCCGGCGGCAAAGGTGAACATATTCAGAAAAAAGGGCTCGACAAAGCTGTCCAGCTTGGCGTTGGTGAACTGCGTGTGGTTGGCCATCACGGCCAGCATGCAGAAAAAGCGCGCGGTGTCGACCCAGGCAATGCGTTTTTTGTCCATAAAAAGCGTCCCTTTCTGAGGGCTTTTCCTTATTATAACGGTTTTACATCGCGCTTGCAATCCCGGGATTCCTGTGGTACGGTAGGGAAAAAGGCAAAGACGGAGGTCAGGACAATGAAAAACACGGCACGGGAAAAAATGCTGCGCGGCGAGACGACCGTGGGCAGCTTTCTGGAGATCGCCTCGCCCACCGCGGCGGAGGCCCTGGCCCTGGCGGGCTTTGACTATATCATCATCGACACGGAGCACGGCGCGGGCGATCCCCAGTCGGCGCTGGATCTGATCCGCTGCGCCAAGCTCTACGGGACGACGCCCTTTGCCCGGGTGCAGGAGATCTCCCGCGCGCCCATCCTGAAAATGCTGGATGCCGGCGCCATGGGCCTGATCATCCCCCAGCTCAACAGCGTGGAGGAGGCCAAAGCGGTGGTCCGCTATGGGAAATACGCGCCTTTAGGGGAGCGGGGCGTCTCCGGCAGCGCGGGCACCGGCTTCTGGCAGGAAGACTACGCCCGGCACGGCCTGCCGGCCCTCTTTGAGACGGCCAACCGGGAGACCATGCTGATCCCCCAGTGTGAGAGCCTGGGCTGCCTGGAGCATCTGGAGGAGATCGTGGCCCTGCCGGGCATCGACGGCATCTTTGTCGGGCCCTATGACCTCTCTACCGCCATGGGCATCCCGGGGCAGTTTGACCACCCGGATTTCCTGGCGGCCCTGCGGCGCATCCAGGCGGTCTGCCAGGCGGCGGGCAAGCCATCGCTGATCTATGCGGCGGATCCGGCCATCGCCCGGGCCGATCTGGCCATGGGCTATGACAGCATCACCTATTCCATGGACGCCTCCCTCCTCATCGAGGCGGGCCGAGCGGCCATCCAAGGGATTCTGGCATAACAGAAAATGTTACGGCCCCCATCGTCAGATGGGGGCCGCGTGTGCTTATGTACCGGCTTTGCGGATCAATCGCTCGTGCATCCAGCTCATCAGCAGCAGGAACAGCAGCAGATAGACCGGCAGCAGCGCCGTGCTCAGCGCCCCGGCGATCAGGCCGAACACGGGCGGCATCAGGCATGTGCCCACGTAGGCGCTGGCCATCTGCACGCCGATGATCGCCTGGGAGCGATCCGCGCCGAAGTGGGCGGGGGTGGAGTGAATCAGACAGGGATAGATGGGCGCGCAGCCCAGGCCGATCAGGATCAGCCCGGCCAGGGAGATCGTCTGCCCCAGGGGCAGCAGCATGATGAGCACACCCAGCAGAATGATCCCGAGGCCCAGGCGTACCATTTTTACGTCGTCGAGCTTCAGAGTGATGAAGCCGCTGAGCGCACGGCCGACAGTGATGCCCAGGAAGAAGAGGCTGGCAAAGGAGGCGGCGGTTTCGGGAGCGACGCCGCGGTATAGGGTCAGATAGCTGGCGGCCCAGAGCCCGGCGGTCTGCTCCACACTGCAGTAGCCGAAGAAGCAGAGCATCACTTCCCGGACGCCCGGGATGCGCACGATCTGCCGCAGGGACAGGGGGCCGGTGGCCTCGGCCGAAGCGCCGTCCGCTGCCTGCGGGCGGCCTTTCCACAGGGGCAGGCTGAAAATCAGGATGGCGGTCAGCCCGATCTGCAGCAGGGAGATGATCCGGTAGCCCCGGTTCCAGCCCAGGCCGCCGGTCAGGGCCCAGCCCATGATGTACGGCCCGACGGTGGCGCCGATGCCCCACATGCAGTGCAGCCAGCTCATGTGCTTGCTCTCATAGTGGAGTGCCACGTAGTTGTTCAGCGAGGCGTCCACGCTGCCGGCGCCCAGGCCGTAGGGGATGGCCCAGAGGCACAGCATCCAGAAGGAGCGACTGACGGAGAAGCCAAACAGCGCCAGTGCCGTGGTGGCGACACTGATGGCCGTGACCTTCCCGGTGCCCAGCTTCCGGGTGATCCGGTCGCTCTGGAGGCTGGAGATGACGGTGCCCAGGGCGATGATCATGGAGATGGCCCCGGCATAGGAGACCGGCACGCCCAGCTGCGGATACATGCTGGGCCAGGCCGCGCCCAGCAGGGAATCCGGCAGGCCGAGGCTGATAAAGGACAGATAGATGATGACCAACAAAAGATGAACCATAGCGACACCTTTTTCGGGAAGATTGAGAGGAATAACCTCAAAAAAAGGCACCCACCGAAGTGAGTGCCTGTAGGCGTAATGCTCAGCGCTTGGAGAACTGAGGAGCGCGGCGGGCGGCCTTGAGACCGTACTGCGCTAAAATCGCACTCGGAAGCCCTTGATATTACTGGCTTTGCGAGCTTTTCGAAATTTGGTGCCCCACCACTTAACTACTGTCTTTTTTTCTACTTGCCCTTCTGCTTCTTACTCTTCA
>CACYOR010000133.1 GCA_902775985.1 Oscillospiraceae bacterium
TGGCTTTTTTGTGTTGCCCATTTGGCCTACCTGCCGCCTGCATATTTTCTTCCACTCAAGTCCTTTTTGGGGCTTGACTTTTTATTTGCAGGCTTTCACTTTATTTATACGACGCAAATTCGCTTTTCCCTTTATTTTTTTGGAAAAAATTTGCCCCGCGCCCTCCGTCGGGGAGGAACGCGGGGCGAAAAGAGAGGATAAAACCAGATTATTTCAGCTTGTGCCGGGCGAGATAGTCCTTCGTCAGCTTGGCAACCGTGCCGGAGAGGAACAGCAGGGCAATCAGGTTGGGAATGGCCATGAGGCCGTTGAGAGTATCGGCAATGTCCCACATCAGCGCGCCGGAGCCGACGGAGCCCACAATGCACATGAGGACGAAGACGACGTTGAAGATGCCGGTCACGATCTTGCTGCCCTTGCTCAGATAGCCCCAGCAACTGGCCCCGTAATAGCCCCAGCTGATGACGGTGGACAGGGAGAAGAGCAGCAGGCCGATCTGAATGACGATGCCGCCGATGCTGCCGGGCAGGATGCTGTTGAAGGCGGCGGCCGCCGCGGCGCCGTTGGAGCCGTATGTGCTGACGCTGCCCGCATCCAGAATGCCGGAGAGGATCACCGCGAGAGCGGTGATGGTGCAGATGACGATGGTATCGATGAAGACTTCGAACACGCCCCAGATGGCCTGCTCGCAGGGCTCCTCGGTGGAGGAGGCCGCGTGGGCCATGGGCGCCGAGCCGAGGCCGGCCTCGTTGGAGAACACGCCCCGGGCAAAGCCGTTCTTCATGGCCAGCATGATGGCATAGCCGAAGATGCCGCCTCCCACTGCCTTGAAGCTGAAGGCGCTCTTGACGATCAGCACCAGGGCCGCGGGGATCTGGGTGATGCGCAGGAGGATGACCAGGATGCCGGCCGCGATGTAGAACACGGCCATCACCGGCACCAGATAGGAGGTGACCGTGCCGATACGCTTGACGCCGCCGATCAGCACGAAGCCCACCAGCACTGCCAGGATGATGCCGGCCACCAGCTTGTCGAGACCGAAGAGGTTCTGCAGGGCCGAGGCGATCTCGGTGCTCTGGGCGATGTTGCCGATGCCGAAGCTGGCCAGCCCGCCGAAGATCGCGAAGATGACGGCCAGCCATTTCCAGCTCTTGCCCAGGCCGTTTTCAATATAGTACATGGGACCGCCGTGATAGACGCCCTTCTCGTCGGTCTCCCGATACTGGATGGCCAGGGCGATCTCGGCGTACTTGGTGCACATGCCGAAGAAAGCGGAGACCCACATCCAGAACACGGCGCCGGGACCGCCGGCAAAGAGCGCTCCGGTGACGCCGGCGATGTTGCCGGTGCCGACGGTGCCCGCCAGCGCGGTGGAGACGGCCTGGAAAGGGGAGAGGTTGCTGCCGTGGTCCTTATCCTGCTTCTGGAAGAGCTTGCCCACGGTGTTTTTCATGATCCAGCCGAAGTGGCGGGACTGGATGAAGCCGCAGCGGACGGACAGATACACGCCCGTGCCCACCAGAAGAAGCAGCATGACCGGGCCCCAGGCGAAGCCGTTGAGGACGCCATTGACGGAGGAGATGGTTTCGACGAATGCTTCCATATGTATCCCTCTTTTCCCAAAATACAAATGCTATGTGCGCTATTATACATAAATATTCATTCGTTTGCAAGATATAAATAAAGCGAAGCGCCGCAAAAATCCTATGCGACGAAATATAGCGATATGAATCCGGTATGAAGAAAATACCAAAAGACTATGAAAACGGGTTTTTATTCATTTGCGCGGGCGCGGGATCCTCAGTCGAAACGGGACTTGAATCTTGACACCCTTACCGGATGGTTTATAATATTCTCCGCAGGAGAGACTTTCCTGCGGAGGTTTTTTATGAGAAAACGCATCTATGAGGTCATCGAACTGGCCAAGGAGAAGGACCGGCTGAGCGCGATCTACGACAGCTTTATGATCCTGGTCATTGTGCTGAGCCTGCTGCCGCTGCTGTATAAGGTGACGCCGGAGCCGCTGCTGGTGCTGGACAAGGTCTGCGTGGGGATTTTCCTGGTGGACTATCTGCTGCGCTGGATGACGGCGGACTATAAGCTGGGGCGGGGCGGCCTGTCCTTTGCGCTCTACCCCTTCACGTTTATGGCGCTGGTGGATCTGATGTCCATCCTGCCCTCTCTGACGGTACTCAACAGCAGCTTCAAGCTCCTGCGTGTCCTGCGTATGAGCCGGGCCTTCCGGGTGTTCCGCGTCTTTCGCGCCGCCCGCTATTCCAAGAGCATCCGCATCATCGCCGAGGTGCTGCGCCGCTCGAAAGAATCCCTGGCCGCGGTGGGCACGCTGGCCCTGGCCTTCATTATTATCTCCGCCATGATCATCTTTAACGCCGAGCCGGACTCCTTCGACAATTTCTTCGAGGCGGTCTACTGGGCCACCATCTCCCTGACGGCGGTGGGCTACGGCGATATCTATCCGGTTACGACCATCGGCCGGGCCGTGGCCATGCTCTCGTCCATCTTCGGCGTGGCCGTGGTGGCGCTGCCCTCCGGCATTATCACCGCCGGCTATATGCAGGCCCTGGAAAAACGCCTGGACGAAATGGACGAGCGGGAGAAAAAAGACGCGAAAACGGAGGAGCTGTAACATGGCGAAGAACACCGATCCCAATCTGCAAAAGCAGATCATCTATTCTGTCTACGTGCGCAGCCACACGCCCGAGGGGACCTTCCGAGCCGTCATCCCCGATCTGGACCGCATCCGGGCCCTGGGCACGGATATCATCTGGTTCATGCCCATCCACCCCATCGGCGTCAAGGGGAAAAAGGGGAGTCTGGGCTGCCCCTATGCCAATCGGGATTACCGGAGCGTGAACCCGGCCTATGGCACGATGGAGGATTTCCGCGCCCTGGCGGAGGAGATCCACAAGCGGGGCATGAAGGTGATGATCGACGTGGTCTATAACCACACCTCCCCCGACTCCGTCCTCTTTGAGCAGCATCCGGAGTTTTTCTATCACGACAAGGACGGCAAGCCCGGCAACAAGATCGGCGACTGGGCCGACGTGATCGACCTGGACTATTCCGTCCGCGGCCTCTGGGACTATCAGATCGAATCCCTCTGCGCCTGGGCGGAGATCGTGGACGGCTTTCGCTGCGACGTGGCCTCCTTTGTGCCGGTGGAGTTCTGGCGGGAAGCCCGCGCCGCGGTGGAGAAGGTCCGTCCCGGCTGCATCTGGCTGGCGGAGACGGTGCACAGCGGCTTCGGCGCCTTCGCCCGCCGCAAGGGCTTTACCTCCACCACGGATTACGAGGCCTATTCCGCCTTTGACCTGGAATATGAGTACGACATCCGGGAGCTCTTCGACCGCTATCTGCGCGGGGAGATCGCCCTGTCCCACTGGCTGGACGGGATGAATCTGCAGGAGGGCTTCTATCCCCTCAATTATAATAAGATGCGCTGCCTGGAAAATCATGACCAGCCCCGCATCGCCTCCTTCGTCAAAGAGGAGAGCGACCTGGTCAATTTCACGGCCATGCTCTACTTTTTCAAGGGCACGACGCTGATCTACGCCGGGCAGGAGACCGCCAACACCCACCAGCCCAGCCTCTTCGAGAAGGAGCCGGTGGACTGGCACACGGGGACGGATCTGAGCGCCCTGATGAGCCGCCTGGCCGCCATCAAGCACGAGGTGCTGGGCGCGGAGGACGGCTTCAAGGCCGCGGCGGACGACGGGCATCACATCGCCCTTCTGGAGCGGGAGGACGAGCAGAGCCGGAAGCTGGGCGTCTTCTCCCTGCACTCCGAATGCGCCGAGGTGCCAGTGAACGCGCCGGACGGCCGGTATGAGAATCTCATCGACGGCGGGGAAGTCCTTGTGAAAAACGGACGAATCTTCTGTGCCGGGAAGCCCGTAATTTTTACGCTGCCGCTGTAAGTTTTTCTTGCGCCCGACAGTGTGAAACAGTATAATAATCCCGTTATTAATTCGGCAATTAAAAATTGCCACATTAATAATCCGATTTAGATACCGTTTTGCTCGCCGCTTACGCGGCAACCGCAAAACATGGCGACATTACTATGGCAATATTTAATTGCCATAGTAATAATAAAGAAATATGGAGGGATAAGTCTATGGCAGACAACAAACGCCCCGAGAGCATGGCGCGCATCACCACGCCCGAACTGGCCCAGGCTTTTATCGACGAGCAGATTGCCGCCCTGCGGGAGCAGATCGGCGATAAGAAGGTCCTTCTGGCCCTGTCCGGCGGTGTGGACTCTTCCGTCGTGGCCGCGCTGCTCATCAAGGCCATCGGCAAGCAGCTGACCTGCGTGCACGTGAACCACGGCCTGCTGCGCAAGGGCGAGCCCGAGCAGGTGATCGAGGTTTTCCGCAACCAGATGGACGCCAACCTCATCTATGTGGACGCGGTGGATCGCTTCCTGGACAAGCTGGCCGGCGTGGCCGATCCGGAGACGAAGCGCAAGATCATCGGCAAGGAGTTTATCGACGTCTTCGCCGAGGAGGCCTATAAGCTTGACGGCATCAGCTTCCTGGCTCAGGGCACCATCTATCCCGACATTCTGGAGAGCGGTCCGGTCAAGTCCCATCACAACGTGGGCGGCCTGCCCGAGGATCTGAAGTTCGAGCTGGTAGAGCCGGTCAAGTTCCTGTATAAGGACGAGGTCCGCGTCGTCGGCAAGCAGCTCGGCCTGCCCGACAACATGGTCTATCGCCAGCCCTTCCCCGGCCCCGGTCTGGGCGTGCGCTGTGTCGGCGCCATCACCCGCGACCGCCTGGAGGCTGTCCGGGAGTCCGACGCCATCCTCCGCGAGGAGTTTAAGCGCAACGGCCTCGAGGGCAAGGTGTGGCAGTACTTCACCATCGTCCCCGACTTCAAGTCCACCGGCATCACCGACGGCCTGCGCACCTATGACTGGCCCGTCGTGATCCGTGCCGTCAACACCGTCGACGCCGTCACCGCCGAGGTGGCGGAGCTGGACTTCAAGATGATGGCTCATATCGTCGATCGCATCACCCACGAGGTCAAGGGCGTCAACCGCGTCCTCTGGGATCTGACCCCAAAGCCCTCGGGCACGATCGAGTGGGAATGACGCTCGAAACGGCGAAAACCCGCATGAATACAGGCTTTTTTGCCCGTCCATACTGCTCTTGATACTGGATTGATACTATTTGTGTCCCGCCCTGCTGAACGACAAATTCAGCAGGGCGGTTTTTTTGCTTGTCTTATTTATTTTTCCGCCAAGGGATATAATATTCGCTTTCCAGGCCATCGTCGCAGGTATGGGGCCAGTTGAGTTTCCATTCAAAATACTCTTCCCTGGTGATCTCCCCGGCGTGTAACTCCTGCTGACGAAAAAGCCATTCCCGCATGAACTCGTCCACAAGGCCATACTGGAAGTACATACCCACGGGAGGGTGTGCGGGCCAGTCATCGCTATCATTGTACCGTACAGCGGTATCATCAGCGGCCCCTGCTCTGCCCGGATTGCGGACAAGTTGGAACAGGCGGATAGCGCCAGGGCTGTCCTCGTCCAGCCAGAAGAATGTCCGCATGAAGTCCTCGGCAGAGCCGGGGGCGATGGTGTAGAAGTTCTGGCGGTCTACCCGCAGCGCCTCGGCCATCTTGTCCAGCAGTCCTTTTCCTCAAAGCCGATAGCAAGCCCCAATTCCTTTTGTGTCATGCCTCGAAAGGTGCGGATTTTCTTTATCTTGTCTCCGACTGTCATAATATCCCACCGCCTTTGCCAATAGTATAGCGCAAAAAAGCGAAAGATGCAAGATAATCTTTAACAAAAATGCGAAATAAATTCTTGACATTAACACTTATGTTAATGTATAATGAAGATGGTGACATTAACATATTTGCGAAACTAAAATAAGGAGGTGCTGACCATGGAAAAGGAGCTGTTTGTGAGAGCAGAGGAGGTCGCCAGGGAGCTGGGCATTTCCAAGCCCTACGCCTACAAGCTGGTGCGGGAGATGAACGAGGAGCTGAAGAAAAAAGGCTTTCTCACCATTCCCGGACGGGTAAGCAGGCGCTACTTCGAGGAAAAATTCTATGGGCTGCGGGACAGACAATAAGGAGGGAACCACAATGCCGGCATACAAAGACAAGGCAAAGGGCACATGGTATGCGTCCTTTTACTACGAGGACTGGACGGGCAAGAAAGTAAAGAAAATGAAACGGGGCTTTCCCACCAAGCGGGAGGCTCTGGAGTGGGAGCGGACATTCCTGCAACAACAGACCGCCGACCTGGAAATGACCTTTGAAAACTTCGTGGCTGTCTATGTGGCGGACATGAAAGGCCGTATCAAGGAAAACACCTGGGGGACGAAAGAGCATATCCTCTACAAGAAGTTGGTGCCGTACTTCGGCAAGCGGAAGATGTGCGACATTCACTCCAAGGAGGTCATCGCCTGGCAGAATGAAATGCTGGGTTACCGGGACAAGAACGGCAAGCCCTACTCTCCGGTGTACTTAAAAACGCTGCACAATCAGTTGAGCGCCGTGTTCAACCATGCGGTACGGCACTACAATCTAAAGGTCAATCCCGCTGCCCAGGCGGGCAATATGGGAAAGCCAAAGGGACGGGAAATGCTGTTCTGGACAAAGGCGGAGTATCTGAAATTCGCCGAGGCCATGATGGACAAGCCCCTTTCCTATTACGCCTTTGAAATGCTCTACTGGTGCGGCGTCCGGGAGGGGGAGCTGCTGGCCCTCACTCCTGGCGACTTCGACTTTGAGAAACAGACCGTCACCATCTCCAAGTCCTACCAGCGGATTAAGGGCAAGGATGTGATTACCGACCCCAAGACCCCTAAGAGCAACCGGGTCATTCAAATGCCCGCTTTCCTCTGTGAAGAAATGCGAGACTATATCAAGAGCCTGTATGGGGTGAAGCCCACCGACCGCATTTTCACGGTGACAAAATCCTACCTCCACCGGGAGATGGACAGGGGTGCGAAAGAGGCCGGGGTAAAGCGGATCAGAATACACGACCTGAGGCACTCCCACATTTCGCTGCTCATTGACATGGGCTTTACGGCCCTGGCAATCGCTGACCGGGTGGGACATGAAAGCATTGATATTACCTACCGCTACGCCCACCTGTTCCCCACCCGGCAGGCGGAGATGGCGGACAAACTGGACATGGAGCGAAAGGGGGCCTAAATCATGTCAGTGAAAAATCTTGACCGACACAACCGCTGGAGAAACAAAACTGTGGCTTTCCGGGTGTCCCCGGATGAGGACAGGGAAATTGAAACCGCTGTGCGGCTCTCCGGCCTTACCAAACAGGACTACATCACCCGACGGCTGCTGTGCCGGGATGTGGTGGTACAGGGCAACCCCAGGGTGTATAAGGCCCTGCGGAACGAGCTGGCCGCCGTTCTGGAAGAACTGGAGCGTATCGAGGCCGGGAATGGCGTGGATGGGGAGTTGCTGGACACCATCCGGCTGATCGCCGCCATCATGGACGGCATGAGGGAGGATTGATAGATGGATAGATTGCAAGAGAAAACGACTGCCCCATATCCGCCTGTTGGCGCAGACGGGGGACAGTCGCTCTCACAAAAACCTAACCAAAGTATAGCAGAGGGCGTGACAGAACACAAGCCCCCGGAAAGAGATTTGGAGGAAATCCTGCGGCAGATAAGCCGGGTCAATGACCCGGCCTATCTGCCTACCGTGTCTATGAATGACCTCTACGAACAGGTGTACCCCGGCAGACCTCCTGTGGTAGACGGTCTGCTCTATGCGGGGACATATCTCTTTGTGGGCGCTCCCAAGGTGGGCAAGTCCTTTCTCATGGCCCAGCTTGCCTATCATGTGAGTATGGGCCTTTCCCTGTGGGGGTATGAGGTGCGCCAGGGGACAGTCCTCTATCTGGCCCTGGAGGACAACCACCGTCGCTTACAGGAGCGGTTGTACCGGATGTTTGGAGTAGAGAGTACCGGAAACCTGTTCTTTGCCATCGGAGCTAAGCAGCTCGGCGGTGGCCTGGAGGAGCAGCTAAAGGGCTTTGTCCGGGAACACACGGACACCCGGCTTATTATCATCGACACCCTGCAAAAAATCCGGGAGGCCGGGGCAGAGAAGTACAGCTATGCCAACGACTATGAGGTAATCACCAAACTGAAACGGTTTGCCGATATAAGCGGGGTTTGCCTCCTGGTTGTACATCACACCCGCAAGCAGCAGGCCGATGATAAGTTTGATATGATCTCCGGCACCAACGGCTTATTGGGTGCGGCAGACGGGGCCTTTCTGCTCCAAAAGGAGCGGCGGGCAGACAACGCCGCCACCCTGGACATTTCTGGGCGGGATCAGCAAGACCAGCGCCTCTACCTCAAGCGGGACGAGGAACGGCTTGTGTGGGAGCTGGAGCGGCGGGAAACGGAGCTGCGGCAGGAGCCGCCTGACCCGGTGTTGGAGGCTGTTGCCGCCCTGGTAACGGCGGAACGGCCAGAGTGGAGAGGGACGGCCACGGAACTTGTCGCCGCCCTGGGGCTGGATATGAAACCCAATGCCCATGCCGGGCGGAGTATCAAGCTCACGTTGGAGGAACCCCAGGCGTGACGACCGTGACAGCTGTGACAGCTTTTCGGAGTGCGGAGGCGGTGTGTAAAACATCGTCACGGTCGTCACGGCTGTCACGGGGAGCGGGGGCGAAAGTCAAGGGGGGCATACCTGCGGGTGGAGATTGCCGCAAGTCAATACAACCCGTACCCCTTGACTTTCGGCCCACGGAAAACACTTGCCGGGCGGTGGAAAGGCCCCTGGCCTTTCCACCCTGCCCAACGGCGAGTGACAAAGTTTAGGCGGGGTGCAGGGTGCCCTTTTCAAAGGGC
>CACYOR010000134.1 GCA_902775985.1 Oscillospiraceae bacterium
CTGGAGGTCATGAAGCCGGTCTACGATCTCTACGACACGCTGATCGCGGCCGGGCTCCCCGCCAACCAGAGGTTCACCGCCGACCCCAAGCCGCTGGACCCCAGGGTGCCCTCTTCCCTGCTGGACGACCTGGTGTTCAAGAAGATCATGTACACCCAGCAGCAGCGCTACGAGGAACAGATGCGCAAGCTGGGCATCACGAACGATGATGACTACACCTGCGCCTGCTATCTGGACCAGGTGGGCAACACGCCGAAAAAGGGCGACGTGCTCTCCTGGGCGGAATCCTCCGCCGTGGTCTACGCCAACTCCGTGCTGGGCGCCCGCTGCAACCGCAACTCCGGCATGATCGAGCTGATGGGCTCCATCGCCGGCTTCGTCCCCGAGTTCGGCCTGCTGACCGATGCGGGCCGCAAGGCCAGCTGGGTCGTGGAGGTCAAGTGTCAGCACCGGCCGGAGGCGCAGCTGCTGGGTTCGGCCATCGGCATGAAGGTCATGGAAGAGGTGCCCTACGTCAAAGGGCTGGAGCCCTGGCTGGGCACGGAGCTCAATGACGAGGCCAAGGCCTATCTGAAGGACTTCGGCGCGGCCACCGCCTCCAACGGCGCGGTGGGCCTCTACCACATCGCCGGGCTCACCCCCGAGGCGCAGGAGCTGGGCGAGAGCCTGATCCTCCCCGACGCCCAGGTCTACGTGATCGACGACGCGGAGCTGGAGCGCGTCAAGGCCAACTATCCCATCGTCTGGAAAAAGCCGAACGCCAAGCCGGAGCTCTGCTTTGTCGGCTGCCCGCATATGTCCCTGCAGCAGTGCAAGGATTGGACCGACGCGGTGGAAGCGGGTCTTCAGAAAAACGGCCGCAAGAAGGTGGCCGTGCCCACGGTCTTCACCGCCCCGACCCCGGTCATCCGGGAGTTTAAAAAAACCATGAGCGCCTACCGGCTGGAGCGCATGGGCGTGGTGCTGAGCTATATCTGCCCGCTCATGTACATGAACAATCCCCTCTGCAAAAAGAAAAACGTGATCACCTCCTCCAACAAGCTGCGCACTTACACCAGCGCCCGCTATTACACGGAGGCGGAGATCCTGGACATCATCACCGGAGGGAGGGTCTGAGATGAACGTTTTTAAAGGCCGTGTTATCGTCCCCGGCACCTGTCGGGCCGAAGCCCTGGTGAGCCACGGCGGCTTCAACACCCTGGCCAGCTATCAGATGGCCCTGATGTTCGGCGACAAGCAGGTCAAATGCGGCGACCAGAACAACGCCGACCTCTACAAAAAGCCCATGCTGGGCAAGGCCCTGTGCCTGCCGATGACCATCGGCTCCACCACCGGGGGCATGGTGCTCTACACCGCCTGCGCCCTGGGCAAGGCCCCGGCCTGCATGCTCTTCTCCAAGCCCATCGACTCCCTGGCCGCCTCTGGCGCGATCCTGGGCGACGTGTGGACGGACAACCCCATGCCCGTGGTGGACTCGCTGGGGGATGAATTTCTGGAGGCCGTGCAGACCGGCATGATGGTGAGCATCGGGGAAAACGGTGAGGTCACGATCGAGGACTGAGGTCAAACGGCATAAAAGCGTCAAAAAGAGCTCTGCGTACAAAGGAACGCAGAGCTCTTTTCATATAAGCGATTTTATATGTTCAGGGACGCGACCCAGGCCTTCAGCTCGCTCTCGGAGGCGCGGGCGGAGAAGCGCTTGCCGCCGAGGACCTTCGCCCCCTTGGCCAGCGTCTCAATGCGTCCCTGGCCCTCGCCCAGCTGGCTGCCGCCCGAGGTGAAGAAGGGCACGACCGTCTTGCCGGAGAAATCGTAGGCGTCCAGGAAGCTGTCGATCAGGCTGGGTTCCCGATACCACCAGATGGGAAAGCCCAGGAAGATCACATCCGCTTCCGCCACCGGTGCGGCGGTATCGGCCAGCGCCGGGCGGCAGGTCGGATCCTGCATCTCGACGGTGCTGCGGGCTTTCTTGTCCATCCAGTTCAGGTCCTTCCGCTCATAGGCCAGGGCGGGCTTGATCTCATAGAGCGCCGCGTCGGCCGCGGCGGCGAGGGTCTGGGCTAGGCGGGCGGTGCTGCCGCTGGCGGAAAAATAGGCGACCAGTTTACTCATTTGAAAAACTCCTTTTATTTCAGATTGTTGTATGCTTCCTCGGACACGGGCTCCAGCCACTCATTGGAGGTCTCCTCCCCGGCGACCTCGATGGCCAGATGAGAGAACCAGCTGTCCCCGGCCGCGCCGTGCCAGTGCTTGACCTCGGCGGGGATATTGACCACGGTGCCCGGGGTCATCTCGACGGGCTCCTTGCCCCACTCCTGATACCAGCCGCGGCCGCCCACGCAGATGAGCATCTGCCCGCCGCCGCTGGCGGCATGGTGGATGTGCCAGTTGTTGCGACAGCCCGGCTCGAAGGTCACGTTAAAGACCGGGACCTGCGCCGTGGAGACCGGGGCCAGATAGCTCTTCCCCACGAAGAACTGCCCATAGGGATTCTCCTCCCCGATGGGGAAGAAGATCGTGTTCTGATAGGCGTCCTTTTCGCTCTGGGCCGCTTCCTCCTCGTTCCAGATCTCCTTGGCCATGCGGAACACCGCCCAGCCCTTGGGCCAGCCCACATACATGGTGGCATGGGTGATGACGGCGGCGATCTCCGCCTTGCTCACACCGTGATTTTTCGCGTTCTGCAGGTGATAGCCGAGGGAAGAATCGGTGATCCCCGAGGCCATCAGGGACACCACCGTGATGATGCACTTGGTTTTGAGGTCGATGGCCTCCTCGTTCCAGACCTCACCGAAGAGCACATCGTCGTTGAGGTGGGCGAACATCGGAGCAAATTCGCCGAGCTGGCTGCGCCCGGCCGTCTGTGTGATCTTCTTGCTCATACCGCTTTCTCCTTATCGTTTGATAAATTTCAAGTCCTTCTCCGGAAGCCCCGCCTCGTCGGAGGCGAAGCGCTCGACCTTCATATGCAGGTCATATTTCTCCCGCAGCGCTTGGATCCGCCCCATCATGGGGGAGGCGTGGTGCGCGTCGATGGCCGTCTGATCCCGCCACTGGTCGATGAGCAGCAGGGTCTCGGGATCGTCCATCGGGAAAAAGTAGGCATAGCGCAGATTGCCCTCCTCGGCGCGGATATCCGCCACGACGCCGCTGCGGACCATCTCCTCCGCGAAGGCGCGGGCGCTGCCGTTTTCGCCGCTGTAGTAGATGTTTACGGTGATCATAGCAGTCCTCCCAACATACTTCGAATAAAGGTGTAGGCCATCTCATAGCTGCTCATGTAGATGTAGTTCACGCCCGCCTCCTCCATGGCCTGCCGCTGCTTGTCCGTCACGACGGTATAGGGGTAGAGGCCATAGACGAAGGGCAAAAAGGCGTACAGGAAAGTCCGCCGCCCCTCTTCACCCAGACCGGGCAGGAACTTTTGCAGGCAGCGGTCCAGCGCGGCGCTGGATTCCCCGTAGGCGGTCTTGAACTCCACCAGGCGCTCCATGCGAGAGTTGGCCTCCATATCGTAGAGGTTCATGCTCAGAAGTTTGAGCATCAGCGGCCGCCGCTCCAGCGCATGGGCCAGTTCGGAGGCCAGCGCGTCCAGGGACAGCGCCTCCTCCCGCCCACAGAGTTCATCCAGATCCCGGGCGAAGTACTCGTATTCCCGCTGGAAGAGGGCGAGGAAGATCTCCTCCTTGGTCTCAAAATAGTTGTAGATCGAGGTGCGGGTAAAGGAGGTCTGCTGCCCGATCTCCTTCAGGCTGATCTCCTTGAAGCTCATTGTCTCATAGAGCTTCCGGCAGGCGGCGAGGATCTCCTCCCGCCGCGCGTTGGTTCGTTCTGCGGATCCTTTCGGCATGGTCTTCCCCCTCTGTCTTTGGTTTCGGCGCACGGGATCCTCCTCCCGCGTTAAAGTGACATCGTGTCAATTTGAAGTATAGCAGCATTTTGACGCCGTGTCAATATCGTTTTTCCCCTTGCGCTGAAACCCACCCGGACGCAAACCCAGCCTGCCGATTCGGCAGGCTGGGTTTTCTATCGATTACAGTTTCTTTTCCAGCAGCACCAGGTCGACCCCGGGGATGCCGTTGAAGGTGGTGGGCACGACGGCCGCCTCCCGGTAGCCCAGCGCGGCGTACATGCGGCGGGCCCGCTCGTTGCGGGCGTTGGTGTCCAGGCGCAGCACCGTGCAGTCCCTCTCCCGCGCCCAATTCTCATAGAAGTCCACAAAGCGCCGGCCGTAGCCCTTGCCGCTCTGCCGCGGCGCGATCACCAGCGTGTGCAGCACGCCGACCTGCTCCTCTGCCGCCTCATACTGCCAGGCGGCCCGGGCATAGACGTCCACCTGCCGCCGGTTCAGGATCGCCGCGCCGAGGATGCGGTTCCGCTCCTCCAGCACATACAACTCGCCCCGCTGGAGCGCCGCCTCCGCTGTGGCCCGCACCGGGTAGACGCCCCGGAGCCAGCCGGTCGTGAGAAAGCCCGCCTCCTCCGCGTCATGGATCGCCTCATAGACCGCGGCGACGCCGGGCAGGTCGAACAGCGTCGCGCGCCGGATGCTCACTGACATGGGCCTCATCTCCTCTGCCGCAAGTTTACCACAATTTGCCAATTTCGACAAGTGATATTCCGTCTCTCTTGACGGGATCTGCCACCTGCCGTATCATATGTCACGATACAACACAAGGGAGGCGTCCCCATGAATTCCAATTATGACAGCTTGCTGACCCGCCGCAGCATCCGTAAATACAAGCCGGAGCTGCCCCCGAAGGCGGATCTGGAAAAGATCATCGAGGCCGGGCTCTACGCAGCCAGCGGCCACGGCCTGCAGTCCTCGATCGTTGTGGCCATCACCGATAAAAAACTCCGCGACCGCCTGAGCGAGATGAACCGGGTGATCGGCGGCTGGAAGGAGGGCTTCGACCCCTTCTACGGCGCGCCGGCGGTGCTGCTGGTCCTGGCGGATCCGTCCAGCCCCAACCACATCTATGACGGCAGCCTCACCATGGGCAACCTCATGCAGGCGGCCCACGACCTGGGTCTGGGCAGCTGCTGGATCAACCGCGCAAGGCCATCCTCCGGGAGCTGGGTATTGAAGGCGACTGGGTCGGCATCGGCCACTGTGTCGTCGGCTACATCGACGGCGAGGAGCCTCGCCCCGCGCCCCGCAAAGAGGGCCGCGTCTTCTGGGTGGAATAAACATGCAAACGCCTGCCGCGACGGATCGCGGCAGGCGTTTGGTTTTTTCCGACTATTGAATTCCCTGCTGTTTGCACCAGATATCCATGACGAGCTTCACCGGCAAAAACTTCACCAGGCGCACCTGGCGGCGCACGGGGTGGCCCAGGATGGAGACCGTCTTGTGCTTTTTGAGGTCCTTGAGCGCCTGTGCGGCCACCTCCTCGGGGCCGTACCAGCGATCGACATAGCGGATATAATCGTCATGCCGGGCGTGCTCCTGAAACTCGGTCTTGATCCAGCCCGGGCAGACGCACATCACCTGGATGCCCCGGGGCTTCAGCTCCCGCCCTAGGGCGCGGGAGAAGTTCAGCACATAGCTCTTGCTGGCGCCGTAGACGGTCTGATAGGGCACCGGCTGCCAGGCGGAATTGGAACCCATGTTGACGATCCGGTCCCCCGCCTTCATGTAGGGCAGGCTCGTGTGGCACATGGCCGTGAGGGCCAGGGAA